>JAZQQD010000063.1:0-2194 GCA_045628895.1 Faecousia sp.
ATAGATCTGCATAAGATTGGCAACGCCGGGCTTGTTTTCCGGATCGTAAAAAACGCAGCGGCCCGTATCCGAGTCGGTCACGGCGCGCTTGAAGCTGCGCATGATCTCGTCGGGCGTCTGCATGAGATAGATGCAGCCGCCGGGATCCTTATCGGACTTGGACATCTTATTGGTGGGTGTGGTCAGACTCATGATACGCGCGCCGGTCTTGGGAATAAAGGGCTCTGGCACCGTAAACACATTGCCGTAAATGTTATTGAAGCGAGTCGCAATGTCACGGCAAAGCTCCACATGCTGCTTCTGGTCGCTGCCAACCGGCACCAGATCTGCCTGATAGAGCAGAATGTCCGCCGCCATCAGCGCGGGATAGGTAAAAAGACCGGCGTTGATATTATCCGCATTCTTGGCACTCTTATCCTTGAACTGGGTCATACGGGAAAGCTCACCAAACATGGAATAGCAATCCAGGATCCAGCCCAGTTCCGCGTGCTGATGGACATGGCTCTGAATGAACAGGGTGTTCTTCTCGGGATCCAGGCCGCAGGCAATATACTGGGCAAGCTGCTCCAGAGTACGGCGGCGAAGATCCGCAGGATTCTGACGGACGGTAATGGCATGCAGGTCAGCCATAAAGTAGAAGCAGTCAAATTCATCACTGCGTTCCTTCCAATTCTTAATGGCACCCAGATAGCTACCCAGAGTCAGATCTCCGGAGGGCTTGATGCCGGAAAGCATTCTTTTCTTTGCTACGATTTCCTCTGCCATGGCAGTTCCTCTTTTCAAAAATAATTTGCATCATTGTAACATAATTATAGGGAAAACGCAAGATAAAAGGAAAAAGCATTTCACCCGAATTGACATCTTTCCGGGAAAATGCTATAGTATTTGGGAAGATTTTATTAAAGAGGTTTTTACTATGGATTATCAGGCTCTTGCCGAATTGTTATTCCCCGATGTCACGGAAACTCCCGAGGACATGGAGGCAAAATATCCCGTAAGAAACGTTCCCGAAGGCGCTGTCATCACCCGTATGGCTCCCTCCCCCACCGGCTTTGTCCACCTGGGCAATCTGGTTCAGGGTCTGACCTCCGAGCGCATGGCCCATCAGAGCGGCGGTGTGCTTTTCCTCCGTGTTGAGGATACCGATGCCAAGCGTGAGGTTCCCGGTGCTGTGGAGGTGCTGATCAACACCTTGAAGCATTACGGCATTTCCTTCGATGAAGGTGCCACCATGGATGGCGACAGCGGCAATTACGGTCCCTACCGTCAGCGTCAGCGCGCTGCCATTTACCATGTCTATGCCAAGAAGCTTGTCTGCCAGGGTATGGCTTACCCCTGCTTCTGCACCGAAGAGGAACTGGCTGCTATGCGTGAAAAGCAGGAAGCAAACAAGGAGACTACCGGTTACTATGGCAGCTATGCCGTTTGGCGTGACCGCCCCATGGAAGATATCCAGGCTCAGCTCAATGCAGGCAACCCCTGGGTTCTGCGTTTCCGCTCCACCGGCAGCATCGAAAACCAGTTCAAGTTTGACGATCTTGTGAAAGGCAAGCTGACGGTCACAGAGAACAACATCGACCATGTCCTGCTGAAGTCCGACGGAATTCCCACCTATCACTTTGCCCACGCGGTGGACGACCACCTCATGCGCACTACCCACGTGGTTCGCGGCGATGAGTGGCTGGCTACCCTGCCCTTCCACATTCAGCTGTTCCAGGCTCTGGGCTTTAAGCTGCCCAAGTATGTCCACATCGGCCCGCTGATGAAGATGGATGGCACCTCCAAGCGGAAGCTCTCCAAGCGGAAGGATCCCGAGCTTGCCTTGACCTTTTACAAGGCCGAGGGCTTCCCTGTTCAGGCGGTTTATGAGTATATCATGACATTGCTGAACTCCAACTACGAGGACTGGCGCAGAGCTAACCCCACCGCCGATGCCTCCACCTTCAAGTTCAGCCCCAAGAAGCTGAATCCCGCCGGCAACCTCTTTGACTATGCAAAGCTGCTGGATGTATCCAAGAACGAAATCGCCAAGATGGATGCCGCAACAGTATATGCTCTTCTGCTGGAGTGGGCCAAGGAATTTGACGCAGACTTTGCCGCCAAGCTGGAAGCTGATCCTGATTTCGCCAAGGCTATTTTCGCCATTGGCCGCGGCGGCAAGAAACCCCGCAAGGATATCGGCACCTGGAAGGAT
>JAZQQD010000064.1:0-18347 GCA_045628895.1 Faecousia sp.
CTTTCAGTGTTAAAAAAGTACCGAAAAATAAAAAAAGCCAACCTTCCCGATTTAAGGAAAGTTGGCAAAAAAATTTTTTATTTTTTTGAAAAAAACTGATAAAATAATGAAAAATTTCGAATTCGTACCAGACTCATCCCGCAAAAAAGAGGGACACAGCCCAGATTGGCTGCTCAAATACCCCAAAACGCAGAAAATAGGCCTCAAAAGCCGATTTGCATCCATTTTGCATCAAAATCTCGTGTTAACATTTTCGTAGGTATATTGGTACTTTTTTCTATCAAAAGTGCCACAAAAAGAAAAGAAACCAATCAAATTCAGAACTTTTTGCGTTCTGCATCTAAATTGGTGTCTTAATCTGGCAGAGGATGAGGGATTCGAACCCCCGCAAACGGAGTCAGAGTCCGGTGTGCTACCGTTACACAAATCCTCTATGTGGCCAGCAATCTGCTGACCTTGATTATTATACCCAATAATCGAAAAAAGTCAAGGGTTTTTTCAAATTTTTCTTTTTATTCCCAGGGAAAGGGCTTCCCCTCCAGCACTTCTTCCCGGATATAGCGGAATGTTTCCTTTTCCCCGGCGTCCCGAAGCATGGTGAGAATATACTCAAGCTCCCGGCGGGTCTGGAGATGCATACGATACTGCTCGTATCCGCGGAGCAGATATTCCAGTTCTGCCCCGGGACGGTAATTCTTTCCCTGGTAGGTCAGACAGGCCGCACGGCGATCCATCACCATTTCCACCAGGTATTTCCTGGGCATGACGATGGGCTCATACTCATGGGACTGCATATTGGTGTCCGTCCAATATTCATAATGATGGCGGTTTCTGCCCTTATGGTGCATCCAGGCTTCGGAATATCCCTTTTCCTCACGCTCGGCGGCGTAGGGACTGCGGGTTCCCTGGTAGAACCGGGCGCCGTTCCAGAACTCCGTGGGCGAATACTTGGATAGGTCATGCGTAATTCCCTGCCAGTATAGTCCCACTCGGAAGCAGCCCTGGGCCACCAGAAGCTTATGATGGGTAATGGTTTTAAAATGCTGCCACGGTTTCATACATTCCCTCACTTCTTATTACAGCACGAGCAGTTGCCGTTACAGCCGCTGCAGGAGCTTCCGCAGGAACAGGAGCCGGATTTCCGATAAGTACGAATGGCAAACCAGGCACCGGCAGCAATCAACGCCAACAACAGATAACTCGGTAAATTCATAGCTTACGCTCCCAACAGCATACCCACAAGGTACACCGCATATGCACAGATCCACGCAACGACACACTGCGCCACCACCATAATGGTCGCCCACTTACCGCCCAACTCCCGCTTTACCGCGGCAATGGCTGCCACACAGGGGGTATACAGCAGGCAAAACACCAGCAGAGCTGCCGCAGACAGAGCAGGAACGGCACCGGCGATGCCCTCTGCGCCGAAGAGCACAATAAGGGTTGCCACAACGCTCTCCTTCGCCAGAAAGCCGGTAATGAGGGCCGTGGAAATCTTCCAAGAACCCAGTCCCATGGGGGCAAACACAGGCGCGATGAGGCCTGCGATCATGGCCAGAATGCTCTCCTGAGAATCGGTAACCACTTCCAGACGGAGATTGAAGGTCTGGAGGAACCAGATGACGATGGTTGCCAGGAAGATGACGGTAAAGGCTCTCTGGAGGAAGTCCTTTGCCTTCTCCCAAAGGAGCTGGCAGACATTCTTTATGCCGGGCATCCGGTAATTGGGAAGTTCCATCACAAAGGGTACCGGTTCTCCCCGGAAGGCCGTATTTTTGGTGATCAGCGCTGCCAGAATACCTACAAGGATGCCGAAGAAGTACAGACTCACCATAATCAGGCCGCTATACTTCGGGAAGAAGGCAGCCGTAATAAAGCCGTAGATAGGCAGCTTTGCCGAGCAACTCATAAAGGGTGTCAGCATGATGGTCATTTTGCGGTCCCGCTCGGAGGGCAGGGTACGGCTGGCCATAACGCCGGGCACCGTACAGCCGAAACCGATGAGCATAGGCACAATGCTACGGCCGGAGAGGCCTACCTTCCGGAGCAGCTTATCCATAACGAAGGCCACCCGGGCCATATAGCCCGTGTCCTCCAGAAGGGACAGGAAGAAAAACAGAGTGACGATGACCGGCAGGAAGGACAGCACGCTGCCCACGCCGGAGAAAATGCCGTCAATGATCAGAGAGTGAACTGCCGCGTTCACGTTCCACAGGGCAAGCAGATCATCCACAAGGTATGTAAATCCGTCGATGGCAGTTTCCAGCACGCCCTGCAGGAAGGCACCGATGACATGGAAGGTCAGATAGAACACCAGCCCCATAATGCCCACGAAGGCAGGAATCGCCGTATATTTTCCGGAAAGGACACTGTCGATGCGGCGGCTGCGGGCATGCTCCTTGCTCTCCTGGGGCTTAATGACGGTTTCCTCCACCAGATTCTGAATAAAGGTGAAGCGCATATCCGCAATGGCACCGGAACGATCCAAACCGCGCTCGGTTTCCATCTGGCAGATAATATGCTCCAGCATTTCCTTCTCGTTGGTATCCAGGTTCAGTGCCTCCAGGATCTTGGTATCTCCTTCCACCAGCTTGGTAGCTGCAAAGCGAACCGGCAGACCAGCCTTACGGCAATGATCCTCCGTCAGGTGCATAATGCTGTGAAGGCAGCGGTGAAGCGCACCGCCATGGTCATCCTCATCGCAGAAGTCCCGGCGGCCGGGGCTTTCCTGATACTTGGCCACGTGAATGGCATGATCGATGAGCTCCGCGATACCCTCGTTTCTCGAGGCGGAAATCGGCACCACTGGGATGCCCAGAGCGGCTTCCATTTCGTTGATCAGAACAGCGCCGCCGTTGCCGCGCACCTCATCCATCATATTCAGCGCCAGCACCATGGGCACATCCAGCTCCATCAGCTGCATGGTCAGGTACAGATTGCGCTCAATATTGGTGGCATCCACGATATTGATGATGCGCGTGGGTTTTTCGTCCAGAATAAACTGACGGGATACGATCTCCTCAGCGGTATAGGGGGACATGGAATAAATACCGGGCAGATCCGTAATCTCGGTATTGGGATTACCGCGAATAACACCGGTTTTCCGGTCCACGGTAACACCGGGGAAATTGCCCACGTGCTGGTTGGCACCGGTAAGCTGGTTAAACAAAGTGGTCTTGCCGCAGTTCTGGTTGCCTGCCAGGGCAAAGGTCAGCTTCGTGCCTTCCGGCAGAGGATGCTCTGCCGCCTTCTCATGATAACGTCCACCCTCGCCCAGTCCGGGGTGCTCGATCCGGGAATTCTTTCTGGCGGATTCCTGACCGCATTTCCCCTGTGCACAGGGAGCAACTTCAATTTTGGCGGCATCCTCCAACCGCAGTGTCAGCTCATAGCCGTGAACCCGCAGCTCCATGGGGTCACCCATAGGAGCAAACTTCACCAGCGTAATCTCCGCCCCGGGAATCACACCCATATCCAGAAAATGCTGACGAAGGGCGCCTTCGCCACCTACCGATTCCACCCGGGCCGATTGCCCGATCTTCAATTCCTTTAAAGTCATACTTCTCCTCCTCGGGAGTTAGCCTATGCAAACTTTTTTGTATTATAGCACATCCCTATTGGAAATGGAATAGGAAAAAACAGATTTTGCAAAAAAAGAGAGCGGCAGACACTTCTGTCTACCGCTCTTTCTGTTACACTCCGAAAATATTCATAAGTACCAATCCCAGGCATCCCAGCACCAGCAGGATCATTCCGGGATTTCCCCATACGGTCTTCAGGCTTCCCTTCCTGGGCAGTTCCATGGGCTCCCGATCAAACTGGAGCTGTTTCCGATACACACAGAACAGCACCAGTCCTACAATGGAACCGCCGATCATGAGCATCACATATCCGCCGAAGGCAAGGTTCCAGGCAGATGCCATATTCTCCGAATCCATGCGCATCAGAAGTGCCGGGGCAACAATACTGCCGCAGAAGTTGATAAACATATGCAGCAGCGTAGAGTAGCGCAGCTTACCGGTATGCAGGTACACATAGCCGAAAACCAGGCCCAGGCCAAAGGCATAGAACATCTGAGAGAAGTTGCCGTGGAACAGGCCGAACATAGCTGCCGAGGTCAGTACTGCCAACTTGCCGCCATAGGGACGCATGCGGTCAATGAGCTGCCCCCGGAAAATATACTCCTCAATGCAGGGAGCAAGAATCACCATAAAGAGGATCCGCACCCAGAGGCTGCCGTTCATGGCGAAGGTTTCCACCGGGTTGATGGTTTCCGTACTCAGAACAGACGAAAGGATGGCATTGACTGCCGTGCCGATGAGATTGCCGGCATACATAAAGAAGATACAGATAAACAGGGTAATCACGCCCTTGCCCAGGGTCACTTTCTCGCTGCTCCTTGAGGAGGCAGGCACCTTCTTCAAAAACGCCAGGCACACAGGTACACCCACCAGATACTGGGGGCCAAAGGTCAGCACCCACAGGATCCATTCCTGCTCCAACACGCTGGGGGCAAAGGCCTGTAAGCCGTAGCTCAGCAAAAGCTGGAGTGCGGTGGTGACCACAAGCAGCAGGAACACAGCGATACCGATTCCGGAAAACCGTTTCCGTGCTTCCAACTGCACACCCGCAGGCAGCACCCGCTCCGTCTGAGGAAGTTTGCCGCCCTTCGGATCCAGATAGGTTGCCGCAAGAGTCAAAAACAGCAGTCCGAGACCCACATTGACGGCCGCAGAAGCCAGCACCGCTACTACAGGGAAATGGAACACAAAACCAACGGCAATGATGGCAACATCCGGCAGAAGGCCAAAATAGACGAACAGAATCTGCACAAACTGCTTTACCATCTTTCCTGCGGATACCGGGACGGAAAGATCGATAAAAGCTCCCACCGCCGTGGCATAGAGATCCACGGACACGGCAAAGGGCAGCCACATGAGAATCTGCAAGGGGGATACCCACAGCACCACCGATGCTGCCAGCATAGGCAGGATCAGATCCAGAACACAGTTCACAGAGCCGGCCAAAGCCGACCAGAAGAGCTTGCCCCAGGTGGATTCCGGGATCAGCCGGAAGAAGTCCATCTGGGTATCCTCCACCATGGGATTGCCCAAGGCCCGGAAAAATACAAAACCGGACAGCACCAGCGCTACAGGGACACCGGAGGGCATATCCACCACGAAACGGCAGAAAGCAGCCGCCACGCAGGCCGTCACCAGATAGGTCTCCATGGTTTTGGTAAAAAATCCAAGATGCGCAAAGCGGAAACGGTTATACAGGGACTTGTGGAAGAACATCACGGCACCGCTGCCCCGGTCCATGCCGTCCCGGCGCAGCTTCTCGCTGCGATCCTTTTTCCGCTTCCGGGTAGCGGCAACGCCACTGCTCTTTTCCGACTGCACCTTTGCCATCAGCTCGGCAGTCTCCTCGGATTTGGCCATGGCATCCTCATAAAAATCGGCATCGATGCCCCAAATGATCCGGCACAGCAGGGCCGCAGCAAGGGCCGTTGCCAGCAGGCAGAGCCAGAGCTTCCCTGCTTCTCCTGTCAGGCCGAAAACACAGATCCCTTTGATCCAGCCCCAGATGGGGATGAGGCAAGTGGCTTCCCCATTGAAGAAGGCAACCGCAGCCTTCAGAGGAGACTCGATACCGCCCAGCTTCCAGAACAGAAAATAGGACAGACCGATCACCGCCAGCAGGGCATAGATGCCCTTACGGAGGTATGCCTTCCAGCTGCGATGGGTAGCGCAGAGGGTATACAGCAGCACCTGCAGCAGCTTGCTCATAAGCACAGCTACCACAAAGAATACCAATACCGCAACGGACTGAGAAAAATTCAAGCCAAAATTGATGACAAGATTGGGAATATAGAATCCCGCCACCACAAAAATACCCATTTGCGTGCCCAGTCGGAACATCAGCACCGACTGAGGCTTCATAGGCGAAGCAAACAACAGAGGCACGTCTGCCGGCAGGAAGATCTTGCTGCCGTTTTTATCGGCGCTGAGAGCGCTGAACACAAAAATCAGCAGGACTGCGGCTCCGGCGGCAAGCTCCGCCGCATCCATCGGTGTCAGCTCCAGCTGCTCCAGAAATCCCGGCTCTTCCTCTGTAACGGTCTCCTCCGGCTTCTCGGCCTCGGCGGCATCGGTAAGCACACCGGCACCAAAGCCGATGAGACCGCCCATCAGGCCGCATACCAGAATGAACACCAGCACCCAGGTCTTGAACAGCTTCCGAATCTGGTTCACCAGGGAATGCCAGGCGTAATAAGAAAACAATTTCATGGATCAGCCCTCCTGAGGCGCTGTCTCTTCCCCGCCCTCGGTAACATCGAAGAAAAGCTTCTCCAGGCTGCGTCCATCTGCTTCCAGCTCCTGCCGGGTCAGATTGGCGCGAATGGTACCGCCCTGCATGATGACGGCGCGATCCCACAGCATATCCACGCTGTCAATAATATGGGTACTGACCATCAGAGTCTTTCCCTGGCTGCGCATTTCCTCAATCACAGCCTTCAGCTCCTTGATGGCATGGGGATCCAGGCCGATCATGGGTTCATCCAGCAGCAGCAAATCGGGATCCGGCAGCAGGCCAAGGCACAGGTTCAGCTTCTGCTGCATGCCCTTGGACAGTTCATCGCCGAATTTCTTGCGCTTATCCTGCAGATCGAATCTGGTAAGCAGAGAATCCACCCGAGCCTTGTAGTCCTTCAGACGATATGCTCTGGCAAGGAATTCCATGTGCTCCGAAACCGTCAGATTGGGATAGAGGGAAGGAATCTCCGGTACATAGCCCAAGATTCTTCTGGCCTCCATTGTCTTATTGGGCAGACCACCCACGGTGATCTCGCCCTCATACTGCAAAAAGCCGATGACGGATTTCATCAGCGTACTCTTACCTGCGCCGTTGGGGCCCAGCAAGACGGTTACGCTGCCCGGCTCCAGATGGAAGTTCAGGTCATTGCAGGCCAGAACCTTGCCGTATCGCTTGGTAAGATGGGTTACCTTCAGCATAAAAATGCCTTCTTTCTTCTCTGAGTTAATACGATTTTATCAATTTTTCCGCGAGATTCCAGACCTATCTCCGCAGAAAAACACACTTTATTTTTCAAATTCCGCAAAATAGATTATATGCTCAGCAGCACCACGGACACCAGCACCGCTCCGACGGCATACCACTGCACCCGACGCAGCTTTTCCCGGAACAGCAGCACTCCAGCCAAAGCCACCAGCACCAGAACCAGCACGCTGCGCACCGGATAGGCCACCACGGCAGGTACAGTTTTCAGGGCCCACAGAAGGAGTCGGGAAGAAAAATAGTTGGGAATTCCGATGAGAATACCGTAAAACAGCTCCGTAAATCCCGGCTTTTCCTTGCGAATGAGGGAAAAAGCGGCACTGAGCAGGAATGCCATTCCGAAGGTATAAAACAGGAAATGGGAGGAAAGATCTCCGTTTCCCACCTGCCGGAAGATCTTCGCCATGGTGCCCACCATGCCGTCCAGAATGAACAGCAGCATTAGTGGGAACAGGAAACGCTCCTGCTTGTGACCCGGCTGATAGTTCATGGCAATAATCGCCCCGATGGCAATGGCGGCACCAAGGATCTGGAGTGGCAGAGGCCGCTCCTCAAAGAACAGAATGGATGCCGCCAGAGGCACCATCAGATCGCCGATCTTGGAAAAAACGGAGCTGAAAACCACGCCGTTGATTCGGATATTGTACTGGATCAAGGCCAGGGCACCCAGGTAGATCATGCCGTTGAAGAGGCCCATAAGCAGTGCAAGGCCCTGCCCCTCCCCGCCGGGAAAGGGAGTTCCCTCCACGAAGCACAGGGCAGCAATGCTGCAGGTCAGGTAATTTACCGACAGCAGGCTGGTTCTGGCCTTCACCTTACCCTGGCTCAGCCGCATAAAAATACTGGTGGTGCAATTTGCTAATATCGAAAAAAGTAAAAATATCATAGGTATCTCTCTCCGGTAAGTCTTACTTTAGCTTATACCCCAAGAAAACTCCCTTGTCAACCCTTATGTTTCCAGTTTTTTCCTAAGCTGCTCCAGAGCACGTTTTTCGATGCGGGACACATAGCTGCGGCTGATGCCCAGCTGCTGCGCCACTTCCCGCTGCCGCAGGGGCGGCTTTCCTCCGAGGCCGTACCGCAGGGCGATCACCTGTCGTTCTTGCTCCGTCAGGCACTGCCGCATGCCGCTCTCCAGAACTCCTGCCGCCTGCCGGTTGCTCATATTCTCCAGCATATCGTCATCCTGGCTCACCACATCCATGAGGGAGAGGGCTGTGCCCTCGGTGCCGGTGTCAATATAGTCCGACAGAGATACATCCTGGCTGCTCTTTTTCTGGCTGCGGAAATACATGAGGATCTCATTTTCCACGCAGCGGGCGGCATAGGTGGCAAGTCTGGCTCCCTTGCTCTCATCAAAGGTAGATACTCCCTTGATGAGGCCAATAGTACCGATGGAAATGAGATCCTCCTGGTCTCCGCCCCGGGCGTAGTATTTTTTCATAATATGGGCAACCAGTCGGAGGTTCCGCTCGATGAGCACATTTCTCGCCTCCAGATCACCCTGCCGGGCAAGGGCGAGATAGTGGGTTTCCTCCTCCTGGGTCAAGGGTTTGGGGAAACTGCCGCTTGATAGCTGCAGGGAGCAAAGCAGACTCCCCAGAAGAAGCCACGCGCCGGAAATCATAACACACACCTCCGGCTTATCTTATTTTCGTTAGCCCGTCCAAATTCCACCCTTTCCGTGAAAAACGGCAGAACATGGACTGCTCCACATTCTGCCGTTTTATTTTTTGTCCTGTTTTACAGGGCTTCTACCGCTGCTTTTTCCACAGAGAAGGCCTTTTTGTACCGGGCAAGGAAGGTATTGAAGCCCTCTACATCCCGGGACTCTGCCATGAGGGTGGTGGAACCGGCACCCGCAAAGACCTTGTGATCCAGGTAATCTGCCAGGCTCTCCCCCTGCTCCTGCCGCAGCATATAGGCCGCCAGCAACGCCATGCCGTAGGGGCCGCCTTCGCCGGCCGTTTCCATGCAGGAAACAGGTGCGCCCACCGCAGCGGACAGCATTCTCTGGCCGACCTCGGGGGTCTTGAAGAAGCCGCCGTGGCCGTAAAGCTTATCCACCGTCACCTTTTCCTCCTGGGTCAGGATATCCAGACCGATCTTCAGAGTTGCCAGGGCAGACAGCAGATGGGCACGCATAAAGTTTGCCAGGTTGAAGGAGGCATCCGGAGTCCGTGCAAACACAGGTCTGCCCTCGTCCAGATCCGTAACACCTTCACCGGAGAAATAGTTATAGCTCAGAAGGCCGCCGCAATCGGGATCTGCCTCCAGGGCCTTGCGGAACAGCATGGTAAAGAGCTTGCCCTTTTCCTGGGGGGCACCGATGAAATCCGCGAACTCGGAAAGGAGATTGACCCAGGCATTGATATCGGAGGTGCAGTTGTTGCAATGCACCATAGCCACAGGAGCACCGGATGGAGTGGTGACCATATCGATCTCCCGATGGACACCCAGGGCATGGTCCGTAACGATCATGGCAAAATCGGAGGTGCCTGCGGACACATTGCCGGTGCGTTCCCGAACGGAATTGGTAGCTGCCATACCGGTGCCGGCATCGCCCTCACAGGGTGCAACGGGAATACCGGGCTGCAGCGTTCCTGTGGGATCCAAAAGCAAAGCGCCGCTTTCGGTAAGGCAGCCGCCGCTCTCTCCTGCAATCCGAACAAAGGGCAGGACGCTGCGCAGTTTCCAGGGCATACCGCTCACGCTGTCAAATTTCTGCACCATGTCTTCCGCATAGCACAGGGTTTCGGAATCAATGGGGAACATGCCGGAGGCCTCTCCGACTCCCACGATCCGCTCTCCGGTGAGCAGGTAGTGGATATAGCCTGCCAGGGTGGTCAGGTATGCGATCTTTTCCACATGGCTTTCCTTGTTCAGAATTGCCTGGTACAGGTGGGCAATGCTCCATCTCTGGGGAATATTAAATCCGAACAGCTCTGTCAGCTTCTGGGCAGCTTCTCCAGTGATGGTATTGCGCCAGGTACGGAATTCTGCCAGCTGATTGCCGTCCTTATCGAAGGGCAGATAACCATGCATCATGCCGGAAACGCCCATGGCACCTACCGTGGTCAGCTCCAGGCCAAACTTTTCCCGGACATCCCGCTTTAGCGCTGCATAGCAGGCCTGCAGGCCCTGCCGAACCGTATCCATAGAATAGGTCCAGATGCCGCCTACCAGCTGATTTTCCCAGTCGAAGGCACCGGAGGCAATGGGAATATGATTTTCGTCAATGAGCACGGCCTTGATTCGGGTGGAACCCAGCTCGATGCCCAATACGGTATTTTTCAGTTCCATAGTGTCCCCTTACTTCAGCTTCCATGCCAGGTCGTTGAGGAACAGCTCCCGCTCCAGGCCTTCCACGGTGGTATCCTTGCCGATATGGACATACTCGATATCCATCATCCGCGCCCAATCGTGCATCTGCTCGGCAGTAACGTCATAGGACAGGACGGTATGATGAGCACCGCCTGCGGTGATCCAGCACTCCACGCCGGTGGTCAGATCCGGCAGAGCCTTCCACATGACCCGGGCCACAGGCAGGTTGGGCATGGGCATAATGGGTTTTACCGCCTCAATATCCTGGACGATGAGCCGCATTCTGCCGCCCATATCGATGAGGCTGGCAACGATGGCCTTGCCTGCCTTACCCTCAAACACCAGGCGGGCAGGATCCTTCTCGTTCATGCCGATGCCCAGGAAATGAGTCTCGATTCTGGGTCTTCCCTCTGCCAGACTGGGGCAGACCTCCAGCATGTGAGCGCCCAGGCTATACTCCTGGCCTTCCACCAGATGATAGGTATAATCCTCCATAAAAGCGGATGCGCCGTTGCCGCCCTCGCCCATGGCCTTCATGATAGAGGTCATGGCAGCGACCTTCCAGTCGCCTTCGCCGCCGTATCCATAACCCTGGGCCATGAGATGCTGAGAGGCCAGGCCGGGCAGCTGCTCCATGCCGTACAGATCCTGGAAGGTGTTGGAGAAGGCCATGCAGCCCTCGGCATCCATCATCTTCTTCATGGCGATTTCTTCCTTGGCCTGGTAACGGATGGCAGCCACATCCTCGGTGGCGATATCATAGGAAGCCTTGTAGACCTCCATGAGAGCATCGATCTCTTCCTCGGTGACGGCATTCATGACCTTCACCAGATCGCCCACGGCCCAGGTATTGACCTGCCAGCCCAGTTTGGCCTGGGCTTCTACCTTGTCACCTTCGGTGACGGCCACTTCCCGCATATTATCGCCGAAACGCATGACCTTCATTTCCTTAGAAGCAGCAACGCCCACAGCGGCCTTCATCCAGTCGCCCAGACGCTTCTGAATCTTGGCATCCTCCCAGTAACCGGCAATGATCTTCCGGGGTGCACGGAGCCGGGCACCGATGAAACCATGCTCCCGGTCGCCGTGAGCAGCCTGATTCAGATTCATGAAGTCCATGTCGATCTCTTCATTGGGGATCTCCCGGTTATACTGGGTAGCCAGGTGGCACCAGGGCTTCTGCAGCAGGCTCAGACCGGTGACCCACATCTTGCTGGGAGAGAAAGTGTGGCACCAGGTGATGATGCCGGCGCACTCATCCCGGTAGTTGGCTTCCTTGATTGCATCGGTAATGCCCTGGCAGGTAACGCCGATGGTCTTGAACACCAGCGGATAAGGCAGAACAGCAGACAGCTTCTCGGCCATCTCCTTCGAACGGGCTTCCACAGTCTCCAGGACCTCGGGACCATACAGGAACTGGGAACCCACAACAAACCAGAATTCACGTTTTTTCATAGAAATCGTCTCCTTCGTTTTTTGTTCTCTTGGTTATATTCTACAAGGATTCCGGAAATACGAAAGAAATTTTTTGCTCTATAACGGACATTTATTGACATATCCATTTTTCTATGTTACTGTTATTTTGCCTTAAACGCAAGATAAAACGAGATTTTTTCGTTATATCCCCCTGTTTTCTCGGTTTTCTACCGAAAAACGGAATAAATTTGTGTTAATAATTGTCCTTTTCGGAGGGATTTATGGCCGCTAATTTTGAACGCAGAAAATATGATCCCAATGCCCGGATCTGGATTGGGAAATACCAGAATCTCCACAACCTGCCCCACTGGCATCTGGAATATGAGCTCATCGCCTGCCGAGACGGAAACGCAGAGCTGACCCTGGACGGGATTCGATTCACCTTATCGGACGGGACTGCCGCCTTCTGCCCTTCCGGCTGCGTCCATCACATCAGCGCGGATGCCAACGCCACCCTGCTGGTGGCCCAGATCGACGGAAAGCTGCTCCGATTCCTGGGGCAGGATATTCGACTTCAGAATCCGGTTTTCCCCGATCATTACGGAATCTGCGAAAGCTTCGACGCGATTCTGGGAGAGCTGAAAAGCCGTCGGCCCTATTATGACCGCAGAGCTGAAGCCGTTATGGTGCAGCTGCTCATTGACATCTTCCGGCAGGAGGAAACTGCCATCCGAAACGAAGCCACCCAGAGTACTGCCGCCTCCTACCGGGATCTGCTCTCGGCCATTGACGAGGAAAGTGAATTTATTACCTTCGCCGATGCCGCAGCCAGAATGAATATGTCCCAGGCTTATTTTTCCCGGTATTTTAAACACTCCGCAGGAATGACATTCTCGGAATATCTAAATCTCGTAAAAGTAGACAAGGCCATCGGGATTCTGGAAGCAGATCCGAAAATCTCCACCTCCGATCTTGCCCTGCGCTGCGGATTCAACACCCTGCGCAGCTTCAACCGGGTTTTTCACAAGATCACCGGCTACTCTCCCAAACAGCTTCCCAATGGCTACTCGCTGCACATTCGGCAATATGCCGTCGGTCAGGAGGCCTTTGATCCCACCCTTTCGGAATCCATATCCCTATAAAAAAAGAGCGTACCTTTTGGTACGCTCTTTTGAAACTGTCGAAAAACCCTTTGGGTTTTTCCGACAAAGGGCTGCAGTCTGCTGCGCGCATAATTTGTTTTCCTTAGAAAACAAATTCCACACTTGCAGCCTGTAAGGTATTTTCGTCCACGTACACGCCGCGGCCGAAAATAATTTCAAATTTATTCGCCGTTGCGACGGAGGACTTAAGCGAGGCTATTTTGACAAAATAAAAAGAGGGCACCAAAACGGTGCGCTCTTTGCATTACATAACAGTGGGCTCGATGTGCCAGATCTCCTTGGCGTACTGACGAATGGTGCGGTCGGAGGAGAACTTTGCGGAGCTTGCGATGTTCAGCAGGCACTTACGGCCGAAGGCCATGCGATCGGCATAGTCGCTATTTGCGCGGAGCTTTGCATCGATATAAGATGCGTAGTCCAGCATAACATAGTAGTTATCGTTGTGCAGCAGAGCATAGTGCAGATCCTGAAGAGTGCTGTCGGTGGGAACGGTACCGTCAATGAGGGTATCCACAGCGCGGCGCAGGTGTGCATCGGACTCGTAGATAGCCAGGGGGTTGTAATGGCCCTTGATCTCATTGATTTCAGACACGGTCTTACCGAAGATATACTCGTTCTCGATGCCTGCCTCCTGTGCGATCTCCACATTAGCGCCGTCCAGAGTACCCAGCGTCACAGCACCGTTGAGCATCAGCTTCATATTGCCGGTACCGGAAGCCTCGGTGCCTGCAGGAGAGATCTGCTCAGAAACATCGGCTGCGGGGATGATATGCTCGGCATAGGAGCAGTTATAGTTCTGGACAAAGACTACCTTCATCTTGTCGTTGACGGCAGGATCGTTGTTGATGAGCTTTGCGAGGCGGTTGATATAGGCAATGGTAGCCTTGGCGCGCTCATAACCAGGAGCGGCCTTTGCGCCGAAGAGGAACACGGTGGGCTGGAAGTTAGGCAGCTCGCCGTTCTTCAGACGGAAGTAGATATCAGCAATGGACAGAGCGTTCATCAGCTGACGCTTGTACTCGTGCAGACGCTTAACCTGAACGTCAAACAGGAAGTCGGGGTTCAGGGTAACACCTTCCTTGGCAGCCACGACCTTGGCAAGCTGCTCCTTCTTCTGGCGCTTGATATCGTTGAACTGACGAACCATGTCATCATCGATCATGGGCCTCAGAGCAGCCAGACGATCCATGTCCTTCAGGAAGTCACCGCCGATGCGGTACCGCAGCATACGGGTCAGCTCAGGGTTGCACAGGCCGATCCAGCGACGGGGAGTGATGCCGTTGGTCTTGTTCTGGAAGCGCTCGGGATACTTGGCATACCAGGTCTTGAAGCAGTCATCCTTCAGAATCTGAGAGTGGATCTCAGCAACGCCGTTGACATAGGAACCCACATAGATGGCCAGGTTTGCCATGTGCACCATGGGTACGCCGGGAGCGGCATCCCAGATGATATAGCGGTCAACCTTTTCGTCGATGGTCTTGTTCTGGTTGTCGGGCTCGGAACGCAGGCGGTCGTTGATCTTGCAGATGATCTCTGCAATCTCAGGCACAACGCGGCGCAGCATATCCAGAGACCACTTCTCCAGAGCCTCGGACATAACGGTATGGTTGGTATAGGAGAAGGTCTTCTGAGCGACCTGGAATGCCTGCTCGAAGGTCATGCCTTCCTTCATCAGCAGACGGATCAGCTCGGGGATAGCCATAACAGGATGGGTATCGTTCAGCTGGCAGGCATAGAAGTCAGCAAAATTATAGAAATTATCGCCGTGAGCATCCTTAAAGGTACGCATCATATCCTGCAGAGAAGCAGAGGACAGAACATACTCCTGCTTGATACGCAGGATCTTGCCCTCGTCGGTACCGTCGTTGGGGTACAGGACACGGGTGATATCCTCAGCCTTGTTCTTCTTTTCCACAGAAGCGGCATACTGCTGGGCATTGAAAGCGTCGAAGTCCAGATCGACTTCCGGCTCTACCTGCCACAGACGCAGAGTACCAATATTATTGGTTCCGTAACCGATGACGGGAACATCATAGGGCACAGCAATAATGACCTGATCGGGGAACTCGATACGGACACGGTGACGGTCACGGCGGAAGGACCAGGGATCGCCGTAGCGGGTCCAGTCATCTGCTGCCTGCAACTGACGGCCCTCAGCATCAAAGCTCTGCTTGAACAGACCGTGCTTATAGCGCAGGCCGTAACCGGACAGAGGAATGTTGGTGGAAGCGGCACTGTCCAGGAAGCAGGCTGCCAGACGGCCCAGACCGCCGTTGCCCAGAGCGGCATCCTCGATGTCCTCCAGCACAGCCAGGTCAACGCCCTGCTTAGCGAAGATGGTCTTCATCTCATCCAGAATACCCAGATTAAACAGGTTGGAATATACCAAGCGACCGATGAGGTACTCAGCAGAGATGTAATATGCCTTGCGCTGATGCATGCGGGTGTGCTTGCTGTGATTCCAGTTGTCCGCAATGGCCATCATAACAGCTTCGCCCAGAGCCTCATGCAGCTCCTGGGGAGTCGCATCCTTCAGGGAAACATCGTACTTGTACTTCAGCTGAGCTTCTGTCCACTTGACGATGTTCATGCAATTATAACTCATTTAGAAATTCTCCATTCTTTGGATTTCTTTTTTATATTCTACCATAAATTTTGGTGAGATTATGAATTTTTTCAGCCAATTCCTGCGCCATTATATCATAGGAACCGCGCCATGTCCAGTTGGAATTGGAAAGGGTGCCGGGGAAATTCATCCGGCCTTCCGCGCCAAGATTCAGGAAATCCTGCATCGGAATAATGCACAGGTCTGACACGCAGGATTCCGCAGTGCGGATCACGCCCCATACATAGCCTTCCTCTTCGGTAAGAGCCATATACTCCTTTGCATACGCCACTGCATCGTCAGATGCGGTATCGAACCACTGCCGGGTGGTCATATTATCGTGAGTACCGGTATAGCACACGGTATTGGGCTGATAGCAATAGGTCAGATAATCATTGGGATCCCGGGAATCAAAAGCAAATCCCAGAACCTTCATACCGGGATAACCGGAGGCATCCCGCAAATCCAGCACCTCCTGGGTCAGGAAACCCAGATCCTCTGCGATGATATCGAGATCCGGAAGTTTTTCCTTCACGGTACGGATAAAGTCCATATCCGGTCCCTTGATCCACTTGCCGCCCTTGGCGGTTTCGTCGCCGTAAGGAACGGCCCAATAGGCCTCAAAGCCCCGGAAATGGTCCATGCGGATCACATCATACAGCCGTCCGGCGGCAGCCAGACGGGAGATCCACCAGGAATAGCCATCCTCGGCCATGGCATCCCAACGATACAGGGGGTTGCCCCAGAGCTGACCGTCCTCGGAAAACACATCCGGGGGGCATCCGGCCACGGCTACGGGATCACCATTCTCATCCATCTGGAAAAGCTGGGGGTTGGCCCACACGTCCGCCGAATCCAAGGGCACATAAATGGGCACATCGCCAATGACCTTCACGCCGTTTTTGTGGGCATACGCAAGAAGCTGTTCCCACTGGGTATAAAACAGATACTGAATAAAGCAGTAGAAACGAACCTGGCTGCGAAGTTCCCGGCTCATCTGCTCCAGCATATTCGGCTCACGGTGCTTTTGCTCCTCCGGCCACTGCTGCCAGGGCTTGCCGCCGTTTGCATCCTTCAGCGCCATGAAGAGGGCATAGTCATACACCCAGGCTCTCTGAGCTTCACAGAAGGCATCCAAAGCAGCATCATCGGTAAAACGGGAAAAGGCAAGTCTCAGCACTTTATACTTTGCCTGATACAGGATGCCAAAATCCACCCGATCCTCGGTCACATTCCAGGTTTCCGCCTCCAGTTCCTGCTTTGTCAGCAGCTTCTGATCCACCAGGGTGCTAAGATCGATGAGATAAGGATTACCGGCGAAGGTGGAGCAGGACTGATAGGGAGAATCACCGAAGCCTGTGGGATTCAGAGGAAGCACCTGCCAGAAGGTCTGACCGGCCTGCTTCAGAAAGTCCAAAAACGCATAGGCAGACTTGCCCATGGTGCCCACACCATAGGGACCGGGCAAGGACGTAACATGCATGAGAATACCGCTATGGCGCATAATGATCTGCTCCTAACGCTCAAAATCATAAGAATGCGGCACAGATACAGTGTCGCCAGACTAGAATAAAGCTTTTTCTTCATTTTGTCAAGGATTTCACCTCATTTTGCCGATGAACCAAAAAACTTTATAGGAAATATAGAAAAAATCCCCATTTTTGAGAAATACTTATAAATATTACCATTATGACTTCGGCCAGTTTCCTGGCGAAATGGGCAAAAAAAGCCCCTGCCGGGTGGCAGGGGCTTTTCGGTTTGAGAAATTAGGCCTCCAGGTTGATGCCGGTCTCCTTGTTGAAGACATGGCAGACATTGCCGCCGAAGCCGAACTTCACGGTAACGCCGGTGGAGATTGCATTGACCTCAGCCTCGGTCATGTTCATGGTGGAAACAACCAGAACGACGTCGCGGCCCATAGCGGTCACGTGCAGGTGGACGGAGGAGCCCATCATTTCGTGGACATCGACCTTAGCATCGACGCCCTCGGTAACCAGGGAGATGTGCTCGGGACGGACACCCAGGGTGACATCCTGCTCTGCAACATTGTTCTTGGTCAGGTTAGCCTGCTTGTCCTCGGACAGCTCGACAGTGTACTCGCCCAGCTTAACAGCATACTTGCCGTTAACCTTAACCAGCTTTGCGTCGAACATGTTCATCTGGGGAGAGCCGATGAAGCCTGCAACGAACAGGTTGTAGGGATGGTTGAACACTTCCTGAGGAGTGCCGATCTGCTGGATGAAGCCATCCTTCATGATAACGATACGATCGCCCAGGGTCATAGCCTCGGTCTGGTCGTGGGTAACGTAGATGAAGGTGGTGTTGATACGCTCACGCAGCTTGATGATCTCAGCACGCATCTGGTTACGCAGCTTAGCGTCCAGGTTGGACAGAGGCTCGTCCATCAGGAAGACCTGAGGATCACGGACGATAGCACGGCCGATAGCAACACGCTGACGCTGACCACCGGACAGAGCCTTGGGCTTACGGCCCAGGTACTGGGTGATGTCCAGAATCTCAGCAGCTTCGCGCACGCGGGCGTCGATTTCTTTCTTGGGCAGCTTCTTCAGCTTCAGGGAGAAGGCCATGTTGTCATATACGGTCATGTGGGGGTACAGAGCGTAGTTCTGGAAGACCATGGCGATATCGCGATCCTTAGGAGCCACGTCGTTCACCAGACGGTCGCCGATGTACAGCTCGCCTTCGGAGATCTCTTCCAGACCTGCGACCATACGCAGAGTGGTGGACTTACCACA
>JAZQQD010000065.1:0-4304 GCA_045628895.1 Faecousia sp.
CCCGAAAGGAAGTCTCCAAGGAGGATCTGGAAATGGTGTTCCAGCAGTTCCCCCGACTGAAGGAGCGCCGCTGTCAGGAGGCGGGTACCCTTTCCGGTGGTGAGCTGGAGATGCTGGCCATGAGCCGCGCCCTTATGAGCCATCCCAAGCTGATGATGCTGGATGAACCCTCCATGGGCCTGGCTCCCATTCTGGTGGATCAGATTTTTGATATCATCCGGGATCTCCACAAGAGCGGTACTACCATTCTGCTGGTTGAGCAGAACGCAAGCAAGGCTCTGGAAATTGCTGATCGGGCATATGTCCTGGAAACCGGCAATATCACCCTCAGCGGCACCGGTGCAGAGCTTGCCCAGAGCGACGATGTGAAGAAGGCTTACTTAGGCGGCTGACAACAGAATAGAATCACACCCTCGGGCATAAAGTGTCCCGGGGGTGTTTTTTATGTGCAGAAATAATCAGCTGCTGGGCGTGTTCCTCTGCGGTTTTGGAATCGGGCTTTTGTGTTCCTGTTTTTGTAAACCGGGATTCTTTTTGGGATGTGTAGGACTCTTTGCCATTGCAGGCGGGGTACTGCTTCTTCAGAAATGCTAGGCATATTCCCCGTTTTCGGGAATATGCTTTTTTAGGAACAATTACAAGGAGTGGTTGGCGTGGAACTGGAATTTGAGAATACAAAGCTGAGCTGCTTGACGCCCTTGGTATCCGCCTGGCAGCAGCAGGAGCAGACCCAGGAGGTGAAACTGCCCGAAGGAATGCCGGATATCGGCAGAACGCTGGGGGCCTGGGGGCAGTGGATCCTGCGGAGCAAGCAATGGAACAACGATGGCATGAGCGTAAACGGGGGAGTCCTTGCCTGGGTGCTGTATGCCCCGGAGGATGGCTCTGAGCCGAGATCCATGGAGACCTGGATCCCGTTTCAGAATGGGTGGCAGTTTCCCCGGCAGGAAAGGGAGGGCGCGATCCTAACCTCCGGAATGTTATGCTCCGTGGATGCCAGAACCCTTTCTGCCAGAAAGCTGATGCTGCGGGCGAATATTGCCTCCTTCGGACAGGCTCTCCTGCCGGGGGATGTGGAGATTCCCTGTGCGAAAGAGGTACCGGATGGGGTACAGCTCCTGCAAAATCGTTATCCGATGCGTCTGATGCGGGAAGCGGGGGAGAAGAATTTCCTGCTGGACGAGGATCTGAATTTGGGAGCGGGGAAACCGGAAAAACTGGTGCGTTACAGCCTTGAGCCGGTAGTGGCGGAGCAGAAGGTCATGGGGCAGAAGCTGGTATTCCGGGGAACGGCACTTATGCATGTGCTGTGCCGGGGAGCGGACGAAAAGCTCTTTGCCCGGGATCTGGAGATTCCCTTTTCCCAGTTTGCGGAGCTGGAGCGTGACTACGGCCAGGAGGCCACGGCACAGGTGGTGTGCTGCGTGACCAATCTGGAGCCGGAGCTGACGGAGGACGGTATGCTGCGTCTCAAGTGCGGTATTACCGGCCAGTATGTCATTATGAATGAGGAAATGGTGGAACTGACGGAGGATGGCTATGGACTGGGCAGAGATGCGGAGCTGAAGTTTACAGAGCTTCGGATTCCGGCGGTGCTGGACAGCCGCAGCGAGACAATAACGGCGGAGCAGCCTGCCGGAACGGAAATTATGGGTCTCATCGACTGTACATTCACGGCAGAACCGCCCAGAACTTACCGGGAAGAGGAAGAGAATTATGCAGGCATGGAAGGTACCTTTACCCAGATGGGGTATGATGCCGAAGGAAAACTGCAATGCATGACTTCCCGGTGGAACAGCCGGGTGCCCTTGCCTCGGGGGGAGACTGGGGTACTCCTTGCGGGAATGACCAGAGCACCCCGTGTCGCCGGAAACCTGGCAGAGATGGAAATGGAGCTCAGCCAACAGGTCATGGCCGAAAAGACCATGCCGGCGGTTTCGGGGCTGACCGTTGGCGAAAAGCATCCCATGGATCCCGGCAGACCCTCTCTGGTTTTGCGCAGATCCGGTGAGGATTCCCTTTGGCAGGTGGCGAAAAGCTGCGGTTCCACAGTAGAGCTGATCAAAAAAGCAAACGGATTTGATCAGACACCAAACCCGGAACGGATGCTGCTGATCCCGGTCGTATAAATGAAAATGCCGCCGTCCTGTGAGCAGCAGGGCGGCGGCTTGCGGTTTGCCGCAGGGGAAGGATTGACCGCATAAGCCTATCATATGCCGGTTTTCGGGTTAAAACAAGAAAAAGCTGTCGAGAAAGCTTTAAAAATAACCTTGCAACCATTGACAAAAGTGGTATAATATAAATTGAAATATTATGTACAGAAGGTGTTATTATGACAAAAATTGATATTTTTTCCGGCTTTCTTGGCGCAGGTAAGACTACCCTTATTAAAAAGCTGATCTCTGAGGGCTACCAGGGCCAGAAGCTGGTGCTTATCGAAAACGAGTTTGGCGAAATCGGTATCGACGGTGGCTTCCTGCAGGATGCCGGCATCAACATCACCGAAATGAACTCCGGATGCATCTGCTGCTCTCTGGTGGGCGATTTCGGAAAGGCCTTGACTCAGGTGATTTCTGAGTATCATCCCGATCGGGTCATCATTGAGCCCTCCGGTGTGGGCAAGCTGTCCGATGTTATCGGCGCTGTGAAGAAGGTCATGAATGAGGATGTGACTCTGGGTTATACTGCCGCTGTTGCCGATGCAGGCAAGGTGAAGGTGTATATGCGGAACTTCGGCGAGTTCTACAATAACCAGATCGAGTCTGCTTCCACCATCATTCTCTCCCGTACCGATGCCATTCCCCAGGAGAAGCTGGATGCTGCCGTTGCTCTGCTGCGGGAGCACAATACCGAAGCTACCGTAGTGACCACCCCTTGGAAGGATCTCACCGGCGCTCAGTTGATTGCCGCTCTGGAAGGCAATGCAAGAGTTGCAGCAGATCTTGCCAAGCTGGAGGAAGAAGCACACGAGCACCATCATCACCATGATGAGGATTGCGACTGCGGCTGCCATGACCATGATCATCACCATCACCATCATCACCATGCCGACGAGGTGTTCACCTCCTGGGGCGTGGAGACTGCCAAGAAATATACCAGAGAAGACATTGTCAATGCGCTGCATGAGCTGAATACCGGCAACTACGGCATGGTGCTCCGCGCTAAGGGCATTGTTCCCACTCCCGACGGAAAGTGGCTGCACTTTGACTTCGTTCCTGAGGAAATGAATGTCCGGGAAGGCTCTGCTGATATTACCGGTAAGCTGTGCGTCATTGGCGCAGAGCTGAAGGAAGATGCTGTTGCAAAGCTCTTCAACGTGTAAGGAGAACGCCATGCAGGATATTCCCGTATATGCCTTTACCGGATTTCTGGATTCCGGAAAGACCAAATTTATCCAGGAGACGCTGGAGGATCCTCGGTTTAATTCCGGTGAAAAGACGCTGCTTCTGGTTTTTGAAGAGGGTGAGGAGGAGTACGACTTCTCCACTTACCCCCATAAGAATGTTTATAAGTATGTGCTGGATTCCCAGACGGTTACCGAAAAGGAACTTCAGACCCTTGCCAAGAAACATAAAGCAGAGCGGGTGGTCGTGGAACTCAACGGCATGCTTCTGGTAGGTGACGTCTATAGCAAGTTCCCCGAAAACTGGGTCCTTGCCCAGGAGGTCATGTTTGCGGATTCCACCACCTTCATGGCCTACAATGCCAATATGCGCAACCTGGTCATGGACAAGCTGGTGGGAGCCCAGATGGTGGTCTTTAACCGGGTGGTAAAGGGGATGGATACCATGCCTCTGCACAAGCTGGCCCGTGCTGCCAACCGCCGCATCGATATCCTCTATGACTTTACCGACGGCTCCACCGCCTTTGACGATGTGGAGGATCCGCTGCCCTTTGATATCAATGCCCCGGTCATTACCATAAACGACGAGGATTATGCCCTGTTCTACCGGGATGTGACCGAAGAACCGGAGAAGTATAACGGCAAGACTGTTGCCTTCAAGGGCCAGGTTGCCATGCTCCGCCGGGATAAGAACGGCATGTTTGCTCCCGGTCGGTTTGTTATGACCTGCTGCGTGGAGGATATCCAGTTCTGCGGCATTCCCTGCCGCTATGCCAAGTCCAAGGAACTGAAGCCCAGAAGTTGGGTAGGGGTCACCGCGAAGATCACGGCAGAGAAGCATCCCCTGTACAAGGGCGATCTGGGCCCTGTTCTGACTGCAGTTTCTGTCAAGGATGCTGTCCCTGCAGACCCGGATGTTGCCACATTTTGATTTTTTCACCCCTCCGATTTGGAGGGGTGA
>JAZQQD010000066.1:0-5617 GCA_045628895.1 Faecousia sp.
TGAGAGTCCCCCCGTTGCCGCCCCGCGTCCCGAATAACCCCCACAAAACCCCGGGCTTTTAACAGACCCCGTGATTCTTTTTAATCCATATAGGAATACAGAGGAGCTTCCTCTTTGCCCTTCAGCTTACGGTTTACATAATTCTTTGTGATCTTCACGACCAGCGGACTCAGCACCACAACACCGATGAGGTTGGGCACCATCATAAGGCCGTTGAAGGTATCGGAAATGTTCCAGGGCAGAGCCACATCCGTCAGCACGGAGCTGACAAAGATAATGGGAACGAACACACACTTATAAATAAGTGCGGACTTCTCACCGAAGAGGTAGGACCAGCTGCGGGAGCCATAGTAGCTCCAACCCAGAATGGTGGAGAATGCAAAGAACAGCACAGCGATGGCGACGAACATACCGCCAAAGCTGCCGAAGGAGGTGGAAAAGGCAGAAGCCACCAGCGTATTGGTATCGACATCTGCAAAGGCAGCAGCCAGCGTACCGGTGGAAAGATCGATCACACCGGAGGACAGAACCACGATGGCAGTCATGGTGCAGACGATCATGGTATCGAAGAACACCTCGAAGATGCCCCACATGCCCTGCTTGACAGGCTCCTTTACGTCAGAAGCGGAGTGCACCATAACGGAAGAGCCAAGTCCGGCCTCGTTGGAGAAGATGCCGCGCTTGAAGCCCATCTTAATGGCAATGCCCACAGCGCCGCCGGCAATGCCGCGAGCGGTAAAGGCAAACTTGAAGATTGACACAAAGACTGCGCCGATGGAGGTAATGTTCATAACCAGAATCACCAGGGAACCCAGGATATAGGCGCAGGCCATAAAGGGAACGATCTTCTCGGCCACAGCAGCAATTCTCTGGATACCGCCGATGACCACCAGGGCAGCAACGATGGTCAGGAATGCGCCGGTAGCCCAGCGAGGCAGGCCGAAGGCAGCCTGCATATTACCGGAAATGGTATTTGCCTGGGCCAGGTTGCCGATACCGAAGGAAGCGATGACGGCAAAGACAGAGAAGGCGATGGCCAGGAACTTGCCGATGGCCTTGCAGCCCTTCTTGCCGCCCAGTCCATCCTGGAGGTAGTACATAGCGCCGCCTGCCCACTCACCATTTGCATCCTTGCGGCGGAAGAAGATACCCAACACATTTTCGGAGTAGTTGGTCATCATGCCGAAGAAGGCGGAAAGCCACATCCAGAACACAGCACCGGGGCCGCCGGCAACAATAGCGCCTGCCACACCGGCGATATTACCGGTGCCCACGGTAGCTGCCAGAGCAGTACACAGAGCCTGGAACTGGGAAATGGATGCCTTATCCTTGTTCTTATCCGCGTCGTTCTTCTGAAAAAGGCCGCCGGCAGTTTCCTTCATCCAATGGCCGAAATGGGTGACCTGGAAGAATTTCGTCAGCACGGTCATGAGGATGCCGGTGCCCAGCAGCACGGCAATTCCGAACCAGCCCCAGATAAAGCTGTTTAAATCATCTGCGATAAAATTGAGTATTTGCATTTTTCTTTCTTCCCTTCTAAAAATAAAAAGCGGACTATGAAAAGCATAGTCCGCCATAAGCACAAATTTCTTCCCCAAAGGGAAGTACAAAACTTTGTCCTTTTGCCTGAGAGATTCGGGTCACCCCTTTGCCCCTTCGGCACGCAATCCAATGCGATTCTCCAAAGTCCCATCCACCTGCAGTCCTCACCCTGTCGGGCACCTGAGAGTGTTACTCCTTCGGTTGCATAAGCATTTCCTGCAAATTTCAAATGGGTTATTCAATTGGGGGTAGTATAGCAGAAAAATGCAGCTTTCGCAAGGGGCATCCTGCAAGTTTGTAGATAACACCATATATGGCGTACATTTATCCACGCCAGGCATACATTTTGCACACATAAAAAATATGGTTGACAGCAGTAAACCATTGTGCTATATTTGATTTATAAAGTAAACCAAGCAGGAGTGATCTTATGGAACAGATGACCGTTACCCCCAGCGAATGGAATGTACTGGAAGTATTGTGGAAGGAGGGCCCCCAGACCCTCACCGAGCTGGTGCCAAAGCTGCAGGATCGGATCGGCTGGAGCAAAAGCACCACCGCCACCATGGTGCGGCGTATGAGCGAAAAAGGGATCCTCACCTATGAAATACAGGGCAGAGGCAAGCTTTTCATTCCCAATGTAGACCGGAATGTGGTCGTCGCCCAGGAGACCGACTCTCTTCTCAAGCGGGCCTACCAGGGCAGCATCGGCCTCATGGTCAGCGCCATGGCCCAGCGCAACAACCTCACCAAGCAGGACATTGACGAGCTGTACCAAATCCTGAAGGATGCGGAGGAAAACGCAAAATGAAAGAAATTCTGATCTCATCCAGCGTATTGATTCTGCTCATTCTGCTGGTAAGAGCCCTCTTCCGGGAAAAGATCCCCCGGCGGATGATGTACAGTCTCTGGCTGCTGGTGGTGATTCGGCTGCTGGTACCCATTCAGATCGGTGCCTTCGACTTCAGCGTACTTACCGTTTCCCAGAAGGCCGAGCAGTCTGCCCCGGTGCAGGCCATTGTTCAACGCATAGACACCCCTGCGGAACCCCTGCCCGCGGTGACTATTCCTGCACCCACACAGGCGCAGCCTGCGCCTACCGCCCCGGCTGTCACCCAGAGCGCTGCACCTGCGGAAGCCGCGCCTGCCCCCACTGCTCCCCAATCCCAGGTTCAAACGCCCGCAGACCTGACACCGGAGACCGAGAAATGGGAACCCATTGCCCTCCCCTCGGTTCTGAAAGGACTGTGGATTCTGGGTATGGCTGCCCTTGCCATCTGGTTTGCAGCCGTCAACTTTACCTTTACGAAAAACCTCCAAAAAGGCAGTCAGCCCCTTTCCTGCCCGGAGTGTCCCATTCCGGTGCGGATTTCTGAGACTGCGACCTCTCCTTGTCTTGTCGGTATTTTCCGTCCGGTGATCTATCTACCCGCTCAGTTTTCCGAAGACACCCAGAGACGCAGTCATGTTCTGGCTCACGAGCTGACCCATGCAAAACAACATGACAATCTTTGGGCTTTTGTCCGCTGCCTCTGCCTGTGCATCTACTGGTTTGATCCTTTTGTCTGGATTGCAGCCATACTCAGCAAGCAGGACTGTGAACTGGCCTGTGATGAGGGAGCCCTGCAGCGGCTTCGGGATGATCAGCGGCTGTCCTACGGAAAAACGCTGGTGGACACCGTGGCACAGGAAACAAATCCCAAAGACCTGTTTCTTTCCAACACCGCCATGTTCAGCACCAAAAAGTCCCTAAAAGAGCGGGTTAATGCGGTGGTAAATCAGAAGCGCTTTACCCTCTCCGCCATCCTTGCGGTGGTCATCCTTGCGGCTCTGGCTGTGGTGATTACCTACACCGGAGCAAAAAAGGACGCGCAGAAAGTACCCATGGAACCGGAATCCGTGTCGACTGTGCCTACCACTGTGCCTACCCTGCCGCCAGAGACCCAGCCAACCCACGAGGAAATTGAATATCCCCATATAAACTACATTGACGGCAGCGAGGTGGCTACGGAAAGCCATGTTTATGATGCCTCCGGCAAAGATGTCACCGAAGAAATTGTGGAGCTGTGGAAAAAGTATCAAGCCGCAATCAACCCCTATGATACCTATGACGGCACCATTTTCAAAAGTATCGGAGAGAGCATTTATGATCCCGATATCAACCATCCCGGTAAGTATGTGGAAATTGAAAACTACGAGGAAATCGTTTCTTCTATTTTCACAAAGGAAGCCCTTGCCAAGTATGAGGAAAATATGATCCGTTTTCTGATATTCCGAAACTTCCTCACCGATACCGTTTATCAGAATACCGGCTACAGCACCGGGAGCAAAAACTGCCATGTGGCTACTACGGTTCTCTCTTGCGAAAGAGACACTCTGAATCTTCTCACCGGCTATTATGACAGCAGCCTAAACTCCCCCCTCCTTATCTACAGGCTCATGCGCTGGTCTGCCAGCTTTGTTGACGGCACCTGGAAGGTCTCTCAGCTTCAAATGCCTGCCTCCGCCATAGACTATGCCAGAGAAAAGCTGGAGGTCAAGGACAAAAACGGAGAGGACATCACTGAGGAAGCGGCAAAGCTCTGGCTGAACTGCAACCTCGCTTATACCCAAACCCCCTCATATTTCTTTGAAACCGCCAGAGGCAACTCCCAGAAAATCGGCAGCATGTATTTAGATGTACTTACCAATTACGATGCCGTGATGGACGTAATTTTCACCGCCAGAGGGAAACAGCAGTATGAAAATGCCGTTTTTCTCTATGGTGACGAACCGGTAAGGCCGTTTTTGCGCTATGAGGGAAAGAATCTCCGTCTGCGGGAATACACCACCCTTCCTGCCGATTGGGATATGGAAATCACAAAAGAGGATGAGGAGATGGGCATTTCCAAAAACCGATTCCAACTCACCGGCAATTCTCTTTGCGGTATTGATGTGTTGGAAAGCCTTGGTGAGCCTTGGGAAAGTGAGGATATTCTGCCTCTGATCATGTACTACCGGCAATTTAACCGGGATGGCAGCCGATACAAGATTCGCCTTGCTCTTATGATTCTGAAAAAGGAAAATGGGCGCTGGCTGGTGGAGGATTATGTCCATCCCGGCAGCGTAGATCAGGAGCCTGCCATCACTTGGGACGGCGTTACCTTCGATCTGAGTGGTTTTGACCTGCCTCACTTAGCCGAGAATATTCATGTGAAGAACGGAAGCGCTCTGTATCTCGGAGATGATTACTATATCTACGGCGTCAAAGACGGAACTGGCCGGATGACGTTGCTGGACACCCAAATCGGGGATTACCTCTTCTTCCGCAATGCCCATCGTGAAGGTATCGATGCACTCTACCGGTTGTATCTGCCTACTTTAGAGGTGGAGCAAATGGGTGAGCCTTTCCCGGCAGGTGACTATGTGGAGCCTATCTCTGAAAATGAATTTCTTCGATATGACCATAGCCCCATGGAAGATTTTCTGGACGAAAACTGGAATACCGTTCTGAATATATACGGTTCTCAAAGATCGCCGAAGGAACTGGCAAAAGAGGAAAGTCCCTCAAGTTATACAACCCCAAACGCAAATTCCTACCGGGAAGCCAAGCTGATCGATCAGATCAAATGGACACTATTTAACGGAGTCACGAAGGAATACTTTTTCGATAAGGGGATTCCCTCCTATTATCAGCATTATGAAAATATGCTGACGGGAAAAAGCTGTATGATCGGTTCATGGTTCCACGAAAAATATTTCACCTATGAAATGTACCCGGATGGCACGATGCGTCCGGAAGAAATGCAGGAAGAAAACGGCAAGCAGTGGTGGCTGGATGAGTATTATCAGTAAGCAAACAATCTTCAGCAAAGTCCAGAATATTGAAAGCGCCATAAATCGACGCAGCTGGCACAACTCATCTCGTCATTGCGAGCCATCGCGCACGATGGCGTGGCAATCCGTCTCTGCATCATGATGTAACGAAATGCATCACTATAGGCGAATGCGTACAGAGGGAACGGATTGCCACACCAGTCTGCGGACTGGTTCGCAATGACCGTGGTTAATGTAGCCTATTGCGATTTCGCATTGG
>JAZQQD010000067.1:0-2603 GCA_045628895.1 Faecousia sp.
ATGATGGAGATGCCACGCTTTTTCCCTTCGGCAATGAGCTGCTCCATATCCTCCATGGTGCCGAACATGGGGCTGATTTCCTGATAATCGGAGATATCATAGCCATTGTCCACCTGAGGAGACCGGCAGATCGGGGAAAGCCAGATGCCGTCCACGCCCAGCGTTTCCAGATATTCCAACCGGCTCAGGATTCCGGGAATATCACCGATGCCGTCCCCGTTGGAATCCTGAAAGCTCTTGGGATAGATCTGATAGAAAACGGCGGATTTCCACCAGCCGCGTTTTGTTTTATCCAGCATGAATTATGATTCCTCTTGTTCAATTTTTTCTAAAAGCGCATATACCGTCAGCATTTCGCCAACGCTCCAGGCCTGTGCAAAGCAGCCCTTTGATACCGTGGGGATACCGCCGTCGTAGATTTCCGGCAGCTGACCAACGCAGCCTTCCCGAAGCATGGATTCCATACCGGAAAGCCGGCGGCGAACCGCAGCAGCGGCTTCCCGGGAGAACTTATGTATCTTCAAATAGGCACGATAATAGGCACCCAGTGGGAATACCCATACCGTCCCCTGATGATAAGCAAGGTCTCTTTGCAGCTGAGAGCCGCCATAGTTTGGGTGGAACTCCGGGTCGTCAGGACTCAGGGTGCGAAGTCCGCAGGGGGTATAAAGTTTTCGGAAGACCGTTTCTACGATCTTTGCTTCCTGTTCGGGACGCAGCATGGTAAAGGGCATGCTGACTGCCCAGATCTGATTGCAGCGAAGCTGGTCATCTGCATGGGTACCGGAGAGAACATCCCTGAGATACCCCTGCTCCTCAACCCAGAATTTTTCTGTGAAGGATGTCCTGACGGTATGGGCAAGAGAAGAAAAGAAATCACTATCGTCCCCAACCAAGGGAGCCAGCTGCTCCATAATTCGCAGCGCATTGTACCAGTAGGCGTTGACCTCTACGGGTTTGCCATGGCGAGGGGTGGGGAGAATCCCGTTGATACACACATCCATCCATGTCACCTGGTCCAGACCTTCCCCGGCCTGAATCAGGCCGTCGCTGTCCATTCGGATTCCGTGAGCCGTGCCCCGGCGGTAAGCAGAGACAATGCGTTTCATAACGGGATAAGCCTCCCGAATAAAGGCATCGTCTTTGTATTTTTCATAATAGAGCCATATGCAGTTTATCAGCAGCAAAGCAGCATCCACCGTGTTATACATAGGCATCTGACTGCCTTCCGGGAAAAGGTTGGGAACAAGTCCGCCCCGTTCATAGGCGAGGAACGTGCGCAGAATGCTTACGGCAGTTTCCTTCTGCCCCGTGGCCAGCACACATCCCGGCAGGGCAATCATGGTGTCCCGCCCCCAGTCACCAAAGAAGGGGTAGCCTGCCACAATGGTTTTTCCATCGGTGGAAGCCCGACGGGTTATGAAGGCATCGGCGCTCCTGGCCAGTAATTTTGCAGTAGGGTCCCGGAAGGGAGCCTGCTGCTCCAAATTGCGCTGGCGGCTTCGGTAATCCCGCAGCACCTGGACGCCGGAAGCTGGTTCCGCTTCGGCAGAGAAAAGAAGAACCATTTCCTTTGTTTCGCCGGGCAGTACGGTTAAGGCTGCTTCCATGCAGCCGAATGCCATGCCGTGTTTCTTTCTTCCGTCCTTGGCATCATCCGGATAGAATAGGGTTTCCCACTGCATCGATGTTTCCTGTAAAGGAACATCTGCACTGACATATACATGGCATCGGCCGCAGGAGAGCTTCTTCCCATCCCATTGGGCTGAAGCCTTTCGCCGGCGCACGTCTCCTTTCGGTTTGCAGACAAAACGGGGAGAAACATTCAATGTGCATTCGGATAAAGTCGCATTGGATACCCGGTAGCGGACAGCGGTTCGGTTCTCACCGTAAGCCATGCCCATTTCCCGCGCTACGGTTACGCCGCCGATTTCATAGTACCACTGGGGAGAATCATCACAGGCAAAAGAAGTCAGATAATGGAATCCGTCCTCCGGAGCATTGTTTCCCCGGAAGCACTGGGTGGATAGGAATGCAGTTCCATCCTGCCAATTCAGCTGCTCCCGCAGCCGGTGCACCAGTGTGCAGCGTTCGTTTGGGGCCGTGACTGCGGCAATCAAAATTCCCTGATCCCCACGGGTTACGGAGAAGCCGGTGCTGACAGAGCAGTAGCCGCCGAGTCCGTTGGTCATCAGGATGCAGTTCTCCTGGGCCTGATCCAGCGTGCGCATATCCTGCTTACCATAGATAAATTTCATTCAAAACCCTCTTTGCAGCTTTATCTGCCCAACAGCATGACACTGGCAGGCAGAAGTTCAGCCTGATTTGCAATGCTGCAATTTTCCTGCCATCGGAAGCTGTTTTCTCCGTCCAGAAGTACCTGCCAGGTTCCCTCTAAGGAGAGCATGCAGCTTTGCTGATTCGTGTTGACCAGATACAACAGTTCCTGCCAGGAATGATTCGCATCTGCGTTCCTGACCCGAATCCGTGCGATTCCCGGTGCAGGATCGGCTTCTGCCTGAATTCGGGCAGAACCAGCCGCTGTCTTATCCTGTAAGGCTGCCAGCTGCTTACGCAAAGCAATCAGGCCGCAATAATAATCA
>JAZQQD010000068.1:0-7003 GCA_045628895.1 Faecousia sp.
GGCGGCAGCGTTCATGTGTGGGGGATGGATACCGCCAATGATGATACCCTGATCGACCTTCGCCGCACGGTTGGTATGGTTTTCCAGAATCCGGATAACCAGATCGTTGCCAACGTGGTGGAAGAGGATGTGGCCTTCGGCCCCGAAAATCTGGGCATTGCCAGCCCGGAAATCCGCAAGCGTGTGGATAATGCCCTCCGCCAGGTGGGCATGTATGACTATCGGGAGCACGCTCCCCATCTTCTGTCCGGCGGACAGAAGCAGCGTGTTGCCATTGCCGGTATCATTGCCATGGAGCCAAAGTGCATCGTCCTGGACGAGCCTACGGCCATGCTGGATCCCAGAGGCCGCAAGGAAGTCATGGAGACCATCGGCAGACTGAACCGGGAAAAGGGAATTACCGTAATTCTGATCACCCATCATATGGATGAAGCAGCCAAAGCCCAGCGGGTGGTGGTCATGCATGAGGGGAAGATCATGGCGGACGGCACTCCCAAGGAAATTTATGCCCAGGTAGAGCTGCTCCATAAGATCGGCCTGGCTGCACCGGATACGGTGGAGCTGTGCTGGGAGCTTAACAAGCAGGGATATTCTCTGCCCCTGGATCGGCTGAGTGTAGAAGAATGTGCGCAGACACTTTATGAGGAATTAAAGGTTTGACCCACAGGAGGAAAAGAGATTGAAACCAGTTTTGGAGGTTCAAAATCTGCAGTATGTGTATAGTGCAGGTACCCCATTTGAACATAAAGCCCTGGATAATGTTTCCTTTGCGGTAAATCGCGGGGAATTTATCGGCGTGATCGGACATACCGGTTCCGGAAAGTCCACGTTGATGCAGCAGCTTAACGGCCTGCTGAAGCCTACCTCCGGCAAGGTTCTGCTGGATGGGGAGGATATCTGGCGGGATAAGGCTGCTACCCGGCAGGCCCGTTTCCGGGTTGGCCTGGTGTTCCAGTACCGGGAGTATCAGCTGTTTGAAGAAACCGTATATAAGGATATTGCCTACGGTCCCAAGAACAAGGGCCTTAGTGAGGCGGAAATCGATAAGGCGGTTCGGGAAGCTGCCGGTTTTGTAGGTTTGACGGAGGAGCAGCTGAATGCCTCTCCCTTTGATCTTTCCGGCGGACAGAAGCGCCGTGTGGCCATTGCCGGTGTTATCGCCATGGAACCGGAGGTGCTGATTCTGGATGAGCCCACCGCGGGACTGGATCCTGTGGGCAGAGCAGGCATCCTCGCCAATATCGAGAGCTATCGGAAAAGCAAAAATGCCACCATTATGATGGTCAGCCACTCCATGAGTGATGTGGCAAGGCTGACGGATCGGCTGCTGGTCATGAATGGCTCCAAGCTCGCCTTGGACGGAACACCCGACGAAGTGTTTCAGCGGGCAGAAGAGCTGGTGGGTATGGGCCTGGATATCCCGGAGGTGACCCAGGTGTTCCTGCGGCTTCGGGAAATGGGAGTACCCGTGAACAATGTCTATACGGTGGAGCAGGCTGCTGCGGAATACCGGCGATTGAAGGGCGGTGCTGTCCATGCTTAAAGATGTTACCCTCGGTCAGTATTTCCCCGGAAATTCTGTGGTGCATCGTCTGGATCCCCGGGCAAAGCTGATTTTTCTGATTTTTTATATTGTAGCCCTGTTTTCTGCCGATAGCTGGCTGGGCTACGGTGCTATGATCGTTTTCCTTGCCATTATCATCAAGATTTCCCACATCCCGGTGAAGAGCATTTTCCGGGGTATGAAACCCCTGCTGATGATTCTGATTTTCACCGCATTTCTGAACCTCTTCTTCACGGAAGGTCAGACTGTGCTGGTGCAGCTGGGAAAAATGACGATCACCCTGGAGGGTGTGGTTCGTGCCATCTTCATGGTAGGCAGAATCATGCTGCTGATTACCGGCACCTTCCTGCTGACCTATACCACCTCTCCCATCGCGTTGACCGACGGCCTGGAATCCCTTCTCGGCCCACTGAAGAAGCTGCACCTTCCCATCCATGAGCTTTCCATGATGATGTGCATTGCTCTTCGGTTTATCCCCACCCTCATTGAGGAGACGGATAAGATCATGAGCGCTCAGAAGGCCAGAGGTGCGGATTTTGAGACCGGTTCTCTGTTTGACCGGGTGAAGGCTATGGTGCCCATTCTGGTGCCCCTGTTTATCAGTGCCTTCCGCCGAGCAGACGAGCTGGCAACGGCTATGGAGTGCCGCTGCTATCAGGGCGGCGAGGGCAGAACCAAGATGAAGCTGCTGCGCTACCACCGCAACGATTTCTTTGCCATGGGTATTGGCATTCTGATGATCGTTTTTATGGTTCTTTTGAGAAAGTTTGGCCTGTAAGGAGCTATTTGTGCGAAATATTGTCATTTTCTTGAGATATGAGGGCACAGCCTACCACGGCTGGCAGGTTCAGAAGAATCTGCCCACCATCGGAGAGACTGTGGAAAAGGCGGTGGCTATGGTCACCGGACAGAAAACCCATGTCACCGGCTGCGGCAGAACCGATGCCGGTGTCCATGCCAAGTGCTATGTGGCCAATTTCCGCACGGAGTCTACCATTCCGGCGGATCGGCTGCCCTATGCCCTCAATACCCATCTGCCTGTGGATATCTGCGTCACGAAGGCCTTTGATGTCCATGAGGATTTTAATGCCATCGGCTCCTGCGAAAAAAAGGAATATACCTATCTGATTTATAATACCCGGCTCCGTGATCCCTTCTATGTGAACCGCGCCTGGTTTTATCCCAAGCATCTGGATGAGAAGATCATGCAGAAGGCTGCGGATCAGTTCGTGGGCACTCATGATTTTGCCGCGGTGCGCTCTGTGGGCACCGATGTGAAATCCACGGTCCGCACGGTTTACTATTATCATGTGGAGCGCCGGGGCAACTTTATCATTCTGCGTGTTTGTGCCAACGGTTTCCTTTATAATATGGCCCGGGCCATGGCAGGTACAGTCGTGTATGCTGCCGAGGGAAAAATCGCCCCGGAGGATATCGGGAAAATTTTGGATGAGGGAAATCGTACGGCAGCAGGCCCCACGGTGCCTCCCGGAGGACTTTATATGACCCATTTGTGGTATAATGATGGGGTAGAGATTTTTGAGTGCAGTCCGGATAGCGGACTGGGGGCGGATCTGCCCCTGTAATCCCTGGTTGAAATGGAGTGATGGATTTGCGTAGCCAAATGTGCGTAAAATGCAAAAAGAATATGGCTGTGGTGTTTATGACCCGCATGGAGAACGGCGTAACCATGAACGAAGGTTACTGCCTGAAGTGCGCCCGCAGCCTGGGTGTTCCCCAGATTGATGACATCGTAAAGCAGATGGGAATCTCTGAGGATGAGCTGGATGCCATCAGCAATGAGATGAGCAGTGTGTTCGGTCAGATCGAGGGCGATACCCACGACGATGATGAGGTTGAGAGCCAGACTGCGACCTTTCCTCTGCTGAATCAGCTTTTCGGCGGTGACCGTTCCGGTAAGAAGCCTGCCCCTGCGGGGGAAAAGGGTGAGGAAAAAAAGAGCGATAAGAAGAAGGCGAAAGCTCATAAATTCCTGGATTCCTATTGCATGGATCTGACCGGCAGAGCCAAAAATGGCCAGCTGGATAAGGTCATCGGCAGAGACGTGGAAACGGAGCGTGTGATCCAGATTCTGAACCGCCGTCAGAAGAATAACCCCTGTCTGATCGGTGAGCCCGGTGTCGGCAAAACTGCCATCGCCGAGGGACTTGCCCAGCGGATCGCCGCCGGAGATGTGCCCTACAAGCTGCGGGATAAGGAAGTATTCCTCCTGGATCTGACGGCTCTGGTGGCCGGAACCCAGTTCCGCGGCCAGTTTGAGAGCCGTATGAAGAGTCTGATTGCGGAAATCAAGCAGTGCGGTAACATCATTCTGGTCATTGATGAGGTGCATAATATCGTAGGCGCCGGCGATGCCGAGGGCTCCATGAATGCCGCCAATATTCTGAAGCCTGCCCTGTCCCGGGGAGAGATTCAGCTGATCGGTGCAACCACCTTTAATGAATACCGCAAGCATATCGAGAAGGACTCGGCTCTGGAGCGCCGGTTCCAGCCCGTCATGGTGGCAGAGCCCACCATCGAGGAGGCCGTGCAGATCATGCAGGGCATTGCAAAGAGCTATTCCGAGTTCCATGGCGTGACCATCTCTCCGGAGATTGCCCGTCAGTGCGTCATCCTTTCCGAGAGATATATTACCGACCGTTTCCTGCCGGATAAGGCCATCGACCTGTTGGACGAGGCCTGCTCCGATGTGAATCTCCGTTCCAAGCAGATCAGCGAACTGGCAGAGCTGAAGAAGGAACGGGATGACTATGAGCTGGAGCTGCGGATGCTCACCGAGGATACGGAGGGAGAGCATTATGAGCGCCTGGCCCAGATCCGCAGCCGCCTGTGCCAGGTGGCGGATAAGATCGAGGCTCTGGAGAAGATTCCTGCTCCCGCTGTGACCATGGAAAACCTGGCTCGGATCATTGAGCTTTGGACCAAGATTCCTGCCAGCAAGATCAAGGAACAGGAATATCAGCAGCTGCACGGTCTGAAGGAGCGTCTCCTTGCCCATATCGTGGGCCAGGATGAAGCTGTGGATGCCGTGGCAAGAGCCATCCGCAGAAATCGGGTGGGTATCACCGTGAAGAAGCGCCCTGCATCCTTTATCTTTGTCGGTCCTACCGGTGTGGGCAAGACGGAGCTTGTCAAGTGCCTGGCAGACGATTTGTTCCACAGCGTGGATTCTCTCATCCGGGTGGATATGTCTGAGTATATGGAGAAGCATGCCGTCTCCAAGCTCATCGGTTCTCCTCCCGGCTATGTGGGCTATGATGAGGCCGGTCAGCTGACGGAAAAGATCCGCAGGAAGCCCTACAGCGTCATCCTCTTTGACGAGATCGAGAAAGCCCATCCCGATGTCATGAATATCCTGCTGCAGGTGCTGGACGAAGGCAGAATCACCGATGCCCAGGGCAGAGTGGTGAATTTTGAGAATACCATCATTGTCATGACCTCCAATGCCGGCTCTGAGGGCCGGGTAGGCAGCATGGGCTTTGGCCGTACCGATAACCAGATCGTCAAGGAAAAGACCATGCGGGCTTTGCAGGAGTTCCTGCGTCCCGAGTTTATCAACCGTGTGGATGAGATTATTACCTTCAATCATCTTTCCAAGGAGAATTTCCTGGGCATCGCGGATATCATGCTTGCCGAGCTGAAGACCGTGCTTGCTGACCGTGGTTATACCCTGACCTGGGAAGAGGACCTCCGGGAATATCTGGTGGAAAAGGCATATTCTGTGACTTATGGCGCAAGAAACCTGCGCCGTACTGTTGAGCAGGATGTGGAGGATCCCATTTCCGAGAAGATCGCCGAGGCCTTTGAGCATCCCATCAGCACCATGCATCTAATAATCGTGGATGGTAAGGTAACTGTGGAAGCTGAATAATTAAGAATCCCCCGGTTTTACCGGGGGGTTCTTTTACATATCCCACTTTCTGCTGATCATCCGGGCAGTACCCTCGATGGAATCCTCCATGGAGTCAGCGGCCCGGTGGATCATGCGTTTGGCGGTGCTTTCCCGGGGAAGCATCATTGCAGAAACCGCACCTACAGCAACACCAAGACCCAAAGTAATGGCCCAATTTTTCAGTTCCATAGTTTCGCCTCCTTTCTTTCTTAGTTTGCCCGAATCTTATGTTCTCAGCAGGAAAGGAGCCTCTTTTCAACCGGAAAAAATTGTGCTATAATCAAAGAAAAGGAACACCAAGGGGGAAATCGCCATGTCCGTTGATGTATTGCAGAGCAGAATCCGCAAGATGAAAAGTCCTGTGGTTCTGGATTTGAGTTTTGATTTTTCCCAGATCCCGCCCCATATTCTGGGAGAAGAGACGGATCTGGCAGCAGCTGCCCTGCGTTTTTGCACGGAGCTGTTGGAAATGCTGAAGGATACGGTGCCTGCCATCCGTGTGCACAGCGGCATTTTCAGCGTGCTGGGAAGCAAGGGAATTTCGGCTATGGAGTCCGTGCTGGCCCTGGCGCAGAATCTGGGCTACTATGTTTTCCTGGATGTACCGGAGTTTTCCTCTGCGACAGGTGCAGAGGTGGTAGCGGCTGCGGTGCTGTCTGAAGCTATCAGCTGGCCCTGCAATGCGGTCGTTGTGCCCCCTTATCTGGGCAGCGACGGACTGAAACCCTTCCAGAGATACTGTGAGAAGCAGGGAAAGGCACTTTTTGTGCTGACGAGAACCTCTAATAAGACAGCTCCGGAGATCCAGGACCTGCTTACGGGTACCCGAGTGGTACACCAGGTGGTCATGGAATCTGTGAAGCGGCTGGGCGGCAGCATGGTGGGTAAATCCTCTTATCTGCCTGTGGGCAGTCTGATCGCCGCCAATGCGCCGGACCGCATCCGCAGCGTGCGCAGCCAGTTCCCCTCCGTTTTTCTGCTGCTGGATGGCATGGATGCCACCGGAGGAAATGCCAGCAACTGCCAGTACGCCTTTGACCGCATGGGTCACGGTGCTGCGGTTTGCCTCAGCACCGGAATTCTGGGAGCCTGGCAGCAGGGCGAGAGCCGTGATTTTGCAGCTCTTTCCAAGGCTGCTGCGGAGAATGCCCAGCGGAAGCTCGCGCGGTATATTACCATCCTGTAAGGAACTGCTATGCTGAAATTTTACGGAACTCTGCTGTGTAAGGATTGCGTTGCCTTGAAGGCAGCCCTGGATGAAAAGAAGATCCCCTATGAATTCCTGGAATTCGAGAAGGATCTGCAGAACCTCAAGGATTTTCTGAAGCTTCGGGACGGCAATCCCATGTTTGACCAAGTTCGTGCCAATGGCGGCATCGGAATTCCCTTGGTCATTCAGGAGAATGGCACCCAGACTCTGGATTGGGAAAGCATTATGTAAGCTCAGGAGTCCCTGAGCTTAGTACATATCTTCCATAAAGCTGTTTTTGGCACCGCCCATAGAGCTGCCGCCCATGCCGCTGCCG
>JAZQQD010000069.1:0-6282 GCA_045628895.1 Faecousia sp.
AATCCAGCTCCCCCTAACAGGGGGAGCCAAGTGGGAGCCCTTTTCTTACAGGCACGAATTGATATTGGCAGTAATATCCCGGATGTTGTTCTGCAGGGAGGTATCGCCTTTTTTCAGGGATGCCTCCACCTTGCGGATGGCATAAAGGATGGTGGTGTGGTCCCGGGAGAATTCCGCGCCGATGTCGGGCAGGCTGAGATTGGTCAGCTTCCGGATGAGGTACACGGCCACCTGTCTTGCCTCGGCGGTGCCCTTGTTCTTCAGGGTGCCCCGGAGGACGCTCTCCTCAATGGAGTAGAACTTGCATACCTGGCTGATGATGAGGCTGGGAGTGGGCACGGCGCTGCCCTCGGTCTTGAACATGTCGGAGATTGCCCGGGAAATATTGGGCAGATCCAGAGGCATGTTGGAAAGATCCCGGTAGGCCATGATCTTCTTCACGGTGCCTTCAATGAGCCGGACGTTGGAGGTAATGTTGATGGCAATGTAGTTGCATACATCGTCAGAAAGATCCAGGCCCAGGCTCTTGCTCTTGTTCTTCAGAATGGCCATTCTGGTTTCATAATCCGGGGGCTGAATGTCCGCAAGCAGACCCCACTCGAAGCGGGTCTTTAAGCGGTCTTCCAGGGTAAGCATATCGGAAGGCTTCCGGTCGGAGGTCATAACGATCTGCTTGTGCTCCTCGTAGAGAGCATTGAAGGTATGGAAGAATTCCTCCTGGGTAGATTCTCTGCCTGCAATGAACTGGATATCGTCAATGAGGAAGAGGTCTGCTTCCCGGTACTTGCTGCGGAACTCAATGTTCTTGCCGTTCTGGATGGCGGTAATGAGCTCGTTGGTGAACTGGTCGCCCTTGATATACACGATGTTCACGTCCGGGTTTTTCTTCCGGATCTCGTTGGCGATGGCGTAGAGCAGATGGGTCTTGCCCACGCCGGCAGGGCCGTAGAGGAACAGGGGGTTGTAGACCTGGCCGGGGGTATTGGACACGGCGACGCAGGCACCGTGGGCAAAGCGGTTGGAAGGACCCACCACAAAGTTGTCGAAGGTAAACTGGGGATTAAAATCCATGGCCGTGGTGGCCTTGCCCCGGGACTTGTAGGCTTCCAGCTCTTTATCGCCGTAGACCTCCAGCTTCACGTCGGAGTTGAAGATCTCCTTCATGGCATTCTGGATGGGCTCCACGCAGCGCTGGCGGATGACTTCCCGGCGGAAATCCGAGGGGGTATAGATGGTGAGGCGATCCTCGGTCAGCTCCACCACTTCCACATCGTCAAACCAGGCGGAAATGGTGACGGCGCCGAAACGCTCCTCCATAAATGCCAGAACCTTTGCCCAGACATAAGCGGATGAAAGCATAGGGTGGCTCCTTTCTGTATCTTGGAAACCGCCTGAAAAATGGGCAGAGTTTCCCTATTTTCTCACCGTAAATTTTAACACATTATTCTGAGAATTGCAAGGGGTATTTTCGTTATGGGGCGCTGGGAGGGTCTGTGGCGAGAGTTTTCGGAAAAATGTATAGAGTAACATAAAAGAAAATCGCCGTCACAGGCATTTCTGTGACGGCGAAAGCTTGTTTTATTTTCCCAGGATCCGCTCCAGCAGGAGCATCTTCTGGCGTTCGTCCAGGGAGGAGGTAATTTCTCTTACCTTCTTGACGAAGTCCTCTGCTTTGGGAGCCTTCCGGCTGCCGTAGAGCAGGTAGGTGCATTCCGGCAGACTGACCCGGCTGTAGGCCTTGGCCAGCCGATCCTCCACGCCCAGAGCCATGGCAAAGGGCAGCAGCTTATAGAAGTAGTCCGGGTTATCGGTGATGTACCGGTTCTCCCGGGACAGGTGGAAGAGGTACCGCCGCAGTCCCAGAAGCTCTGCGGTCAGCTGGCGGCCTGCGGCATTTCGCCGGGCACTGTAGCAGCCGAGAATACCGGCCAGCAGCTCGATACCGATGATGATAAGGCAGAGGATCATTTCTCCGGAAAGGTAGCCCAGCAGGAGCCACAGGAGAATGGACAGGAGAGCAGTTAGTTTTTTGTCCCATTTATTAAGGAACCACAGTCCCGTCAGATCTTGGATGGATTTGCCGGAGAGCAGGGTCATGGCGCAGATGAGAGCGCCCCAGAAATACTGGAAGAAGCCGTCCTTGACCATGGCTTTCGTCAGGTTCACACCGGCGAAGCCTGCGGCAAAGGCGCAGAGCCAGCAGAAAACCTTGGGATTGCCGGCAAAGGTATGGAAGAAGTGGGCCACACCCTTCCGGGAGGAAGCTACCTTGCGGCAGAGGATGGCATAGGACTTGCTGCCGCCGTCTACGGTGTCCTTCTTGCGGAAGAGGGCATGGAAGATCTTGTTTTCGTTGAGGCTTCGTTCGTTGCCCATGTCCATGCGCTTGCGGATGAGGATTCGGCCTCTGGCATCGGTCTCAATGAGCAGGTAACCCATCTGGGCCCAGGAGAGCACCATGAGGGTCAGATCGCTGCCCTGACCTGCCAGGATCGCGCCCACATCACCGGCGGTGATATCCATGGGGGCAATGGTCTTGCGCTGGGGCAGAACGGGCAGACAACGGAGGAACAGCAGCCAGTGCAGCAGGGCCAGGGCAATGCAGATGATCATGGCCAGGGTGACCCAGGTACCGCCGGCCATCAGAATGGCCGCTTCGGAAAACTGCTCGGTGCTGACGGGAATCTGAACCTCGAAGGCATCGTGATCCTTCAGTTCCTTGGTGACAACACCGCTTAAGGTGCTGCCGTCGATGGTATAGGAAATGATGGAGTCCATGGCGGACTGCAGATAAAGGCTGGAGAAGGTGGGAATTCCCGTGATTTCACCGGGAAAAATAATGGAAAATTCCGCGTATTCCGTGGGATAGGAAAAACCGGAGAGGACGGGGATGGTGGCAAGGAGGATGTTGTTCTTGCCGAAGGACAGGACGTTCTCCAGGGTGTAGTGGATGCTCATGGAGAAGGTACCGGGCATACCGCCGGTGGCCTTGGAAATGGAGACGTATTTCACGCCGCCGGATTCGGAGATGTGGTAGCTGCTGCCGTTGACGGAAGCGGAGGTGGCGTTTTTCGGCAGGGGGAACACCAGGCTGCTGTCGCCCTGCTCCATCCGCACTGTCAGGTTGATGGTGACGCTGGCGGTACCGTCGGAGGAAACGGTGGTAAAGCTCTGGACATCGGTGGCAGCGCTGACGGCATTTGCCGGAATGGCAAGGCACAGCACAAGAGCCAAAACCAGGAAAAAGAGCCTGAATTTTTTCATTTGTTTCCTCCTTTGCATAGTTTGATAGCATATTTTAGCATATTTTTTTTCTCATTTCAAGGCATAAGCGAAAAAATAACCTTGCCCTGCTCCGCACAGCACCCTTGGCTCCCCCTAATAGGGGGAGCGGTCAGCGCAGCTGTCTGGGAGGGTGCACATGTTCTATTATAGATGGTACTTGATTTGAGATGGGAACCCTCTCCGTCAAAATCTCGTACCTCGATTTTGCCACCTCCCCCTAGCAGGGGGAGGCAAGGGGGAACCCTCTCTATCCTTTCCTGTTCCGGAAAAAATACCCTCTTGAGAAAGCGGGAAAAATATTGTATAATGTCCCCGAAGTATACCCATGGAGGGAACTTATGCAGGAAGACAGAGCGGAATACCGCCGAAAAATGAGAGAAAAGCGGGAGCGTGAGGCAAAGCGTCAGCGCAGAAATGTGCTCCTCGGTCTCGTTGCCGCCGTGGTGGTGCTGGTGCTGTGCGCCGGTGTCATCTTCGGCCAGGACAAGCTCCCGGATATCAATACAGAAAAACCCACGGCAGCAGCTTCTAACGCGGCTACTCAGCCCACCCGAAAGGATGTTCCGGAGAAGACCGTCATCCATATCGCCGCGGCAGGTGACCTGAATATCACCGACCGGGTGGTGGAGGCCGGCGGCCAGAGCTTAGACTTTACCAACCTGTTTCTGGATGTGGCCTCGGTTTTTTCCTCGGCAGATTATGCCCTGGTGAATTTCGAGGGCAATGTCTACGGCGAACCCTACGGCTCGGAAAATGCCTCGGCTCCTGCCAGCATCCTTACGGCCCTGCGCCGGGCGGGTGTGGACATGGTGCAGCTGGCAAACTCCTGCTCCATCAAGAACGGCCTGCTGGGCTTAAGCTCCACCCTGGATGCGGTGGAAGCCGCAGGTCTGGAGGGGGTAGGCACCTTCCGCAGCACCAAGGAATTTAAGAAGTCCGGGGGCTACACCCTGGTGGATATCGAAGGGGTCAAGGTTGCCTTCGTGGCCTTTACCAAGGGCATGGACGGCATGGGTCTGCCCGCCGGCAGCGAGGACTGCGTAAACCTTTTGTACACCGACTACGCCACCACCTACCGCAATGTGAATACCGCGGGCATCGAAGAGGTCATGGGAAATGTGCGCAGCCAGTCCCCGGATATGACCATCGCCCTGGTGCATTGGGGCAGCGAGTACAACGACCAGATCAGCCCCAGCCAGAAGCGGATCGAAAACCTGCTGAAGGAAAACGGAGCGGATGTGATCATCGGCACCCATTCCCACTATGTGCAGCAGATGAAAAAGGACGAGGATGACGGAACCCTGACGGTGTTCAGTCTGGGCGATTTCGCCGGTGACGGCACCCGGGCAGGCACCAACTACTCCATCATTCTGGATCTGGAGATCACCAAGGACAACCGCAACGGCAAGGTGGAGCTTTCGAACTACAGCTTTACCCCCGTGTGTATGTTCCAGGGAGACGCGGAGACCCGGATCCTGCGGCTGAGCAACGCCCTCCGGGCCTTTGACAGCCAGTATATCGACTGCGGCACCCCGGAGCAGTATGAGGATCTAAAGTACGCATCGGAGCGGGTCATCGAACGCATCAACGGAATCGAATAAAAAAAGCGAGGAAACATCCGTTTCCTCGGGGGTTAAATAGATCCTTTATCTTGGCTCCCCCTATTAGGGGGAGCTGTCATTTTGCCCTCAGGGCAAAATGACTGAGAGGGTGCAGATATTCTATATTAGATGGTACTAGAGTTGAGATAGGAACCCTCTCCGCCAGCTTCGCTGCCACCTCCCCCTAGCAGGGGGAGGCAAGTAAAGCCATGGTTGATTTTTTATATCTCACATTTCGGATTTACGATGACTGTCCGGTAGGTATAGTACACCACCATGCCGGGTTTTGCGCCGTTCGGCTTTTTCACCTGCTTCACCGGGGTCACATCCACCGGCACGTTCTGGCCGTGGACACCCTCGCTGTAGAAGGCGGCCAGCTGGGCAGCTTCCGTGATGGTCTCATCGGACACGGGCTTTCCCGCGCAGGCGATGATGACGTGACTGCCGTGGATCTTCTGGGCATGGAGCCAGATATCGTCCTTTCTCGCCAGCTTAAAGGTCAGCTCGTCATTCTGCCGGTTGTTCTTGCCCACGAAAATGGGGATGCCCTCGGTGGAGACGAACCGCATGGGTGCGGACTTTGCCTGCTTCATCCGCTTCTTGGTATTGTCCGCCCGGAGGTAGTTTTGAGAAATCAGCTCCTGCCGGATCTCCTCCAGCTCCTGCTCCGTGTCGGCGCGATCCAGCTCTTCGGCTACGCTTTTCAGGTATTCCCGCTCATTTTCGCCCAGCTCCATCTGCTTCGTCAGCTCTTTTTCCGCGTTTTTCATCCGGGTGTAGTCCTTGTAGAATTTGGCGGCATTCTGCTGGGGGGAAAGAATGGGGGAAATGGGAATCTGGATCATCTTCATATCCTCGTCGTAAAAGTCCTCGCACTCGATGAAGGTCTGACCCTTGACGATTTTATGGATATTGGCGGTGACGATGTCACCCAGCTGCCGTGTCCGCTCCCGATCCAGGGTGTTTAAAAGTTCCTTTTCCTGAATGGCAAGCTTTCTCGTGATGCGGGAGATGGCGTTATTCACGGTCTTGCGGATGGCGGTACTCTTCTGTCGAATGGCATCCTTCCGATCTCTTACGGTATAATAGCTGTCCAGCAGGGCGGAAAAGCTTTCTGCTTCAAAGTAGCTGCCGTACTGCTGCAGAGGGCAGAAGGCGAAGGCCTTCGGGGTGCCGTCGAAGAGGGCGGTGTAGCAGGGAGTGGGATGGTTCAGATGCTCGGTGAAGAAAAGGTAGAGCTTCCTGCCCACGGCATCGGCATCCATATTTTCCCGTCTGGCATCGGTGCGTCCGGCGGCAAAGAGGGCAGCTTCCCGGCAAACCAGGGGAGAAAGACCGCCGAAGCTATCCATCAGATGCTGGGCAAGCTCGTCGGCACCGACTGCTTTGCACAGGG
>JAZQQD010000070.1:0-13432 GCA_045628895.1 Faecousia sp.
TATCCCTATACGGACCGGGTCATCGAGGATAAGCTGGGCGAAAAGTACGAAGGCAAGCGTCCGGAAACCTATACTCCCTATGACTTCGGTGCCAAGCCTGCAAAGTATGTTGTACTGAATCTGGGCACCAACGATGCCAACCAGATTTATTTCTCCCCGGACAAGGAAGGTCAGTACAAGCGGGTCATCGAGCATTACACCGCATTTGTGAAGAATATCCGCGCTCTCAACGGCCCTGATACCACCATTATCTGCGCTCTGGGCTGCATGGACTATTTCCTGTTTGACGATATTAAGGAAATCGTTGCCGGGATCAAGGCAGAGACCGGTGACGAAAAGATCGTTACCCTCAAGTATAATAAGATGATGGCAATGGGCCCCGATGCCGGCGCCGTTGGTCATCCCCATATCCATCGCCATAAGCTCATGGCAGAGGATCTGGTGAAATTTATTCAAAATCTGTAAAGGAGTGGACATCATGGGCAATTTTGAAAATGCAAAAGTGCTGGTCAGAGAAGGTTGGCTGCAGGGCTATACCGAGGGCAACCTGAAAATCTTCAAGGGTATTCCCTATGCAGCTCCCCCTGTGGGCAACCTCCGTTTCCGTCATCCCCAGCCTGCCCGCCGTTGGCGTGGCGTTCGCAAGGCCGTGGAGTACAGCGCAGCCGCTATCCAGCATGTGATGGATAATGAAAACCTGCCTGCCAATGTTCACGGTGTTCCTCAGCTGCTGGCAAGATCCCAGTATGAGGAGGATTGCCTGTACCTGAATGTTTGGACTCCCGCCAAAACTGCAGAGGATAAGCTGCCTGTTTTTGTTTGGATTCATGGCGGCGGCATGATCGCCGGTTCCGGCGTGGAATGTGTCTGCGACGGTGACGGCTTTGCAAAGCGCAAGGATATCATCGTAGTTACCATCAACTATCGTCTGGGCTTCTTTGGCTTCTTCGCACACCCTGAGCTGACCAAGGAAGGCAATGGCACCTCCGGTAACTATGCTCTGTATGATATGAAGGCTGCCTGCCAGTGGGTGAAGGATAACATCGCTCAGTTCGGCGGCGATCCCGACCGCATCACCGTTGCCGGTCAGTCCGGCGGCGCTGCTGCTACCGGTGCGCTCCATGCATCTCCTCTCATGAAGGGTCTCATTCAGAGAGTCTCCATCGAGTCCGGCCCCATCTACTGGGGATTCATGCAGCCCCAGCCTCTGGCAACCATGGAAGAGCGTGGCGTTGCCTTCCTGGAGAAGGTTGACTGCAAGAACATCGAAGAGCTGCGTGAGCGCGATGCATGGGATCTGTTTGATGTGTATGAAAAGACTCCCTTCCATCAGGGCTTCTCTTTCTGCGTGGACGGTCAGTTCCTGCCGGAAAGCTATCAGGACTGGATGGATGGACTGAAGTTCAATGACTTCGATGTGCTCATGGGCTCCTGCTCTCAGGAGTTCCCGGTGGCCGGTCCTCAGGGACTGCCTGTTGAGGATTTCCACAAGTATCTGGAGGAAGCCTTCCCCGACAATGTGGAGAACATGAAGAAATGGTATCCTGCCACCAATCCTGTTGAGGCTGCCAAGGCTGCTTCTACCATCTCCTCTGACATCATGCTCATGGGCTCTGCCAAGCTGGCATCTCTGGTCAACAAGAAGGGCGGCAATGCCCACATTTGGCTCATGACCAAAGAAAATGAGACCGAGCGCGGTCATGCTGCCGGTTCTCCCCACTGTGCCGAGATGCCCTATGTCTTCGGTCGTGTGGATAAGGGCGAGCGGAATCCCTTCTTTGATTACCATTGGGTTGGCGCCGACTATGACTTCATGGAGCTGATCCAGGGCTACTGGTATAACTTTGCTGCTACCGGTGATCCCAACGGTGACGGTACTCCCGAATGGAAGAAGTACGAAGGCGAGTTTGACATCATGGATCTGGGCAACAATGCCCACATGTTAACTTCCGAGGAGCAGGAGAAGTATGCCTACTTCTGGAAGAAGCTCTCCTCTGCCGAGAAGGTTTCTCCCATCCGTCTGGGCGCACTGGCAAAGATTTAATAAAGAACTGTCATTACGAGCCAGTGTCGCCGGCTTCCGTGGCAATCGCAGGTATGGTACGCAGATGGTACTTTATTGCGATTCCCACGCCAGTGTGCGCACTGGCTCGGAATGACACTTTTTACATAAGGAGCAGAAAAATGACTGTAAAAGAAATTGCTGAGGCCATTCTGGCCAAAACCGGTGCCCATATTCCTGCTGAGCATACCTGTGATCAGCTTGTTCAGGGCAGTTTCGATGCGGAGGTTACCGGTATCGTTTCCACCTTTATGGTGACGCTGGAGGTGTTGGAAAAGGCAGTGGAGTTGGGTGCCAACCTTATTATTACCCACGAGCCTACCCTGTTTTTTGAATCCCGCTTCCCCAGCAACGATCCCTTCCTGAAAAATAACCCCGTGTATTTTGCCAAAAAGAAGCTCATTGAAGAGAATCATATCAACATCTGGCGCTTCCATGACCATATGCACGCCGAGACTGATAAAGATGGCATTTATCGCGGCATGGAAAAAGAACTGGGCTGGGAGGAAAACTACATGGTTCCCGAGGAGGGCAATCCCTTTGCCCGATTCGGCGGCTGCTATGAAGTGCCCGAGACCACCCTGCGGGAGCTGTGCGAGTTCTTCAAAGAAAAGCTCCATATGAACGGTGTCCGCATTGTAGGTGATCCGGAAATGAAGGTGCGCCGCATCGGCTTACTCGTGGGCGGCGGCAGTCAGGGCTTGGGTGATCCCTTCAATCCTCTGAAAATTATGGAGGCTCGGGATCTGCAGGTCATCGTCTGCGGTGAGATCATGGAGCTGCTGACGGCACCTTATATTAAGGAAATGAACCACTTAGGCTATGACCGTGCTATGCTGATCCTGGGCCATGAGCGCAGTGAAGAAGGCGGCATGAAGTATCTGGGCGAGTGGATGGCACCCTTCCTGAACGGTATCCCCGTTACCTTTGTGGATGCCAAGGATCCCTTCGACTATATCTAAAGAAAGGCTTGATCGTTATGAGCAAATGGATTCCCTCCTGGCGGTATGTGCCCATTGACTATAACCAGGAAATGGGCGTGCTGGAGAATGTGACCCAGACCGCAATTTTTACCAATAATATCGCCGGCGACAAGGTGAAGCTGCGCCTGTGCAACAAGTATAACGATGTTCCCATGACTGTGGAGCATGTGGCTCTGCAGGTTCGCAACCGGGTAACCGGCAAGCTGAGTCCCAAGGTGATGGTCACTCTGAACGGCAGCGAGACCATTACGCTGGCACCGGATACCCAGGTGTACTCCGACGAGATTCCCCAGGCCGTTACCTGCGAGGATGATTTCGTCGTTACCATGTACTTCGGCGAGAAATTCACCTATCGCTCCGTCTGTACTACCAGTACCTTCCAGTCCTGGCAGGTGAGCCACCAGTCCGGCGACTTTACCAAGACCGAGGCTCTGGGCTTCACCATGAAGACCACCATCTGCCCGGTGCTGGCTAAGGATCCCTATCCCTGCCACTATGTCATCGGCCTGTCCGCAATCTGCGTCCATACCTCCGATGATACCAAACTGATTGCCATGTTCGGTGACTCCATCACCCATATGTCCTTTGTCTCCGATCCCTTTATTTCGGAGCTGTACCGCAATCAGCCCGGTAAGTACGCTGTCATGAACGGCGGCATTGCCGGCAACCGCCTGCAGAAGACCTATCCTGCCAGTCCCTTCCCCGGCGGCGGACATCAGTTCGGCATCGCCGGCAAGGATCGTTTCCGCGAGGATGTTCTGGAGGAGGCCAATCCCGATATCGTGTTCATCATGATCGGTGTCAATGACTGCTCTCACAGTATCGTGTTCCGTGAGGATTCCGTCCCCACCGCAGAGGATATCTATGCTGCGCTGAAGCAGGTCACCGACGAAGCTCATGCCATTGGTGCCAAGGTGTATATCACCACCATTACGCCCTTCGGCGCTTTTGGTTCTCCCTGGCGCGACCAGGCCGAGGCCATTCGCTGCGCCTATAACGATCTGATCCGCAGCGGCAAGGTGGGGGATGACATCCTGGATCTGGATGCTATTATGCGGGATCCCGACGATACCCACAGAATGCAGGCCGGTATGCACCTGGGCGACGGCGTCCATCCCAACTGGGCCGGCGGCACCAAGATGGGCAGAGCAATTTTTGAAAAATGGTTTAAAAACTGAAATGATATTTTAGGGGGAGAAAAAATGTTTTCCAGAATTAACCTGACAAAGACCTTTGAGGACGGCAGTGTCATCCATCAGTTCACGCTGGGCGGCTTTGAAACGACTCTGTACATGCCCGCCAACGAGATCCAGTCCAACCTCATTAACTATGGTTTCACCGGCCCCACCATGGTTGTTTTCCCGGATGAGAAGATGGATATGGAGGATATGGTTCGGTTTGCTGCAGATAACGGCCTTACTGCCATTTCCCGGAAGAACGGCACCGGCATTGTTTTCGTCAATCCCAAGGGCAACGACTGGACCGGTGAAGAGAAGGGTGCCTATGAGGCTGTGACTGCCAACCTGGGCATCGCTCAGTCCAATTTCCGCAATGGCCTGGCCATTATGAAGAATAACGCCATTCCCGATGTGGAGAACTACAATATTCTGGGTTCCTGCGTCCGTATGTATGTCTATGCCTTCGGTACCGGTGCCGACTACGTGGCAACCAATTACCTCAAGCCTGTTGCCGGTTCCACCGTGCTGGGCGATCTGGGTAGAGCAGACCTCACCATGGTCTGCTGCACGCTGGTCAATGGCAATGTTATGCCCGAGCCTGAGAAGAACGATATTCATGTGGTTTCCGTGGGCAACAGCGAGGAGTATAACGAGATTCTGAAGGCTTTCTGCCTGGAGGTCGTGGAGGAAGAGGAGCAGGATCTGCCCGCAGACTTTACAAATGTGGTGGGCAATTACCGCCGTTGGCAGGGCAAGATCGTCAAGGCCTATAACTATGAAGCCGAGGGCATCGTGGAGAAGGCGGAATCGGTCATGCTGCCCATCTCCGATGACAATGCCATGTTCGCCAGAAGAAGCCCCTTCATGCGCATTACCGAGCATAAGGTTGGCTATGTTGCCTTCTATGACAAGAATCTGGACGTGAAGAACGGCAACGTGCCTCTGATGCTGGTGTTCCATGGCGGCGGAGACTCCGCCTATGCCACCGCATCCATCGCCGAATGGCCCGAGATCGGCCAGCGGGAAGGCTTCCTGACCGTGGCTGTGGAAATGCATCTGGCAGTTTCCGCCAAGGAAGTGGCTGCCCTTATCGAGCACCTGAAGAAGGAGTACTCCATCGATTCCGGCAAGATCTATGCCACCGGCTTCTCTATGGGCGGCATCAAGAGCTGGGATCTGTATGAGCAGTGCCCCGAGCTCTTTGCAGCTCTGCTGCCCATGGATGCCATTGACTATGTGGGCCATAACTGCTTCGCCACTCAGACCGAAAAGGTCAATGAGAGCACCATGGTGCCCCTTTTCTACATCGGCGGCGAGGACTCCTTCGGTGTAGAGCTGCCCATGCACCATGAGCGCGCCATCCAGCGCCTGCAGTATGTTGCCAAGGTCAACGATTGGAAGAAGGCTTATGATGTAAAGCTGGAGGAGAAGGATTCCTGGGAAGAGCGCCAGTTCGGTGTTCCCGGCGATCGTGTGGAAATTCTGCATGATGATGCTTTCCCCGAGAGCGTTTACACCTGCCACTACTTCGACAGCAAGGACGGAAACTGCTATACCTGCCTGCTGGGCGTTACCAAGCATGCTCACGAGATCCGCTCCTTCACCAATAACTTTGCCTGGAATTTCGTCAAGAAGTTCCGCAGAACCGAGAAGGGCATCGTGATCGAATAAACCGCAGCGGCCTCCCGAAAGGGAGGCCGTTTTTATGTAACTGCAGTCATTCATCGTAGGGGCGTGCATTGCACGCCCGCATACCTTTGAATTTCCACCGAGCCAAAAGAACCATCACCGTAGGGGCGGATATCATCCGCCAGGCAGGAAAAACAGATATTTTAGGATTGATTTAGGCAAATTCGTAGGATATACGATTTCATATTGGTTTTTTGTATTCCATGTGCGTTCTGTGTGGGCGGGCACTGCTCGCCCCTACGCAATCAGAAAATATGAGGTTATGTATTTCTGATACATTTTCAAAATTCTTATCCTATTTCTTACTTGTACCCTATGATAAGCCGTGATACAATGATACTATCGATTACTATGGAAAGGGTGTTTCAAATGCAGAAATTTCTCGCTGCCACCTCTCCGGAAATTACCCCGGAAGAGCAGGCACATATGGATTATGTTCGCTCCAAGGCCGGCGAATGTATGGTTCTTTTGGAAAATAACGGCGTTCTCCCGCTGAAAAAGGTGGGCAATGTTGCCCTTTACGGAAATGGCGCCCGCCAGACCGTCAAGGGCGGCACCGGTTCCGGCGATGTCAATTCCCGGTTCGTTGTCAATGTGGAGCAGGGACTGGAGGCAGCTGGCTTTACCGTTACCACCAAATCCTGGCTGGATGCCCAGACGACTGCGGCAGCGGATGAGCATAATGCCTTCCTTGCCCATGTCCAGCAGCGTGCTAAGGACGAGGGCAAATCTCTGGGCGCGGTCATGATGGACGAGCATTTCCTGCCCGTTGCTCTGGCACCCATTACCGCTGAGCAGATCCATGCCTCCAATACCGATACGGCCATCTATGTCCTTGCCCGTAACTCCGGTGAGGGTGCTGACCGCTCCAATATCCCCGGTGACTATCAGCTGCTGCCCCAGGAAGTGGAGAATCTGAAGACCCTGGGTGAGAACTACAAGAACGTTATTGTCCTTCTGAATGTGGGCGGTGTCCTCAATGTCCAGACCATTCGGGAGATTCCCGGCGTTTCCGCCATTCTCTTCATTTGCCAGAGCGGCAATGTGGGCGGCTATGTGGTTGCTGATGTGCTGCTGGGCAAATCCATTCCCTCCGGCCGTCTGGCAGATACCTGGGCCATGGCTTATGAGGACTATCCTTCTTCTGCAGAGTTTAGCCATAACAACGGCAACTGGGACGATGAGTACTATAAGGATGGCATCTTCGTCGGCTATCGTTATTTCGATACCTTCGGCGTTGCTCCCCTCTATCCCTTCGGCTACGGTAAGAACTATACCGACTTCGCTATGGAGACCCTTGGCGTGACTGCCGATGAGGAAAATGTCACCGTGGAAGTAAAGGTTACGAATAGCGGCACCGAGTATCACGGCAAGGAAGTCGTCCAGATCTATGGCTCTGCTCCTGCCGGCACTCTGGAAAAGCCCATGCAGGTGCTCTGCGGCTTCGGCAAGACCGATGACCTGGCACCCGGCCAGTCCCAGACCCTGAAGATCAGCTTCCCCCTGCGGAATCTGGAAAGCTACGATCCGCGTAATGCCGCCTATGTGCTGGAAGCCGGCACCTATTATATCCGGGTGGGCAATTCCAGCCGCAATACCCATATCGCTGCTGCCCTCTGCCTGGATGCAACCGCCGTTACCAAGCAGGTCAAGAATATCTTTGCCATTGACCGTGATTTTGAAGAAATCACCAGCAAGGGGGCTGTTCCCTATACCTATGAGGGAGAAGCTGAGGAAAAGCAGAACGCTCCTGTTATTGCCCTTTCTGCTGCCAAGGTTCCCTGTGAAAAGACTGTTTACAGCACGGAGCCTGCTCCCTTTGCCAAGCCGGATACCGATGCGGTCATCACCCTTGCAGATGTGAAGGCAGGTAAATACACACTGGAGGATCTGGTTTCTCAGCTTACTGTGGAAGAAATGGCAGATTTCTGTGTCGGTACCTCCCGTACCGGTGTGGGTTCTGCCGTGGGTGCTGCTGCCCGTCGGGTAGTTGGCGCTGCAGGCGATACCTCTATGCAGCTGGCTCCCAGAGGAATCGGCACCATGACCAATGCGGATGGCCCTGCCGGCCTGCGTCTGACCTCCCATTTCCGTGTCAACGAGAAGGGAGAAATGACCTTCAGCGCCCAGAATTTCGATAAGGTGGTGGATGGCGTTCCCGAGAAGCAGCCGGATGAGACCGACTACTATCAGTATTGCACCGCCATTCCCATCGCCACCCTCATGGCATCCTCCTGGGATATGGACCTGATCCGTTCCATGGGCGATATCGTGGGTGCCGAGCTGGAGCGCTTCGGCGTTCAGATCTGGCTGGCTCCCGGTATGAATATTCATCGGAACCCCCTGTGCGGCCGCAACTTCGAGTATTTCTCCGAGGATCCGCTGCTGTCCGGCCTGTGCGCCGCTTCCGATGTGCTGGGTGCCCAGAGCCACAAGGGTATCGGTACCAGCATCAAGCACTTCCTGGCCAATAACCAGGAGGACAACCGTATGTTCATCAATGCCCATATCCATGAGCGTGCACTCCGCGAGATCTATCTGCGGAACTTCGGTGTTGCCATGCAGGCTGCCCAGCCTATGACCATCATGACCAGCTACAACCTGATCAACGGCATCCATGCCGCCAACAGCTATGATGCCATCACCGATTATGCCCGGGATGAGATGGGCTTTGCCGGTTATGTCATGACGGACTGGTGTACCTCCATTGAGGCTCTGGCACCCATGTTCGCCAAGCCCAACCCCAAGTACCCCTGCTCCTCCTCCGTAGGCTGCATCCTGGCAGGCAACGATCTGCAGATGCCCGGCTGTGAGCCCAATGTGACGGATATCATTGCCGGCGTGCAGGACGGCAGAATCCCCCTGGGTGTGCTGCAGACCTGTGTCCTGCGGATGCTGAAGGTGGATATCCGCTGCTCCTCTTCCGCAGATGCCTACCTGTGGTCTGAAAACCATGAGACCAAGGCGTTTGTAACTGTAGAGAAATAAGAAGCTTGTCTTAAACTTTGGGCATATAGAACGGCTTGCTTCTGATGCGAGCAGATTTCGTTTCACCTGATCAAAAAAGGAAGGTGTCAAGATGAAGAAAAAAGCGATGATTCCGCTGTTGATCCTGTTGCTGGTAGTGTTCGCCTACGGTGGATGGTATCTCCGTTCAGCCATGTATCCGAGAGTGGACATTGGCCGGGCAGTCCCCGGAAATTCGACGGAAGACAAATATCTTGAGACAATTCTGGTTGCCTATGGAGAAAATGATGTCATTCCCATGGCAAAAAAAGTATCAAAGCAATTGGAAGAACTGCAGAACTGGAATATGGAATCCTATAATGCGATCTATGGGAATCTCCCCAATGGGCCTTACCACATTACGGTATCGGGCGAAATTGCAGACGGAAAAACTACGCTTCGATACGAAGGTTACTACACGTCGGAAAACGGCAATATAACGGAGTTGCTTTTTGAAAAAACTTTTGATTTTGTGATGGATAAGACCTTGTTTGACAGCTCCATGTAATCCTCTAACGAACTCCCAATCCCACACAGAACAAAATACCCGTCGGAGGGAAAACACGCCCCCCTGACGGGTATTTTTCTGCTGTAAAAATGGGGAAGTTTTTCATAATACCAACTGGGCAAGGATCAGCAGCAGAATTCCCGGGATGCCCAGAAATCCGGTGACCGCAACGGTAACAGGATTCACAGGGAAGAGAAATCCCGTGAATCCTGCAATGAGATTCAGAAGCCACAGGCATAAAAAACCGCATACGCACCCGGCCAGGATCCGCCAGGCCAGCTTCATGGGGGTGATCATAATGCGGATGAGAAACGCAATCCCGATCACCGGGATCAGCAGCAAAAGAAAGTTTTCCATGATTTTCCTCCGTATATTTCTGCGCCCACGGGGTAAGCTAGGAATGGACGAAGCGTGAAACAGAAAAGAAATTTATGACGATAAATTTAAAGACTGTTACATGCCTTTGTCAAGTGTATCGCCGAGGAGCGCATCGGTGTGATACGATGATGGCAGGCAAGGAACCGCCTGCCTGTACATAGTATAGGCAACACCTCCGGAAATTATGTTTCCGGAGGTGCTTTTTTCTAAATAGGGAAATATATTCCACAAAACATGGCGTATAATGGGAAAGAAAAGGAGGATTTTTTGTTGTACCTTGGAAATCCTTGTGCTATAATACAATAAATTGGAGACTATGCCCTTGTGAGGTTTCACTATGAAGACAGAGAATGTGACCATAACCGGTTCGGATGCCCAGAAACTACTGCTGTCCGGCAGCAGTGATGCAGCCTTACTGTACCTATATTTAAAATGCGGCAATCCAATCTCCGAGGCGGAGCGGGAATTGCAGCTGGGACGCTCCCGCAAGGATTGCGCCCTGGCAGTCCTGCGTCAGCTGGGCCTGTGGAATGAGGAAGAGAAGTCCGGAGCCGTCCTGGGAGAACCTCCCCGTTATACCGAGCAGGATGTGCTGAATGAGATTCATCGCAGCCGCAGCTTTGACCTGCTTCGGGGAGAACTGCAGCGCACCTTGGGCAGACCGCTCAACACCGAGGATCTGAAGATCGTCCTGGGCTTTACCCATTATCTGGGCCTTCCCGAGGATGTGATCTCTCTGCTGGTGTGCTACTGCAAGGAGCAGGCCAGAGTGCAGGGCAAGCTCCGGGCACCCTCTCTGCGATCCGTTGAGAAGGAAGCCTATTTCTGGGCAGAGCACGGCATCGATACCATGGAGGAAGCCACAGCCTATATCCAGCGGCAGAATGCCAAGCGCAGCCGCAGAGGTCAGCTCCTTTCTATCCTGCAGATCAGCGGCAGAACGCCCACGGCAGGGGAGGAGCGGTATATGGAAAGCTGGCTGGACATGGGCTTTGACCGGAAGGCTCTGGAAATGGCCTACGAGCGCACGGTGATGAATACCGGCAGTCTCAAGTGGGCTTACATGAATAAGATTCTTATTCGCTGGCATGAGGCCGGCATACATAACGGCGACAAGCTGGAAGAAAAACCCGATACCGCCAAGGGCGCATCGGGATATATGGGCGAAGCAGAGCTCAATGCCATTCGCCGTACATTGCAGGAGGGATAAGCCATGGCCTATAGCAGCGAAATCGTAGAGCGGGCGAGACAGCGCCTTGCGGAAGCTCGGGCAGACCGGGAGTCGGAGAATCGCGCTCATCTGGAGCAGGCTTATGCCCGGGTACCCCGAATCCGGGAAATTGATATCGCCCTGCGCCATTCCATGGCAGCAGCTGCCCAGCTGATTTTTGAGCAGGGGCTGGATGCCAGGGAGCATATGGAGCAGGTGAAGCGGCAGAATCTTTCCCTTCAGCAGGAGCGGGCAAGACTGGCTGATGAGTATTTTGAGGAAGGTTTCCTGGATGACAGCCCCATCTGCGACAAGTGCGGCGGCACCGGCTATATGGGCAACACCATGTGCGAGTGCCTGTCCGAGCTGTGCCGACAGGAGCAGCGGAAAACGCTCCGCAAGTCTCTGGGTGCCATTGCCGGTGGCCCGGAAAGCTTCTCTCAGTTCCGCCTGAGCTATTATCCCGATGCGGTGGACCGCCGTTTCGGTGCCAGCCCCCGGGCGATTATGGAGCGGAATTTCCAGAAATGCCAGAACTATGCCGGGAATTTCTCTATGAATTCCGGAAACCTCCTGTTTGTAGGCGCAACCGGACTGGGCAAGACCTATCTTTCCGTCTGCATTGCCAAGGCCGTGGCGGAAAAAGGCTACCGGGTCGCCTATGAAAGCGCCCCCCACCTCTTCAACAAGCTGGAAAAGGCAAGATTTTCCCAGAACGAGGAAGCCAAGGCCGAGGTGGAGCGAATCCTGGGAAGTGATCTTCTGGTGCTGGATGATCTGGGCACGGAAATGATGAGCCAGTTCGTGACGGCTTCCATGTATTCTCTCATCAACGATCGAATTCTGGAGCGGAAGCCCACGGTGATCTCTACCAACTTCACCTTTGAGGATCTGTCCCGCCGTTATTCCGAGCAGGTTGCCTCCCGGCTGTATGGCGATTACACGGTGCTGATGTTTGCCGGCGAGGATATCCGCCGGAAGAAAATGGAGATGCCCAATGAAAACCGGAATTATTTTTGATTTGGACGGCACTCTGCTGGATACCCTGGATGATCTGCATCTTTCCACCAATGCTGCCCTGGAGCATTTTGGCTATCCTGCCCGCAGCAGGGAAGAGCTCCGCAGCTTCGTGGGCAACGGCGCTCTGCGGCAGATCACCCTTTCCTGCCCGGAAGGGACCGAAAATGTGCAGGATGTGCTGGCATGGTATAAAACCCATTACGGTGCGCATTGCCAGGATCATACGGCACCCTATGCCGGGATTGCCGATACCCTTGCAAATATTCGGGAAAAGTATCCCGTGGCCATCGTGTCCAATAAACCGGATGCCGCAGTGAAGACCCTGTGCGCCCGGCATTTCCCCGGCGTATATGCTTTGGGAGAAACACCGGAGATTCAGCGCAAGCCGTCTCCGGATATGATCTACGCAGCAATGAAGACCATTGGTGTGGATGCCTGCATTTATGTAGGGGACAGCGAAGTGGATATTGTCACTGCCAAAAACGGTAATTTCCCCTGCGTAAGCGTCCTCTGGGGCTTCCGGGATCGGGATGTGCTGGAAAATGCCGGCGGAAACTATTTCTGCGAATACCCTCAAGATCTTCTCAAAACCATAGAAAGTGTGTAATCATGGCAAATGAATTTTATGCCCTGCTGGGCAGAATGCGCTATATCACCCGTTGGGGTCTGATGCGCAATACTTTTTCAGAAAATATCCAGGAGCACAGCCACCAGGTGGCAGTGCTGGCCCATGCTCTGGCGCTGATTCGCCGGGATATCCTGCATATGGATGGCCCGGATCCCGACAAGTGTGCTGTGGCTGCCCTATACCACGATACTTCCGAGATCCTCACCGGTGACCTGCCTACCCCTATCAAGTATTATAACTCGGATATCCGCGCAGCCTATAAGCAGGTGGAGCATATCGCCGGGAACAAGCTTTTGGATATGCTGCCTCAGGAGCTTCGCAGCAGCTATGAAGCCTATGTGCTGGAATCTGATGCTTCCGTCAACGAGATCGTGAAGGCTGCGGATAAGCTTTCCGCCTATATCAAGTGCGTGGAAGAGCAGAAGGCCGGCAATACTGAGTTTGATTCCGCAGCAAAGCAGACCATGGATGCCCTGGAGAAGCTGGAACTTCCGGAGCTTTCCTGGTTTATCCGGGAGTGTTTGCCCGCTTTTAGTCTGAATCTGGATCAGCTGTAAGACTTGATTTTTCCGTTGGGTTGTGCTATCATAACTCTACCTGCCGCTATGGTGGAATTGGTAGACACAAGGGACTTAAAATCCCTCGGCCTTAAAACCGTACCGGTTCGAGCCCGGTTAGCGGCACCAAATAAAAGCACCACCCCGATTGGGGTGGTGCTTTTATTTTTGGTGCGCGCCGGGCTCGAACCCATAAAATGCAACTGCCCGGTG
>JAZQQD010000071.1:0-3955 GCA_045628895.1 Faecousia sp.
GTTTATCAATGATCAGACATTGCTTTATATTAATGAAGGATATACAGAAACAGAGATTGCAAACATGATCAAACTTCCGGAAGAACTGGAAAAAGTATGGTATACACGCCAGTATTACGGTACCGTTGCTCACAACTCCAAAGCTGTTTATCAGAAATACATGGGCTGGTATGATGGAAATCCGATCCATCTTGCAGAACTTACACCAACAGACTATGCAAAGAAAATGATGTCTTATCTGGGAGACGCGGATGCTGTTCTGGAAAACGCAAAAGCGGATTTTGAAAACGGTGAATACCAGTGGGTAGCACAGATTACAAACATGCTGGTATATGATGATCCATCTAACACAGAGGCTCGGTATCTTTGTGCAGATGCACTGGAGCAGCTGGGCTACCAGGCAGAATCCGGTCCGTGGAGAAATGCTTACCTGTGTGCAGCAGATGAACTTAGAAACGGAACCAATACAGATCCCGCTACACGTGCTGCCGGTTCTGCAGATGCCATCGCACACATGACACCGGAGATGATCTTTGATTATCTCGGTATTCTGGTGGATACGGAAAAGGTCTCTGACCTGACCTTCACGGCCAATGTGGTTCTTCCCACCGGCTCTTATGTGCTCCGGGTTGTAAACGGTGTTCTGCTGTATCAGGTGAATGCAAAAGCAGAGAATGCCGATGTGACGTGGACGACCAACCGCATGGGGCTGCTGTCTGTTGTGCAGAAGAATTCGGATGCAGTTGCAGTTTTGATTACGCAGGACGGAGATGAAACCTGCTTGGAAAAGCTCATGGATGCGGTAACCGTTCTGAATGATTACAGATATTTCAACATTATTGAGCCTTAACAGAGGAAAGAAACATGAAAAAATATTTGGCGCTGATGCTTTGCCTGTGTATGCTGCTGTCCGGCTGCGCAGGTGGGGCTGTAAGCGAAGCACCGCAAAAGCCGGTTGAAATTACCCAGCCGCCCGCCAATACAGTACAGACCGAGCCGACAACGGAAGCTGCTGCTTCGGAAACGGTGGATGTGTGGGATACCATCCGGGAAGCTTACATTTATGCGCTGCCGCTGGTTCTGATGGATGCTTCCAAAGCCGTTGCTACAAACACGGAGGAAGTCATTACCGGAAAGTCGCCTGTCAACCAGTTTATCCACAACAAGGCACTGGCCACCGCAAGCTATCGGGATGTGGTATCTCCCAACGTTGATACCATCTATACACAGGTATGGTACGATCTTAGCGAGGAACCGATCATCTATGTGCTTCCTGAGGCAGGACGCTTCTGCAAGGTTCAGGTGCTGGATGCCTGGACCAATACCCCTGCAGTGCTGGATCAGGCTGGCACCTATGCCATCACGCTGTCCTCCTGGGAGGGCGAATTGCCGGATGGCGTAACCCGTGTTGACGTTCCCACCGCTCTGGCCTGGTCCATCACCAGAACGGTTCTTTCCGGCGAAGATGACCTCCCCAATGTTCGCGCCATTCAGGCGGAAATGCAGCTCCTGCCCCTTTCCGCATACCTGGCCGGTGGGGAATATGAAGCACCGAAGGGCAGCTATTCTGCTGACAACGACTTTGTACCCATCAACAAAGTTCTTTCTATGGACCCGGTCACCTTCTTCAGCAAGGCCAACGAGCTGATGAAAGTCAATCCCCCGGCTGCTGCCGATGCAGAGATCATGGAGCGGATTGCCCGGGTAGGTGTTGGCCCCGGCATGACTTTTGATGTGTCCATCCTAACCGGTGATGTGAAGGTCACCTGGACCCAGATGCTGCAGAACATCCGCCCCACGCTGATGCCGCAGCTTGTGCAGTTCACAAGCAAGATCGGTCAGTGGACTTATTTCGGAGCGCCGATTGGCAACTTTGGCACCGCATACGCCTATCGCGCACTTGTGGCCATTGCAGGCCTGGGTGCAAACCCTGTTGAGGTTGCTCTGTACCCCAAGCTGGAAGTGGATGCGGACGGAAATGCCCTTACCGGCGAAAAGTCCTACACGCTCCATTTTGAAACCTGCCCGCAGGTGCTTGAGGGAGGCTTCTGGTCCATCACTGCTTATGGCGATGATGATTTCCTGATTGATAACCCCATTGACCGCTACTGTATCAATGATCGCTCCGGGCTGAAGGTGAACGAGGATGGTTCTATTGATGTCATCCTGTCCAAGGATGCTCCCGAGGATACCACGAACTGGCTCCCGGTTGGTGCCGATGGCTTCCACCTCTATATGCGTATTTACACACCGGATATGGATGCGCTGGAAACCTGGACCGCGCCGGTAATTAATGTGATTGATTAATACCCAAGCAAAATGGCCGCCGGGATTTCTTGTCACGGTGGCCATTTGTGAAAGAAGGAAATTGACCTTGAAAAAGAGAATTGATGAGCTGGACATGATAAAAGGAATCTGCATGGTCTATGTCTTTTTCCGGCATTTATGTGAGCTTACAGGTGTAAATATCTATCATTCCGGTTTTTATTCCGTTTTTGACTGCTGTACGGAAGCGACAATGTTCCTGTTCGTTCTGCTGTCCGGCTATGTGTATAAATCCAAAGGCAGCATCCTGCATGATATCCGGAACAAATACAAGCAGCTGCTCATTCCGTATCTGACCTACTGTGCATTCTTTACGGTAACATATTATATTCGGTATGTGCTGATCGATGGGATGGCTTTCGGCCTGTTCTTGCGAAATACACTCTCCAATGTTCTTGCCAAACCGAATCTGGACATCCCAGCGTTGGGAACCGGAGCCAACGTCATGCGCTATGCGTTCGTTCCCTATTGGTACATCGCTGAGATTTTCATGGCATTTGTGCTGTTCATCGTCGTCAGCAAGGTCGTGGAAAACAAGGGCCTCCGGGGTAAAATCGTTGCAGCAGCTTGTCTGTTGGCAGGTTCTTGCCTTTTGATGCATTTGGATTTGCGGGGGCTGCTGGTTAATACCTTTGCTTCTCAGGCCTCCTATTTTATGGTTGTCATCAACATTGTGGGCTTTGCGGGCATTCTGATGATCGGTTCTATCCTGCGTCAGTTCCGGATTTTTGACATAGAAGCACACAAAAAGAGCGTCACCGGAGTCTTGTTTGTCCTGAGCTTCATCTTCACCGCTGTGCAGATTGCGCTGTACAACAATCATTATGCCCTGCAATACGGAAAATGGGGACAGTACGGGCTCTGGAGTGTTGGAATCACCACGCTGACAGGCTTCACACTGACCTATAGCCTGATTTATATTTCCTATTACCTGAAGCGACTACACCCGTTGAGAACTGCCCTCCTGTTTATCGGTAGCAATACGCTGGATATTCTGCTGCTGCATTTTGGCATTGCAGAGCTGTTCTGCATGATTCTGGGCTGCTGGGCTCCGATTTACGATGCTGCCTATCCTGCTGAGCTGTTTGCATGGTGGCATTTTGTACTGGTAGTCGTATTGACTGCAGTGACCTTTCTTGGGTATCTGTACGTAAAAAGGAATACAAAAACTTGCTCTAAGATAGGTATGCCAAACAAAAGAATTACATGAGATTTTTACATCAAGTTTGATGGAATCGACTATATCCATCATCGTTCCCAATCGTCCCGGTTGCGCTTCGGCGTATTCCGGGGCGTTTGTTTTGCCTCCGTCTGTATCTGACGAAGCTGCTCTATAATGCTGCGCTTCTCCGGCGGGCGCTGCGGCTCTGCTTGTGCAGGCTGCTGTGTCCTGCGTTCCCATTCTGCCATATCAGCTTTGTACTGCTCCACAATCTTCTCGGCCTTGTTATAGGCTGCCATGAATGTCTGTCCGTTCGTATATCCGGCTTTCTTTACCATATCGGAAATCTCTTGTTTCAGATCACTAACCTCCTGTTCGGCGGATTGGATTTCAGCTTCCACAGCTTTGCGCTCCTTGCCCTTAACCAGCCCCTTGATGCTTTCCAGCTCCTCTTTTAGCATAGGGATG
>JAZQQD010000072.1:0-6774 GCA_045628895.1 Faecousia sp.
TAATTCCAAGGGGTTCATTTGAGTACAACAACGCAGGAAAACAATTATTTCTTAGGGAGCTCCGTAATTCTGCTAAAATAACTACGCAGTACAAATAGCATTTTGGTCATTTCACCGTAATCCATTCCATTCTGCTACGGATCCAGCTTCACTTGATCCTGTATCACCGTAATCCATTCTCTTCCAACAGAATTTTCTTCACCATTTTCATGTCCGGTTCTGAAAGTTTGTAATCTGCCACAGGATCATCGCCTTTTGGGGAGGTTTCCGAATGCAGATAGAGGGTATGAAGGCCGACCTGACGTGCACCTGCGATATCACAGTTTCCATCGTTTCCGATCATGATTGCATGTGCAGGATCAATGCCCTGCTCTTTCAGTAAGATATTGAAAAATCGAGGATCTGGTTTCTTGCAGCCGTAATCGGAGGAGATATAGATGCCGTTAAAGCAATCATCGATGCCCAGCTTTTGGAGTTCAGGTCCTGTGAATACCCGCTGGGCATTGGACAGAAGCCATACCCTTTTTCCGGCTGCCCGAATGGCAAGCAGCATTGCCCTGGCTTCTGGATAGAGACTTAGTTTTTCTATGGATAACTCACGAAAGCATCGCCCGAAATCCCAGATTAATGGATCTGTTGGCTTTGATTCTTCAAACAGCTGTGCAAAGACTCTGGTCAGATCAATCTCAGGATCGTATTCTGATACCCGACTCAGATATCTGGATTCTTCCTTCTCCGCTTTCTGACTCCGCCCCCAGGCTTCCTCTTCACGCTTCTGCCCCTCACGCTTCATCCGCAGGATTTCTTCCTTTACCAGCTTCTCATATTCCAGTTTCAGCTGGGTCGAATCAAAAGTAAGTCCCTTTTTGTGATAATTTAGATAAAGGTTTTCCCAGAGTTCCGGTTTTTCTTCGTCTGTACGGATATCTACTAAGGTACCGTACAGGTCAAATATACAATCATCTATTCTCATCGTATTTTCTTAGCAAGCATAATTTCTTACGCAAGCCATTACTTTTTCCAATAATAGTACCGAACCTCATAAGGCTCCAGCATGACGCTATCTTTCGCAGCTTCGCTGTCTTCTTTATATTCCCGCTTTCTGTAGTTGGACAGGATCAGTTCTCCTTCCAGGAAAGCACTCTGCTTCTGAATCTCCTCCGGGATTACGATGCCGGTCGCGCCGAAGTTGCCTGCTACCAGCAGCTGGCTGTTGCTGTCTTCTCGAATGTAGGCGAAGATCTGCTCGTCGTCCGGGCAGAGCAGGGTGAAGCTGCCGTCCCGGATGACCGGGAGCTGCTTTCGCAGGGCAATCAGCTTCTGATAGAAATAGAATACTGAGTTTTCGTCTGCCAGTGCTTTTTCTGCATTGATCTCGATGTAGTTAGGATTGATGATGAACCATGGCTCTACGTCGGAGAAGCCGGCATAGGTTTCGCCGGACCACTGCATCATGGTGCGGGCATTGTCACGGCTTCTTGCATAGATGGATTCCATGATGTCGGCAGGGTTGTAGCCCTGGGCAAGGCGCTCTTTATATAAGTTGACGGTTTCGAGGTCTTCGTATTCTTCAATAGGAAGCTTCACATTGGTCATGCCAAGTTCTTCTCCCTGATAGATAAATGGAGTTCCCTGCATGCCGTGGAATAAAGCGCCTAGCAGCTTGGCAGATTCCAGGCGATATTCCTGATCGTTGCCCCAGCGGGATACGATACGCGGAAGATCATGATTATTCAGGAAAAGGCTGTTCCAGCCCTGGCCCTCCAGGCCGTTCTGCCAGTGTGCCATACATTTCTTTAAGGCAGGAAGTGACAGAGGTGCCAGGTCCCATTTATCCTTGCCCGGCTGTTGATCCAGACAGATATGCTGGAACTGGAACACCATGGAAAGCTCGCTGCAATCCGGTGCGCTGTAAAGCTTTGCCCGCTCCACGTCTGCACCCCAGGCTTCGCCCACGGTTGCCAGGTACTCTTCCTGGAATCCCTCTGCGGAAAGTTCCCGGAGGAATTCGTGGAGGCGAGGGCCATTGCGGGTGATGCCCAAATCCGGATTCTTGGCGATCTGGTCGATGGCATCCAGGCGGAAGCCTTCGATTCCCTTATTCACCCAGAAACGGATCATATCATACAATTCTCTTCTTACCGCAGGATTATCCCAGTTCAGATCCGGCTGCTGCACGGCAAACTGATGGAAGTAATACTGTCCCAGTTCCGGAACATAGGTCCAGGCAGGACCGCCGAAGGCAGCACGCATGTCATTTGGCAGCTGCTCCGGCGAACCATCCCTCCAGACATAGTAGTCGTGGTATGGGTTAGACTTATCTTTTTTTGCCTCCAGGAACCAGCGGTGCTGGTCAGAGGTGTGGTTTAATACCAGGTCCAGAATGATGGAGATGCCGCGCTTTTTGGCTTCGGCGATGAGTTGCTCCATGTCGGCCATGCTGCCAAACATGGAGTCGACCGCCTGATAATCCGAGACATCATAGCCGTTATCCACCTGGGGAGACTGCAGCATCGGGGACATCCAGATGCCGTCGATGCCCAGCTGGTCCAGATAGTCCAGACGGGAAATGATTCCCTGCAGGTCACCGATTCCATCGTGATTGGAGTCCTGGAAAGATTTGGGGTATACCTGATAAAAAACAGCGGATTTCCACCAGCCTTTCTTTGATTTATCCAATTTGATGTGGTTTACAGTCATAATAATGCTCCTTACTTATTTATCTTTCACTTGCTCCGGAATATATCTCATTTGCTCCGGCATTGATCTCTCCTGCTCCAGCATTTCATATACTGACAGGATTTCTCCCACGCTCCAGGCCTGGGCGAAGCAGCCCCTGGATGGGCCGGGTGTCAGTCCATCGTAAATCTCCGGCAGCTGTCCGATGCAGCCCTCCCGCAGCATTGGCTCGATTGCTGCCAGACGTTCCCTCACCCATTCCTTTGCCTCATCGGAAAAAGAATTGCTTTTCAGGTATGCCTTATAGAATGCCCCCAGCGGAAATACCCAGGTGGTACCCTGCTGGTAAGCCAGGTCACGATCCTTCTGCGGTCCTCCGTAGGTCGGGTGGAACTGCGGGTCCTCCGGGTCTAGGGTTCTGAGTCCGCAAGGCGTATAAAGCTTGCGATACACGGTATTCACCACGCTGACCTCCTGCTCATGGGACAGCATGGTATATGGAAGGGTGATTGCCCAGATCTGGTTGCATCGGATCTGCTCGTCCGCCGAACTATTAGAAAGGGAGCATGTGGTCCTGAATGCGGTGATTGCCAGAGCCGATGAACCGAGCCGTTTTTCCAGTTCTTGCTGTTCATGCGTTTCCGAGATGACATCTCTTAAATAGCCGGATTCCTTGATCCAGAATTTTTCCAGGAAGGACTCCCGAACCCGGCTGGCAAGGGCCAGGTAATCCATTTCCTGATTGGAATCTGAGCCGGACAGAGGCTTATTCTCTTCCAAAAGGCCTGCAGGATCCGTCTTCCGGGGCTCCTCCCCGTCAGGCAGAATCCGGGCGATCTCCGCCATGATCCGCAGCGCGTTATACCAGTAGGCATTGATTTCCACCGGTTTTCCATGCCGCGGGGTCGGAAGGATTCCCTCCACACAGACATCCATCCAGGTTACCTGGTCCAGTCCCTGGCCGGCGGTAATGAGGCCGTCCTCATCCATGTGGATTCCATGCAAAGTTCCCTTGCGGTAACCCTGGATGATGCGCTGCATAATCGGGTAAGCATAGGCCAGGAAGTCTCTTCTGTGCGTTCTCTGATAGTAGAGCCAGACGCTGTTGATCAGAAGCAGGGCTGCGTCGACGGTATTATAGCGTGGCGCCTCCCCGCCTTCCGGGAAGAGGTTTGGCACCAGACCGCCCTGTTCATATTCCAGGAAGGTGCGAAGGATGCTCTCCGCGGTGTCATACTGCCCATTGGCCAGCGTACAGCCCGGCAGGGAAATCATGGTGTCTCTGCCCCAGTCTGCGAAAAACGGATAGCCGGCTACAATGGTCTTGCCGCCCGTGGAATCGCGGCGGGTGATGTAGGCGTCTGCGCTGACTGCCAGCTGTCTGGCGACGGGATCCCTTAGAAAAATATTGCTTTCCAGTTTTTTCCTGTGCTCTTTGGCTTCTTCCTGAATCTGTGAAGCCAGAGCATGGATAGCTGCTTTATACTGACAGTCAAAATCATTCGTTTTTTCTTCAGGCTGCAGGACTTCGCGATCTGACAATATGACTGAGCAAGTGGCCTTCTCTCCCGCCGGACACTCTATCGTTATTTCCATACAGCGCATGAGGTATCCGTCTGCGGTTCTGCCATCCTCCAGATCATGGCGGTAAAAGACATGCTCCCAAGCAGGAGAAACCGGTGCCAGATTGGCATCGGTTCCAATAAATACATTATAATCATTAAACTGGAGAATTGCATGATTGTTATTGGAATGCAGGTAGATTTTTTGGTCCTGCGCCTGCAGGGTCTGTCCTTTTGGGGCACAGAGAAAGGCGGGCTGCAAGGTGAGTCGTCCGTCTTCCTCCGCATGATTTGTGATTTCGTAGCGGACGAGCAGGGTGTTATGCTCCGGGCGCATGGTGATCTGGCGCTTGACGGTGATTCCGCAGAGCTCGTAGAGCCATTTGGGCTGGTCCTCCCAGATAAAGGAGGTCAGATGGGTATAGCCATTCTCGGAGAGGATTATTTTTCCGGCAGAGTTTATAGAAAATTTATGGTGCCTGACCCCATAAATTTTCTCCTGGGTGGACAGGTCGAAGGTCTTGCTGCCCAGCTGCAGTGTTTCCTGCATGCGCTGCACCAGGGTGTGGCGAACGGTTGGCGCCGTGGATGCGGAGATCAGGAGACCCTGATCGTTGCGAGTGGCGGAGTATGCCATGGACAGGGAGGAATAGCCGCCAAGACCGTTGGTCAGCAGGTAGCAGTTTTCCTGGGCCTGTTCTGCGGTTTTCATGTCCTGTTTGCCGTAAATAAATCGCATGTGGTTGCCCTTGTAGTTGCCTTTCTAGTTGCTTTTCTGATTGCTTTTCCAGTTGCTGTTCTGATTGCTTTTCCGGTAATTTCAATTGCCAAAAATGTCTGCTGTCATTGGTTGGATGGTGCAGGTGGCTTTCTGACAGAGGTTCTTCTTCCAGAGGAAGCTGTCACTGCCGTTAGCCAGACATTGCCACTGCCCTTCCGGGAGGTCGATGGTCTGGGCCTTGTTGCTGAAGTTGTAGAGAAAAATTGCCTTTTTCCATGGACCGGTGGTGGTATGGTCTGCCAGTTCTACTGCCACGCAGTCGTCCTTTGGCTGGTAGACGCGCTTAATGTGTCTGGCAGCATCGGAGGACTTATCACAGAGATATGGCATTTTTTTGCGAAGGGCGAAGAGGCCCTGATAGTATTTCATTAATTCCTGGTTTTCCCAGATTCGGTTCCAGTCGATGCGGTTCACCTGGATAGAGGAGTCGAAGCTGTTCTTGATTCCTTCCTTGGTTCGGGCGGATTCTTCTCCGGACAGGATGAAGAGATTTCCCTGACATCCAATCAGCAGGGCGATGGCAAGGCGATTTGCTCGCATGGCTTCTGCATGGTTGCTTTCATAGGCCTTTTCCTCATCCATGGTGTTGATCAGTCGGTCCCAGAGGGTCCAGTCGTCATGGCAGGACAGGTAACCGATGGTCTGGGATGGGGCATTGACGGAGTACTCTCCATTGATTCTGGCCCAGCCGCGAAGACATCCGAGGAAGGTTTTGGCATCGTAGCTGCCGCCATTGACCAGGCCTCTGGCATTTTCCTGCATGAGATTTCCTTTGACCATGTCGCGGGTGGTGTCGCAGAAGGCGCCAATGCCGGGATGGAGTTTTTTCAGATTGGCTTTGTCTGCCAGGATGGTTCCCGGAACTGCTGCCGTGTCTGCTGCTCTCCATGGTTCTCCGTAGATCAGTTTCTCACCTTTACCAAATTCTTTGTCCAGTGCTTCCTGGATCTCGTTCATCAGTTTTACCGGCATGAGGCCCATGAGGTCAAAGCGGAAACCATCGAAGTGGTATTCCTTTGCCCAATAAAGCACGGAATCCAGGATGTACTTTGCGCACATGCTGCGCTCACTGGCGGTGTCGTTGCCGCAGCCGGAGCCGTTGGAAGGGCTTCCGTCTTCGTTGAAACGGTAGTAGTAGCCCGGCACGGTTCGATTCAGGAAGGAGTCCAGGCTATAGGTGTGATTGTATACCACGTCCATGATGACACGGAAGCCGTTCTGATGGAGGGTCATAATCAGCTGTTTTAATTCTTTGATACGGACTTCGCCGTGATATGGGTCGGAGGAATAAGAGCCTTCCGGTACGTTGTAGTTGACCGGATCATAACCCCAGTTGAACTGACTATCGGGGCCCTTTTCGTCTACGGAGCCGTAATCATATACCGGCATCAGCTGTATGTGGGTGATGCCCAACTGTTTGAGATAGTCGAGACCGGTGGGATGGATGCCATCCCCGTTTAAAGTTGTGCCTGCCTGGCAGAGGCCTGCGTATTTGCCTCGTTTTTCGTCGCTGACGCCGGAGGCTTTGTCCCAGGTGAAATCCTTTACATGGACTTCATAGATGATATTTTCATTGGTGTAGGCAGGGGCTTTGTCGTCCGTAAATCCTTCCGGGTTAGTGTGAGACAGATTGATGACCATGCTGCGACGGCCGTTGACTCCGGCGGCTACTGCATAGGGGTCAGAGGTATTTCTGGTAACGCCATCTACGGTGATGTCGTAGGTGTAGTAAGTGCCTTCCAGATTCTCGGT
>JAZQQD010000073.1:0-9913 GCA_045628895.1 Faecousia sp.
GTGCTGGCGCATACGGACAGGCAGGCTCTCAAGACCCAGATTGGTGATGAATGCGTTCTGGGGGGACTGGACGCAGCCGAAGTCGCGCATGAGCTGAGCGGTGGCCTTGGTGATATAAGCACCTGCCACACCGAACTTTTCCACGTAGGTCACGCCGTGGTAGCTGTCATCGGGGGTGCAGAGGCCGGGGAACTTATCGGGGTATTTGCTCCAGTCAAACTTGCCGGAGTCTACAATGCAGCCACCCAGAGCGGCAGCGTGACCATCCATATACTTGGTGGTGGAGTGGGTCACGATATCGGCACCCCACTGGAAGGGACGGCAGTTGATGGGGGTGGCAAAGGTGTTGTCGATGATGAGGGGAACACCGTGAGCGTGGGCTGCATTTGCAAACTTTTCGATATCCAGCACCGTCAGAGCAGGATTGGCGATGGTCTCACCGAACACAGCCTTGGTGTTGGGACGGAAAGCGGCATTCAGCTCTTCCTCGGAGCAGTCGGGATCAACGAAGGTGCACTCCAGACCCATGCGTTTCATGGTGACGGAGAACAGATTGAAGCTGCCGCCGTAGATGGCAGAGGAGGAGACGATGTGGTCGCCGCAGCCGGCAATATTGAAGACAGCCAGGAAAGTGGCAGCCATACCGGAACCGGTGAGCATAGCGGCAGAACCGCCCTCAAGGGCGCAGATCTTGGCAGCCACAGCATCACAGGTGGGGTTTGCCAGACGGGAATAGAAATAGCCGTTGGATTCCAAATCAAAAAGCTTTGCCATTTCCTCGGCATTTTCATATTTATAGGTGGTGCTCTGGATCACAGGAATCTGGCGGGGTTCGCCATTTCCGGGATTGTAGCCTGCCTGAATACAAAGGGTTTCGGGATGCAGATTTTGACTCATAAAAATACCTCACTTCGTGGAAGGATCATAATATGATGCCATTATAACCGAATGAGGACAGAAATTCAATGTTATCCCGCAAAAAAGAAGTTTGTTTCCCATATTTCTTTTGGGGAGGATGTGTGATAGAATAGAAATAAATTAAAGAAGGCTTTAGCAGTGTTCCCTACGTTGATGTACCCCACTAAACCCACTAAAGTTTTCTTTATCCCCAAATCGACTATGCAAACAGGAAAGAAGGTTTACCATGATTCGTGTCACAGTTTGGTATGAATACACCGAAGAATCCGGAGAGCTGCCCCGCTGGCTGGTGTCTCCCGATATGCCCCAGCAGGATTTTGAAAACTTTGCTGCCTACATTGCACGCTCCGGAAAAAAGATCAAAGAGGTCTATCCGGAAGGCTTAATGGCACCTATTATTCAGGAACTGGAATCCGACCCGGAGATCCAGGTCACCTATACCACTATGTATGGCCCGGAATGTGGTCTGACCGATGAGCTTTTGAACAATACCGATGTGTTGATCTGGTGGGCCCACCTCTTCCACGGGTATGTTCCCGATGAGCTGGTTAAGAAAATCATTGACCGCATCCACCGGGGCATGGGCTTTATCCCCCTGCACTCTGCCCACAAGTCCAAGCCTTTTATGGGAATCCTGGGCACCAGCGGCACCCTCCGGTGGCGGGAAGGAGACTTCTGTCGGATCTGGACCCTCAGCCCCACCCATCCTATTGCTGCCGGTATTCCCGAGAGCCTGGAGCTCTGCGAGGAGGAAATGTACGGCGAGTATTTCGATATTCCCAAGCCGGATGATGTGGTGTTCATGAGCTGGTATCGCGGCGGAGAACTGTTCCGCTCCGGTTGTACCTGGACCAGAGGCTTCGGCAAGATCTTCTATTTCCAGCCCGGTCATGAGACCAGTCCTTCCTATAATAACCCCACGATTCTGAAAATCATCCATAATGCAGTCCGCTGGGCCGCTCCCACTATATGGCGGGAGAATATGGATTGCCCCAATGTAGTGGAGTCTCCGGAATCCAAATACGGGAGGTAAATCATGAAAGAGAAGATTGAAACCATTCCGGTAAACGAGGCTTTTGAATCCGGGGATGAATGTCCCTTCTGCAATCTGAGCCGGCTGGCTGAGCGGCGTACCATTCGCTATGTTCTTGGCCCCGGTGCCAGCTACATGGAGCCAGAGGTTCGGGGGGCCACCGACCGGGCAGGCTTCTGCGCCAAGCATTATCAGAAGCTGTATGATTACAGCAATGCCCTGGGCAATGCCCTCATGATGCAGACCTATTATGCAGGCCTGCTGGAGGAGCTGGATCAGCAGATCAAGAATTTCGAGGTGCCTGCCAAACGTCCCCTTTTTGGCAAGAAGAAGGAGACGGAGGAGCTGCCCCTTCTCAGTTGGGTGAAAAACCGCAACCATAGCTGCTATATCTGTGAGCGGCAGAAGCAAAATATGGATCGCTATTATGCGACATTCTTCGTGCTCTGCAAGGAGGAAGAATTCCGCAAGAAGGTGGAAGCCTCCAAGGGCTTCTGTATGACCCATTTCGAGGAGCTTTTGGAAGCAGCCCAGGATCAGCTTCCCAATGCCCAGCGGGAATGGTTCTATGATACGGTGCTGAAGCTCATGGGCGAGAACCTCAGCCGTGTGAAGGAAGATATCGATTGGTTTGTGGGAATGTTTGATTACCGTTCTGCCGGCCAGGACTGGAAAAACTCCCGGGATGCGGTATCCCGGGGTATGCAGAAACTCAAGGGCTTGTACCCGGCGGATAAGCCCTATAAGCAGGATTAAATGTGTATAAAAGCGGCAGGAAAACTGCCGCTTTTTTTATATTTTTGTGGCTTGAAATGCGGAGGGAAAAGGTGTATGATACTGTGGTTTGAAAGAAAGAGAGTAAAAAGAAATGACTGTTTTGCGTTTTATCAAGCGGAACCTGGTGCTTTGCATTGCTGCTTTGGCCGCTCTGCTTACCAGTTTCCTGGTACCGCCTTCCAAAGAATATCTGGGATATTTTGATTTCAAGACCCTGACCTGCCTGTTTATTACCCTGGCTGTGATCTGCGCGCTGAAGAATATCAAGTTTTTTACAATTCTGTCCCGGAAGATCGTCATGCTTACAGGCAATCTCCGTTCCCTGGCCATTACGCTGATTTGCATTACCTTTATCGGCTCCATGCTCATTGCCAACGATATGGCTCTCATTACCTTCCTGCCTTTGGGCTACCTTGCGCTGAGTGTTACCGATAACGAAAAATACATGGCCTATGTGTTCATCCTGCAGAATATTGCTGCGAACCTGGGCGGCATGGTGACTCCCTTCGGCAATCCCCAGAATCTGTACCTCTATTCCAGGTTTGAGATTCCTACAGGGGAATTTGTCATGATCCTTCTTCCGCCCTTCCTGCTGGCGGTTGCCATGCTTCTGGGTGGCTGCTGCCTGCTGAAGAAGAAACCCCTCACCATTTCCAAGCCCTATCCCGAGCCTCTGAATGTGAAGCGCTCCGTGATCTATCTGATCCTCTTTGCCATCTCTATTCTGGTGGTGTTCCGGGTGATCAATTACCTTGCGGGCCTGGTGGTTGTGACAGCGGCATTGCTTCTGCTGGATCGCAGAGCTATCAAGATGGTGGATTACGGCTTGCTCATGACCTTTGTCATGTTCTTCATTTTTTCCGGCAACCTCTCCCGGCTGCCTGCGGTCAATCGCCTCATGTCCGCCCTGCTGGAGAAGAATCCTATGCTGGTGACCATTGCCTCCTGCCAGTGCATTTCTAATGTTCCTACGGCAATCCTGCTGTCCCGATTCACGGAGAATTATAAGGCCCTGCTTCTGGGCGTCAATATCGGCGGCACCGGCACGCTGATTGCCTCTCTTGCCAGCCTCATTACCTTCAGCGAGTATAAGATCCTGTATCCCGAGAAAAGCAAGCACTATTTCCTGCTGTTTACGGCCATGAATCTGGTGTTCCTGGTGGTACTGACTGCTGCGACCGTCCTGTTTTGGTTATAACGATCACCCGTGTGTCATGGGGCACACGGGTGATTTTCTATGTTCAGCCGCCGCTTGCGGACAAGCGTGCGCCATAAAGATACAAAATAGGTGTTGTATTTTTCAAAAAGTGTGTTATCATGGAGAGTATCATTTCAAAAAGGAGGTACCGAAGATGAAGTATGTTGTGATTCTGGGCGACGGCATGGCAGACGAACCCATGAAAGCTCTGAACGAAAAAACACCCTTGGCCTGCGCAAATACCAAAACAATGGATGAATTGGCATCTCATGGCGAAATGGGCCTGGTAAAGACGGTTCCTGCATCCATGAAGCCCGGCAGCGATGTTGCCAATCTGGCAGTATTGGGTTATGACCCGGAGAAGAATTATTCCGGACGATCTCCCCTGGAGGCTCTCAGTGTCGGTGTCTCTATGAAGCCCACGGATGTGGTGTTCCGCTGCAATATCGTAACCCTTACCGAAGGGGAACCCTATGCCGAAAAAACCATTCTGGATCACAGCTCCGGTGAGATTGATACCGCGGATGCGGATATTCTCATGGAAGCGATCCGGGAAGCCTTTAATAATGAAGAATTTCGGTTCTATACCGGCACCAGTTACCGGCACATTACTGTCTGGGATCAGGGCACTGTGGTGGATCTGATTCCGCCCCATGACCATCTGGGACAGAAGATCGGGGATTACCTGCCTGCCGAGCCGAAGCTCCGTGCCATGATGGAGAGGAGCTTCGATATTCTGAATAACCATCCTTTGAATGTGAAACGAGCGGCAGAAGGGAAGAATAAGGCCAATTCCCTGTGGTTCTGGGGTGCAGGCACGAAACCCAGCATCGGGAATTTCTATGAGAAGACCGGTTTGCGTGGTACCATGATCTCTGCTGTGGATCTGCTGAAGGGCATTGCTGTGGGAGCTGGAATGCAGGTTGTAAATGTTCCGGGAGCCAACGGCGGTTTGCATACCAATTATGAGGGCAAGGCAAATGCTGCTATCAAGGCCCTTTTGGAAGATGACCGGGATTTTGCCTTTGTCCATGTGGAAGGCCCGGATGAAATGGGACACCAGGGCAGTATCCCCAATAAGATCCTTTCCATTGAGTATTTGGATAGCCGGATTATCGGCCCGGTAAAGGCTGCATTGGATGCATCCGGAGAGGATTACCGCATGCTGGTGCTGCCGGATCATCCGACCCCCATTTCCTGCCGTACACACACTTCGGATCCGGTACCCTATGTGCTGTATGACAGCACCTGTCCCGTGGCAGGAAGTGCGGCATTCTCCGAGGAGGATGCCGGGAAGACCGGAATCTTTATTCCCCACGGCTATGAATTGCTGGATCGACTGATCCGAAAATAAGGAGTTTTTTGCTATGGCACGAGTCTATAATTTTTCTGCCGGCCCGGCTGTGCTGCCTGAGCAGGTTTTGCAGGAAGCAGCCGCAGAAATGCTGGATTATCAGGGAACAGGCATGTCCGTTATGGAGATGAGCCACCGTTCCAAAACCTATCAGAATATCATCGATACCGCGGAGGCGGATCTGCGGGACTTAATGGGAATTCCCGACAATTATAAGGTGCTGTTCCTCCAAGGCGGAGCCAGCCAGCAGTTTGCCATGATCCCCATGAACCTCATGAAGAATCGGGTGGCGGACTATATCATTACCGGTCAGTGGGCCAAGAAGGCCTGGCAGGAGGCGAGTATCTATGGTACTGCCCATGCTGTGGCTTCTTCTGCGGATAAGACTTTTTCCTACATTCCCGATTGCTCTGATCTTCCCATCCATGAGGATGCGGATTACGTGTATATCTGCGAGAACAATACCATTTATGGCACCAAGTACCATACCCTGCCCAATACCAAGGGAAAGCTGCTGGTCTCCGATGTGTCCTCCTGTTTCCTGTCCGAGCCTATTGATGTCACGAAATATGGCATGGTTTACGGCGGCGTGCAGAAGAATATCGGCCCGGCCGGTGTGGTGATCGCCATTATCCGAGAGGATCTCATCACCGAGGATGTCCTTCCCGGAACGCCCACCATGCTGAAGTACAAGATTCATGCGGATAACGGCTCCATGTATAATACACCCCCTGCCTACGGTATTTATATCTGCGGCAAGGTGTTCAAGTGGCTGAAGGCCCAGGGTGGTCTGACGGCTATGGCAGAGCGGAATCAGAAAAAGGCAGCGGTTCTTTATGATTTCCTGGATAACAGCAGCCTGTTCCACGGTACGGTAGTGAAGCAGGATCGCTCTCTTATGAATGTTCCCTTCGTCACCGGGGATAACGAACTGGATGCCGCCTTTGTAAAGGCAGCGGAAGCAGCCGGATTTGTCAATCTGAAGGGCCACCGCACTGTGGGCGGCATGCGGGCCAGCATCTACAATGCTATGCCCATTGCCGGCGTGGAGGCTCTGGTGGACTTCATGGCGGACTTTGAAAAGAAGCATCGGTAAAGGAGAAGCTATGTTTCAGATTCATTCTTTAAATCGAATATCTCCCAAAGGGACGGATGTGTTTACCGATCAGTATACCGTGGCAGAGGATTTTCAGGATGCTGATGCGGTACTGGTGCGCAGCGCTGCTATGCATGATCTGGCATTTTCCGATAAACTTCTGGCCATTGCCAGAGCCGGTGCCGGTGTCAACAATATCCCTCTGGAAAAATGTGCCGAGCAGGGAATCGTGGTGTTTAATACACCCGGTGCCAATGCCAACGGCGTCAAGGAGCTGACCCTTTGCGGTATGCTGCTGGGCTGCCGGGATGTGGTCGGTGGCATCAACTGGGTGCAGTCCATAAAAAATGATGGGAATGTGGCTCAGAAGGTTGAAAAAGGGAAGGGGCAGTTTGCCGGCTTTGAGCTGGTGAATAAAAAGCTGGGTGTTATTGGCCTGGGTGCCGTGGGTGGCCCTCTGGCAAATGCGGCTGCAAAGCTGAGTATGCAGGTCTACGGCTGCGATCCCTATATTTCCATCGATGCTGCATGGCACTTAGACAGCAATATTATCCATGTCAAGACCAGGGAAGAAATCTATGAAACCTGCGATTTTATTTCCGTCCATGTGCCGCTGCTGGATTCCACCAAGCACATGATTAACGCGGAGTCTCTGGCGAAAATGAAGGATGGGGTCGTGATTCTGAACTTCGCTCGTGACCTTCTGGTGGATGACGATGCCATGGAAGAGGCCCTGGCTTCCGGCAAAGTGGGCAGGTATGTGACAGATTTCCCCAATGACCGTACCGCAAATATGAAAGGTGTCATTGCCATTCCTCATCTTGGTGCCTCCACCGAGGAATCCGAGGATAACTGTGCCGTCATGGCGGTAAAGGAAATCATGAACTATCTGGAAAATGGCAATATCGTCAATTCTGTAAATTTTCCCAACTGCGATATGGGCAGATGCATGAGCGCAGGCAGAATTGCGATCCTGCATAAAAACATCCCCAATTCTCTGGGCCAGTTCACTTCTGCTGTCGCTGGAGAGAATGTGAATATCGCAGGCCTGCGAAATGCCTCCCGGGGAGAATATGCCTATACCATGCTGGACGTGGATCAGGAGGTCAGCCATGCCGTGATGGCGGCCCTGGAAAGCATTTCCGGTGTGCTCCGGGTGCGGAAAATCAAATAAAAAACAGCCACCGAATTTTTCGGTGGCTGTTTTTGCTATAGCAGATCCGATAGCTTTTTAGAAAAAAAGAAATCATGGCTGAGTTTGTCGTATTCCTGCCAAAGGGACAGGGTTTTGCATTTTCCGGCACGGAGGCAGGGCTCGGCATCCCTTTTGAGACAGGAAACAGTAGCGAGGGTATCTTCCATGTATTCCAGGATTTCTCCAACGGTGTAGCTTTCAGGAGCTTTTGTCAGATAGTATCCGCCGCCTTTACCGCTAATGCCTTTGACAAATCCACCGTCTACCAGTTTCTTTACGATGATTTCCAGATATTTCTTGGAAATATCCTGCCGTTCTGATATATCTTTTAGGGTTACGCACTTTTCATCCTTATGTTCTGCCAGATCCAGCATGACCCGGAGACCGTATCTTCCTTTTGTTGAGATCATGTTCCTGCCTCCTTTTCACCTATTATACCGCAGGGTGAATAGGTAAATCAAGTGGACAGGGAATATTTTCTAAAAACCTATTGACACAGTAGGTCAGTAGGTGTATAATGAGCCCATCAAAAGCAAGGAGGCAAAGGAAATGGCACGAAACCTGCGAATCTGTCGAATGTGCAGCTCCCGGGCATGGAACATGGCTGGGCGTATTTCCTGCGCCAATGAACAATAAGTATTGTTATCTTCAGCCATCTGCCCGGGAGTTTTTATAACTTCCGGTTTTTTATTTCCGGTTAGGGGAAAAATATAAAATAAGATGAGGTAATTGTTATGGCAAACTTACATTTTGAAACTCTGCAGCTCCATGTCGGTCAGGAACAGGCTGATCCCGCCTCCGATGCTCGTGCAGTTCCCATTTATGCGACGACTTCCTATGTATTCCACAACAGTCAGCATGCCGCTGATCGATTCAGTTTAGCCGATTCCGGCAATATCTATGGCAGACTGACCAATTCTACCCAGGGCGTTTTTGAGCAGCGTATTGCAGCGCTGGAGGGCGGCGTTGCTGCTTTGGCAGTTGCATCCGGTGCCGCAGCCATTACCTATACCTTGCAGGCGCTGGCAAAGCAGGGAGAGCATATTGTGGCTCAGAAAACGATTTACGGAGGCACCAGTAATCTGCTGGCCCATACCCTGCCTCTCTATGGCATCACAGCCTCCTTTGTGGATGCCCATGATTTGCAGGCGGTGGAAGCAGCCATCCAGCCGAATACCAAAGCAATTTATATTGAGACCCTTGGCAATCCCAATTCCGATATTCCGGATATCGATGCCATTGCCGCCATTGCACACAGCCATGGTCTGCCTCTGGTTATCGATAACACCTTCGGAACACCTTATTTTATCCGTCCCATTGAGCACGGTGCGGACATTGTTGTCCATTCTGCGACTAAGTTCATCGGCGGCCACGGCACTACCCTTGGCGGCGTTATCGTGGATGGCGGTACCTATGATTGGGCAGCATCCGGCGCATATCCCTGGATCTCTGAGCCGAACCCCAGCTATCACGGCGTGAAGTTCACCGAGGCTGCCGGGAAAGCTGCATTTGTGACCTATGTTCGTGCCATTCTCCTCCGGGATGAGGGCGGCTGCATCAGCCCCTTTGCCGCATTCCTGCTGCTGCAGGGAACAGAGACTTTGAGTCTCCGACTGGAACGCCATGCAGAAAATGCAAAAAAGGTAGTGGAGTTCCTTGTGAACCATCCCAAGGTGGAGAAGGTCAACCATCCCAGCCTGCCGGATCACCCCGATCATGCCCTGTATGAAAAGTATTTCCCTAATGGCGGTGCTTCTATTTTCACCTTCCAGATCAAGGGCGGCAGGGAAGAGGCCTTCAAGTTCATCGACAATCTGAAAATCTTCTCTCTGCTTGCCAATGTGGCAGATGTGAAGAGCCTTGTCATCCATCCTGCATCCACCACTCACAGTCAGCTGACCGATGAAGAATTGGCTGACGTGGGCATTTATCAGAATACCATCCGTCTGTCCATTGGCACCGAGCATATTGATGATATCCTTGCGGATCTGCAGACCGGTTTTGATGCATTATAAGGAGGCAAATCTATGAATATTTATCATAGTGTTGGAGAGTTGATCGGCAAAACTCCGCTTCTGGAGCTGAGTCGACTGGAACAACAGGAAAAACTGGAAGCCCGTATTTTGGCAAAGCTGGAATACTTTAACCCCGGCGGCTCGGTGAAAGATCGGGTTGCCAATGCCATGATTACAGATGCGGAGGAAAAAGGACTGCTAAAGCCCGGTTCGACCATCATCGAACCTACTTCCGGCAACACGGGTATAGGCCTGGCCATAGCCGGAATCGTCAAAGGGTATCCGGTTGAGATCGTGATGAGCGCGGCCGTTTCGGTGGGACGGCGC
>JAZQQD010000074.1:0-51033 GCA_045628895.1 Faecousia sp.
GGCAGCACAGCCGTAAAGGAGCCCGAGACTGACACTCAGCCCGAGACCACCGAGGCCCCCGAAGAGGAAATGAGAAAGGTTGTGGATGCCACCGGCAATGAGATTCAGGTGCCCACCCATCCCCAGTCCATTGTCATTACCGGCCCGGTATTCCCTAACATCGTCTTTGCTCTGCAGGGACACATGAATAACGTAACCGCTATTCCTAAGAATGCCTACACCGGCTGGGAGAAATCCCTGATGAAGGAGCTGTGCCCCGAGCTGGAGAATGTGAATATCACCATCGTCAGCGGCGGCGGCATCAATATGGAAGAGCTGGCATCCGTCAATCCCGACCTGGTGCTGTGCTGGGTCACCGCTACCGATACCATTGAGCAGCTGAATGCGCTGAACATTCCTGTTGCCGCCTTTAAGAGCGCAAAGGATCTTGCTTCCCTGGAAAGCCTGGTTACCATGATGGGCGATGTGCTCAACTGCCAGGAGCGTGCTGCCGAGCTGATGGAGTGGTACGCAGAGGTAGAAACCTATATCGATTCCAAGGGCGAGCTGGTGGCTGCTCTCACCGATGATGAGAAGCCCCGCGTGCTGAATTTCTCCACCGTGGAAGACCTGAGTGTCTATGCAACCGGTATGGATGCCTGGATGACCGATAAGGTCGGCGGCCAGAACATCGAGCTCACCGGCGCATCTGCAGAGCGTTCCGCTCCCACCATGGAGGAGGTTCTGGTATTCAATCCCCAGATCATCTTCCTGAGCAACTGGGATGACAGCACCCCCGATGACCTGTATGAAAACCGTATCGAGGGTCAGGACTGGAGCAATGTAGACGCAGTTATCAATCACCACGTATACAAAGTGCCTATCAGCCTGTACCGTTGGACTCCCCCCAATACCATTGAAAAGCCCCTGTACTATCTGTATCTGGCTTCTATGATTCAGCCCGAGATCTTCTCTGAGATCGATATGCGTCAGGCAGAGAAGGACTTCATTGCAGAGTACTTCGGCATTGAGCTTACAGAGGAACAGCTGGACTATGTATTCCATGCTGATATGTACAAATAAAGGAAGATAGAAACATGACTGGTGGAGAAGAAAGAGCAAGACAGTTAAGCGGCAGGACGATGTCCGACGCAAAATACAGAAGCTTCCTGTTTCTGGTTTGTCTGACGTTAATTGCATTTGCCCTTTTTGCACTGTGTACCGGCAGATATTCTGTTAAGGTGACAGATGTGGTCAAGGTGCTGTGGTCAAGGTTTTTGGAGCTGCTGAGACAGCCTCCCTTGGAGCGCACCTGGGATCCCATGGCAGAAAGTGTTATCTTTACGCTGCGGCTTCCCCGGGTTGTGGCTGCAATTTTGGTTGGTGGAGCCCTTTCTTTATCCGGATCAGCTTACCAGGGGGTTTTTAAAAACCCTCTGGTTTCCCCTGATATTCTCGGTGTCTCCACAGGTGCCTGCGTAGGCGCAGCCATCGCCATTCTGCTGCATCTGGATGCAGGCGGTATTCAGCTGCTGGCATTTGTCTTTGGCATTATGACGGTGCTGCTGACCATGGCCATTCCGAAGCTCATGCGCAACGACTCCGTCACCATGCTGGTGCTGGCCGGTGTCATCGTCAGCGGCATCATGGGCTCTGTTATGGGCGTTATCAAGTACATTGCAGACCCGGAAACAGAGCTGGCAGATATCACCTACTGGCAGATGGGCAGCCTTGCCAAGGTGACCGTTACCGATATTCTTACGGTGGCGGTTCCCATTATTGCGGCGGCGGTATTGCTGCTGGCCATGCGCTGGCAGGTCAATATTCTGTCTCTGGGAGATAACGAAGCAAAGACTCTGGGCATCCGCATCGGTGTGGTGAGAGGCGTGATCATTCTGTGCGCAACTCTGCTTACCGCCTGCGCCGTATGTCTTTGCGGTACCATTGGCTGGGTGGGTCTGGTGATTCCCCATTTGTCCAGAATGATGGTGGGCCCGGATAATGTTAAATCCATGCCGGTGGCATTTTTCCTCGGTGGCGTATTCATGCTCACCGTGGATACCATTGCCAGAGCCGCAACTACCCTGGAGATCCCTTTGAGTATTCTTACGGGTCTTATCGGTGCACCGTTCTATCTGTATATTCTGGTGAAGCAGAGGATGAAAATGTCATGATATTGGAAGTGAAAGATCTTGGTTTTTCCTATCACAACAAAAAGCAGGTTTTTTCCAATGTGAATCTATCTCTGGATGCCGGAGAGATCCTCACCATTCTCGGCCCCAACGGTGCCGGCAAGTCCACACTGCTGAACTGTCTGGCGAACTTGCTGACCCCCAACTCCGGGCAGGTGCTGCTGGAAGGGCGGAATGTAAGGGATATCAGCCTGCGTGAGGTGGCTCGGATCATGGGATATGTTCCCCAGACCCACACCCCGGCATACGGCTACAATGTCAGAGATTTTGTTGTTATGGGACGTGCTCCCTATCTTGGTATGTTTCAGAAGCCCTCTGCGGAGGATTATGCTCTGGCGGATCAGGTTATGGAGTCCATGAATATCTCAAAGCTGGCCAACCGCCCTTATACGGAAATCAGCGGCGGCGAACGCCAGCAGGCAACCATTGCCAGAGTCATTGTGCAGCAGCCAAAGATCATCATGTTTGATGAGCCCACGAACCATCTGGATTACGGAAATCAGCTTCGTGCTGTGAAGATGGTAAAGGATCTGGCTCGGCAGGGATATGCGGTGGTCATGACCACGCACATGCCCGACCATGCCATCCTTCTGGGAGGAAAGGCCGCCATTTTAGACTATGACGGCAAGCTCACCGTAGGCCCTGCGGAGGAAATCCTGCAGGAGGATCTGCTGCGGAAGATCTACCGCAGCGATCTGCATATTATGTATCTGGAGGAAATCGGCAGAAAGGTCTGTGTTGCCGGGAACCTTCAGTAATTCCCCAATTGCATTTTTGTGCTGTGCTTTCCGGCGGGTTTCCTTCCTTGTCCTTCCGGGGGAGCAGTATAAAACAGAAATCCCCCGAATGTCGGAAACGGGACCGATATTCGGGGGATTGTATTTTTTCTAAGAAAAATATAGTGAAAACATAATAAAACGGTAGTATTTCAATTTTTCAATCCAGCCTTTTTTTGATGACATCCCGGTAGTACAGGAAAATCTGACAGGAAAGCTGGAGCATACTCTGCACCTGAGGATTATCTGTGGAAAGTGAAGTTATCTCATTTATTTTTTTTATTCGATTACAAACTGTGTTTCTATGGATAAATAATGAAGATGCGGTTTCGGATATGCTATGTCCGCAGGCAAGATAAGTGTAGAGTGTATCTAATAGTTCTGTATTGTTTGCACTGTCGTAACGATAAAGAGAAATAATGGAAGGATGAATTAAGTAAATCAGATTATCATGCCCAAATTGATGAATAAATTCCGGAAAACAAAGGTCGATAACATGATAAGGAGTATACTCCATTTGGTGATATATGCCCGGGAAATGGGATGGCTGCTTCAATGCTTCTCCCATTTTCAGGGCGTTTTTTGCATTTAAGTACAGCGTGTACATATGCTCAATGGCTCTGCCGGCGTTACTGAGACCTGCGTGAAGGTGGTATTTTTTTAATAGCTCGGAAAAATTCAGATAAGAAAAATTGTGCAGAGGATAGTAGAACGAATATGAGTCCGGTTCCTGCTGGGAATACAGTATGATATGTTCTTCGGTAGCGGGCAGGTAAAAAATATTCTGTCCCGGGAAGAAGGAACGCAAGGCATTTAGTTCCTGCATGGCGATACTTCCAGAGGTTCGATCTGCAATGGAAAGAGAATTGTTGGTATCGGTGAAATGCTTCACAACGATGATAGACATATAGGGGTGCACGGGATTTGGCATTTTTTTAAGGAATTCAGAAATGTTTGTGTAGTCCGCAGTACGAGTCGAGGTGACTCTTTCCCAAAAAGCTGCGTAGAGGGATTCTGCTTCAGGAGTAAGATGACGCTGCACGGTGAGATTCGCGATGCGTCCGAAGAGAGTATCGGAGGAAAACGCCAAAAATAAAACATTGGTGTCCCTACAGGATTCCGGAATGGAAATGGGAAGATGGGCACTGTAAACAATAAACAGGGCTGTTTGGGGAAGATACAAATTCTCCGCAGAAGATAGAAACCACTCCCAATTTTCTTGAGAACAGGCAAAAATATTACAAAATCCCTCTGTAATAGGTAAACTTACGCTGCATCCGGGATACACATGATGGATTCCAAGAGAAAAATCACACTCGTATTCCTTGTCGTGTATGGATTGAAACAGAATGTCGCTGCCGCACATACGGCAAAAATCGCTGATCTTCATGGATAGGCTCCTTTCAATTATGCATGATGCACTGTTAAGAGTGCATTTTCTATAATAATGGTGTGGGTAATATTGAACATAAACAGGGCTAATGCTACTATTTTTTTGTCGAAAGACACAAAAACACGGAAAATTGGAAAGGAGAACAACCCGTGATTCATTTTGTACAAACGAAATACGGGATCTTGGAAGGCGTAAAAAGCAACGCAGGCTTTGCTCTGTTCCGGGGCGTGCCCTTTGCTGCACCTCCTGTGGGAGCGCTGCGCTGGAAGGCACCTCAGGATCCTACCCCTTGGGAGGGCGTTCGTGTATGTGATACCTATGGCCCTGCCTGCGCCCAGTTTGACCGCTGGGATACGGCTACGGATGACATTACCGACGATTCCGGCCACAGCTATGTACACATGCCCAACTATCCCTATCCTCCGAAGATGAGCGAGGACTGCCTGTATCTGAATATCTATACCCCGGCGGAATCTGCTTCGGATAAGCTTCCTGTTATGATGTACATTCATGGCGGCGGCTGCCAGCAGTGGTATGGCTCTGACTATGAGTATTGCGGAGATAACTTCTGCAAGCAGGGTTGTATTCTGGTTTCTATCAACTACCGTCTGAATATTTTTGGTTTCTATACCCATCCGGAGCTTTCTGCCGAAAGCGGTCACAATGCCAGCGGCAACTACGGCCTTATGGATCAGATTCAGGCATTGAAATGGATCTATGAGAATATTTCCGGTTTCGGTGGTGACCCCGAGAACATCACGATTTTCGGTCAGTCCGCAGGCGGCGGCTCCTGCCTGGCTCTGTGGAGCTCCCCTCTGGCACAGAAGTATATCAAACATGTGTCCATCCAGTCTGCTGGCGGCATTGGCAGAGGAATGCGCTGCCTGCCTCTTGCAGAAAGCGAGCGCAAGGGCGTGGAGTTTATGGAGGAACTGGGCTGCAAATCCATCGAGGAGATGCGTGCACTTTCTTGGGAAACCCTGCGAAATGCCAACGATAAGCTGGGTATGTTCCGGGGATTCAATATCTGCAACGATGGCTATGTGCTGCCGAAGATGACAGATGATGCCATTATTGCCGGAGAAAACCCTGATGTGGATATTATCATCGGCTGCACGGTGGACGAAGGTGCCAACGATAAGCCTCCCATGTTCGGAACTCCTATGCTGCCTCAGGTGCAGGAGCTGGCAGAGGTTCAGCTGAGAAACGGGAAAAAGCCCGTTTATGCCTATGTCTTTGACCGTCCTCAGCCCGGTGATGATGTGGGAACCCCCCATTCCTGCGATAACCGCTATCAGTTTGGTACGCTGGATGGCTGCTGGAGACCCTATACGGAAGATGACTGGAGCCTGTCTGCCCAGATGACGAAGTATTGGGCTAACTTTGCAAAAACTGGTAACCCCAATGGTGAAGGGCTGGCGGTTTGGGAGCCTTATACCGAGCCCGGCTATGAGATGAAGCTTTGTGTGGAAGGCTGCACGATGCACCATTACCCCAGAAAGCATTAAATTTGTGCTCAAAAATTAGAAATAAATTTTATTTAGGAGGAAAACAAAATGAGCAATACCGCAAAGAAACTGATTGCTGTCGTTCTTGTGATGGTCATGGCGATTAGCCTTGTGGCCTGCGGCAGCAAGGAACCCGCAGCAACCACTGCAGCTCCCGCAGCAACTACCGACAATACCCCTGCGCAGACTCAGGCAACTGAAGCTGCTCCCAAGGATCCTTCCGAGTACCCCACCATTAAGCTGAGCCTGCTGTGCTTGCAGGAGCCCGCTGACCGTGTGATGGTGGAAGAGGCCATCAGTGCAATCACCCGTGAGAAGATCGGCTGCAATGTGGAAATCGTTCCCATTCTGTTCGGTAACATGGCTCAGCAGATGAGCCTGCTGCTCTCCGGCGGCGATGATATGCTGGATGTTTACTTCGCAGGTCGTTGGACCAACCTGAGCAGCGTAGTAAATAACGGTCAGGCAATTGCTATCGATGACTACATTGCTCCCTATGAAGAAGAGATCAGAAGCGTGATCGGCGATGCCGTTTACGAGTGCGGCAAGATCAATGGCGTTATGTACGGCATTCCTCGTTACCTGAACTTCGCAGGCGGCCCTGTGTACACCATGCGCAAGGATGTGGCTGACCGTTATGGCATCCAGAATGGCGATGCTATGAATCTGGATGAGCTGACGGAACTGTTCCGCAAGATGCGCGCTGACTACCCTGATTCCGCAATCGTAGGCACTTCCGCTAACGGTATCAACAACCAGCCTTTCACCACCCCCATTGATGCCATGGGTGACCAGAATGCTCTGGGTGCTCTTCTGAAGGGTGACGATGCAACTGTTGTCAACTATTATGCTACTGAGGAGTACAAGGGACTGATCGAGTACTTCAAGGAGTGGAAGGAAATCGGCATTACCATGGCAGATCCCCTGAACGTGGTTGACCGTGCTACCGACTATCTGCCCAGCGGCAAGTGCCTGGGTCTGTTCGCAATCCACTATTCCGCAGCTGCCAACGGCGATTATTCTTCTACCAACTATGGTACCGAGTGTGCCTGTGTCTCCGTGATGGATGTTACCGCAACTTCTCCTGACTACTGGTATAGCATTTCTCCTACCTGCAAGCATCCTCAGGAAGCAGCCGGCCTGCTGTATCTGATGGCTACCGATCCCGAAGTGATTAACCTGCTTTGCAACGGTATTGAGGGTGTACACTATTCCCTGAAGGAAGATGGTACTGCCGGATATGTGGAAGGCAAGGATATGATGAGCACCGGTTGGGCTATGGGCTCTGCATGGTCTCAGCTGAACTGCTCTCTGGCTATTCCTTTTGAGTCTGCTCCTAACTACTATGAAGAGATGATCGCTGGCAACAACTCTGTTGAATACACCAGAGCTTTTGGCTTTGCTTTTGATGCAACACCTGTTGCCAATCAGGTTGCAGCCTGCACCAATGTAGTTGCCCAGTACCGTCCTGCTCTGGAGTGTGGTGTTCCTGATGATATGGATGCTATGTATGCAGAGTTCCTGCAGGCTCTGGAAGATGCAGGTATCAATGACATCGTTGCCGAGAAGCAGGCCCAGCTGACTGCCTTTGAAGCTGGCAAATAATAAAATTTTGAAATACGAGGAAGATACAATGCGTCGAAAAGGAAGAAAAGCAAATCTGCGGAATCTGCCTCTGTATCTTATGATGATTCCCGGACTAGCATATCTGTTTATCAATAACTATATCCCCATGCCCGGTCTTGTCATTGCGTTTAAGAAGATAAACTATACAACAGGCATTTTTAAGAGTCCGTGGGTCGGATTTGACAATTTTGAGTTCCTTTTCAAAACAAAGGATGCCTTTGTAATCTTCCGAAATACAATTGGATACAATCTGGTTTTTATTGCACTGAACACGATTCTGGCAATTGCTGTAGCGATTCTGCTGGCAGAGGTGGGTAAAAAATCGGCTCTGAAATTTTTCCAGACAACCATTTTGTTGCCTTTCCTGCTTTCCAGCGTGCTGCTGAGCTATGTTGCCTATGCATTCCTGGCTGCGGATACCGGTTTTATCAACACCGGTATCCTGCGGCCCCTGGGCTTGGATGCTATTTCTTGGTATTCAAAAGCAAAGTATTGGCCCTACATTCTGACGATCGTTCAGGCATGGAAAACGGTAGGATATAATACCATACTGTATTATGCTATGATCGTGGGTATTGATAAATCCTATTACGAGGCAGCAGTGGTGGATGGTGCCGGTATCTGGCAACAGATTCGAAACATCACTTTGCCCTGCCTGAAGCCCACCATTGTGACTCTGACACTGATGAACATTGGTAGGGTATTCCATTCAGACTTTGGTTTGTTCTATCAGGTACCTATGAACAACGGACTGCTATATAATGTGACGAACACCATTGATACCTATGTATTCCGTGGCTTGATGAATTCCAATGATATTGCAAGATCTTCCGCAGCCGGATTCATTCAGGCAGTTCTGGGATTCCTGCTGGTGCTGGGCGCAAATGCTCTGACCCGGAAGATCGACCGGGATAACGCATTGTTCTAAGGAGGCAGCAGAATGATTACAAGAAATAAGACATTCAAGTTTTTTGTTTATTTCATAATGACGCTGCTGGCACTGGCATGCCTTCTGCCTATCGTTTTGCTGTTTACCGCATCCGTTACGGATGAGCAAACTCTGGTTGTTAACGGCTATTCCTTCTTCCCGGAGAAATTCAGTATCTATGCCTATCAGTATATTTTCAATGCAGGAACAACCATTCTAAAGGCATATGGTATTACTTTCTTTGTAACTGTTATCGGTACCAGCATCAATGTGCTGATTACGCTGCTGCTGGCATACCCGCTGTCCCGAAAGAGTTTGAAAGGGAGAAATGTGATTTCCTTTTTGATCTTCTTTACAATGCTGTTCAATGGTGGCCTGGTGCCTTCCTATATCATGTGGACACAAATCTTCCATATTCGTGACAGCATTGCGGCGCTTCTGGTTCCAAACCTGCTGATGAGTGCATTCAATGTGATTATGATGCGCAATTATTTCAGCAGCAACATCCCGGAATCTCTCATCGAAGCGGCCGAATTGGATGGCGCATCTGAGGTTCGTACACTGTTCAGCGTGATCCTGCCGCTTTCCAAGCCCATTATTGCAACAGTTGGTCTGATGGCAGGTTTGGCCTACTGGAATGACTGGATGAACGGTCTGTACTACCTGCTTCGGAGAACCGATCTTTATGGTATCCAGAGCGTGCTGAATACGATGATCAACAACGTGCAGTTCCTTTCTTCTCAGGCAGCTGCACAGGGTGGAGCTGCGGCAGGCAGTTTGCCAAGTACCGGAATTCGCATGGCCATTGCTGTGATAGCAATTGTTCCTGTCCTGATCGTTTACCCCTTTGTACAGAAGTATTTTGTAAAGGGTATCGTAGTAGGCGGCGTGAAAGGATAGACTGTGCATCATGCACACTTGCTGATGGAATCATTATAACCTATAACATATTGAAACCGCAATATAAAATGGTCAAATTCTTTTTTAGAGTTTGACCATTTTATATACGGTTGGTTATTCATTATGATTATTTCAAGTATATATTGTGGAAATGTGATGATAGCATCTTTCACATCCGTGTTGTCAGACAGAGTGCATTTTTATTCAGAATGAATTTCCCTTTCTAAATGAACCCCAATCCGCATTCCTTCTATGAAAGCTGCTTGCTCATACGAATTGCACAATTCCATAATATTGCGAAACAGTTGATTGGAAGCGTCATTGGGTAACTCATCAAAGAAAGACTCCAGCTTTTCATAGCACTTGCGGACAGCATCGTTTTCCAGCGGATGATCCTCTGTATAACAGCAGAAAAGAAATTCCAAAATACCATCTGCATTCCAATCATGAAATTCCATGGGCTGGGATGCGAGATGTTCCGCAAGCAGTTTAAAATATTTATTCATGGCAGTACCTCCCAAAAGTTTGGGTGATAGTACCTTGGAAAACCGCTTTTTTCAACTGTCAGATATGACAAAAATCGTAAAGGCGACAGTTGGGCCCCTGCTGGTGCCAATTTGCCGCCTTTGTTCTGCGCTTGGGTGTAACTGCCCTAAGAGGATGTTAAGCCGACACGGGGGCTTGTGTCGGCTGGTGTGATTTAGAACGAGGAATTTGCTGCACGACGATGCATGAGTTCTTCATTGGTCATACTACCACCCCTTTCTGCAGTAAAGACTAAGTTAGAAAAAAGGTTGTCCAATAAATTACACAGTCTGAAATATTTTCTGAACAATCTATAAATAGATTTTGCAGTTCTTGACAACTACGATTTTATCGTATATCTTGAAGAAATCAAAAAGGAGTGAGTGATATGGAAGAAATGAAGTTTACAAGCAGCCTTTCCGAAGAAGAAATTCTGGAAAACTTCAAGGATATGGATTTCTTCTCCGGCATCATGTCCGGCTTGGAGGAAGTGCTCCATCACGCACATCCGGAAACCTGATTTGTAGAAATACGCATATTCTCCCATAATTTGCAAACAATAGCTTTGTAAAAGAATAGATAAGGGAGAATGAAAGATATGAAAGCAACAGGAATCGTCCGGCGGATGGATGAGCTGGGGAGAATCGTGATTCCCAAGGAAATCCGCCGAACTTTACGCCTGAGGGAGGGTGACCCGCTGCTGATAACATTGTCACCGACGGAAAGAGTGCGGTATGGTGTACATCAATTTGCGGCAACATTTATAAAGTGAAAAGTAGGGCAGCCCTGCCGATTTGAAATGCACCCCATTTGTTAGACAGTATGAAGTGCTCCGAACACATGGCCGTTAGGAATAATGTGCGTTGGTATTTCTGGACGCATCAGCTACTGGAGGTCACCAGACCAGATGTGGTGTCCCTCCTGGATTCCCTGTACATCGGCAACATTGCCTCTCTGGCAGTTGACCGCGACCACTACGACTGTGTGATCACCGAAAAGAACTGGCTGGCATAACAGGAATAATATTTTACTGGACGCAAAAATGAGATAATGGATATGTAAGGGCAGGCATGGTTATGCCTGCCCTTACATGGCTGATAGACGAAATTGTTTTATTCTAGCAGCAGAAGAAAGTCTGGAGGGAAGTCTTTGCTATAGAATTCATTTTTGGAGGAGCAACGCAATGGAGAATCCATGATAGAAAACGAATAATTCAAGAACCTGGATTTTAGGAGACAGAAGCACAGGAAAAAGGAAGCTATTCTATTAGAACTCCAGCTGCATTGCTTCCAATACGATTTCCTTTGCATGATTGGGAAGCAGCCATCGTTCATTCAGGCAGCGGTACACGCTCTCCAGAACTTTCTCCATGTAAGCCTCTTTCGTATGATAGCGTTCCTTCAGCTGTTCTTTTGTAAAACAAACTGCAGGATCGTCCGATGTTCCCGGTGTCATGCAGGCAGTGGGAACCTCCACACAGGGAAGTCTGACACCACCGCAGGGGATTCCATCCTCATCCACAACATACTCCAGATTCGGGAAGGTACCCTTAACACAAATAGGATCGCCTTTAGGAGGAACAATTCCCTCACGTACCCACAGCTTCAGATTCTCGAAGGTTGCACAAAGAATGTACCGAAGCGGGAACTCCTTCTCAGGACGCTCCCCCTGAGATCCTCTTGTATTACGAAGCACACGGCCAGCACGCTCCACATCATCTTTACAGGGGCTGAACTTTAATAAATACTGGTTTAGCCGCCCCGTTCCGGAAACCTCATAGGTACGGAACTGTTCGCCAGGGTAGTCACTATCCGGTCTGCGCTGCATTGCTGCCCAATCCGGATGATGACCAACACCCAAAATGTCATCGGTTGTGTTCACATGAATCACAGGCACTTCACTATAGATCCTGCATCGGACATCCAGTGGGCTGAGCTTATCCTCTTCCTGATTCAAGCTGCCCGGGGCACCTGTCATGAAAATGAGGAACCCATCATAAACCGGTTTTCTGTTCTCTCTGCAGGAGATTGGATGCACTGCCGCAATATAGGCTGAAAGGTCGCCGCCGGTTGCGCCGCACCCCATAATTGCCTTCACATCGTAATGATACAGCGGACTTCCTGCGCTCTCGCCCCGCATGAGGACGCCAACCTGGCTGATGATATCCCATATCAAACCATTTTCCGTGTCAGGATCTGTCTTATCGTAGTCAAAGATCTGCTCTCCACGTTCATTTTCAGGTAACGGATTGGCAAAGGACAATTCGCCATATCTTTCCGGGTCAAAGGTCCGGAGAGATTCCAGACATCTTGCACGCACGGTAATGCCAACCCAGACATCACCGCTCTCCAGAAAATACGGCGCGCACTGAATCCATCCGGCAATGGGTCTATCATAGAAATGCGCCCAGTTATACAGCTCCACAAAAACGTTTCCGCTGAATTTTTTCGGATCCTTCGGTTTGCGAACCAGAATTCTTGTAACATAAGGCGCATCCTTGGTTCTGATATCCGGATATTGCTGCCACAGCGGCCAGGTGTACACATTGGATTTTCCTCCAATAATGTACTCTTCCTCGACATATCCATACGCAGCCAAATCGATCGGCTCATTCTGACGTGCAGCCATGCCGAAGGGATAGCTCGATTCCGTTACAGGCATAAACCGAACAGAATCAGGCTGCTTTACAATTTGTTTATTCATGTTTTGTCTCCTTGCTAATCCGGCCATTCACCAACCTGTATTACATGCCCTTGTACCGATATAGGCCTTTTGACGATTTATAGCTGTGCTCATCTGCCAGGAACAAGGCAATCGCAATCAATACGGGAATAATCAGGAACAGGTATAGCCTACTGTAGCCGAATCTCATTGCGAGGAATCCGGCAACGGTAGAGCCGAAACATTGTCCAAGGTCCATTCCGATATTAATTGTGCTGCTAACCGCACCACGATTATTCCGCCCGTTTCTCTTAAAGCCTACTGCCATCAGTGTAGAAAGATTTGCGCTATAACCAAAACCAAGGCAAATGGCAGCAAGGCACAGCATCCAGGTATTCTTCAAACCTGCAAGAAGCAGCAGACAGGCGGTGAAAAAGAACGCTCCGGGCACAAGAATATATTCCGGCCCCTTTGTATCAACAATTCTGCCGCTAACCAGACGCACGATCAGAATGCATACGGAATAAACAGAAAAGAATACACTGGGATTTTCGATTCCGATCTGCTTTGCGTATACCATCAGGAAGGTAGTAATTGCACTGTAGGCTGTTCCGTAGAAGATCAGCACAACCGCAGGCATAACGGTTTCCTTAACGACGATGGACTGCAGTGTCAGCTTGCGGGAGACCACTTCTGTTTGCTTCAGTTCCTGTGTAAATACGAGAAGTACCAGTGCCAGAGCGATGACACCGCTTGCACCAAGGAACATGACCCGATATCCGTATGTATCACTCAAATAATTACCGAGGGTAGGTGCGACAGCCATTGCAAGCACATTGGCCAGGCCGTATACGCTGGTACATTCACCGATTTTTTGTTCCGGAGCCGTATCGATGGCCATGGTCATACCCACAGTTGTCGCAATACCCCAGCCGATTCCATGTAACAGCCGCAGAGCGATCACAGCGGTATTGTTCTGTGCCATGCTGTATCCCAGAATACTGACAAAAATGCAGATAATGGATCCTATATACAGCTTTTTCTTCATATTCCGGTCGATCAGCACGCCGCATACAGGACGAATCAAAATGGAGGTTACGCTGAATACGCCTGCAACAATTCCCGCGATTGCTTCCGTTCCGTTCAGGGACATGGAAAACTTTGCAATTGTGGTAGACAGCATGTGCATACTGATAAACACCAGCGCATTGATTGCAAGTAAAAGGATAAAGTTCCTGTTCCAGATGGTTTCATTCTTAACCTTATTCATTTTTTACGCCTCTCAATTCATATTTCTGTAAGAATTTCATTATATTCCGGCTGCCATTAGTATATGCACATATTACTTTCTTGTAAAACTGTTATTATTTGTTGCATTTCACAAATACGATTTGTATCACAAAGTCTTTGGCATTATCTCCGATATCCATTTCACAAAATACTCAACTGCGCAGGAATAGATACATTCGGTTCTGCATACCAGTTCAATATTGTGACCCCGAATCTCCGAATCCGTCAGAGGAAGAATAATAATATCTTCACGGTTACTGAATTCCAGTTCCGCAATTTTCACACTGCTCAAACTCATCCCCAATCCGTTTAAAACAAACGCATTCTGGATTGCGGGCGTTGCACCTTCCGCAATTATGTTTAGTTTTTTCTGATTCTGTGCAAAGTAGGTCTTCAGTTGTGTGATCATTCTCGTCCCTTCAGGATGTATTACAATCGGCACGTCTGAAAAATCCATAATGGAAACACCGCTCCCCACATTCTCCAAGATTTCCATATAGTCATCCTGAAAATACTGCTTCAAAAGCGAAAGACTAATTACAATGCATTTTTGATCCTGGAAAACCTGCCTGTAAGTAAAATCAGTCGTTACCTCCAGTGGCGGACGATCCACGGTACCGACATGCAGAATCATATCGATTTCATTACTCCGGAGCATTTGCACCAGATCCCGATAATACCCCGGCACAATGCTGATGGAAACATTCGGATAGATGGCTGTGACTTCGCTGAGGGGGAATCTTCCAATCAGCGAAGTAAGCGGAGTATGTACACCAATGGTCACAGTTACCTTTTTATTGTCCGCAATTTTTTCCAACTGTTCTGCCAGCTGCCCGTATATCTTCTGGATCTCTACGGCTGCTGCATACATGATTTCCCCGGCCTTTGTCAGCGTTAATTTCGGTTTCCGTTCCAGCAGCTGAATGTTATATACACTTTCCAGCTTCTTAATATAAGCGCTCAAGCTTTGCTGTGTTACATGACAATTATGCGCAGCTTTGGTGATGTTCAGTTCTTTTCCGATTTCAAGAAAATAATCCAGCGATATATTCTCCATTGCGTTGCTCCTTTCGGTATAAATTCTATAAAACAGCTGTTTATCGCTTAATATCGTAGTTCATATTCATTAGGTTGCGTATACTTTCTACGTCATCGGTGATGTTGCCGTCTCCGTGGATGGTATGCTTGATCACGGAGGATGCTACTGCGAAATTCACCATATCCATGGGCTTGTATTCGTGCATATATGCGTAGATCAGGCCGCTGGCGAAGGCATCTCCGCCGCCAACCCTATCAAGAATATGAAAGGTAAAAAGCTTGCTTTCAAAGGTGTGTCCCTGAAACCACATGTAAGCCATCAAACTGTTTTCCGAGCCGGAATGGGCATATCGCACATGCCGGGCAATGCACTTCAGGTTTGGGTATCGCTCCACAAATCGGCTGAATATCTCGTCCTCTTCCTCATAGCTGGGATGCATGGAAAGACCGTCCTTCCAATCGCCTTTGCAGTGATTTTCCGTGTCTTTCCACAGATGGTAGGGTTCAATGCCGAAAAGGACATCCACATAAGGCAGACATTGGGTACAGAAATCCCGGGCTTCCTCCCAACTCCACAGCAGACTGCGGAAGTTGCCGTCAAAACTGACAATCAGACCTTTATCCTTGGCTGCCTTCATCAGTCGCAGGGTAAATTCTGCGCAAGAGGGGCTGAGAGCAGGAGTAATGCCGCTGAGATGGAGCCAATCGAAGCCATCCAGCAGTGAACCTGCATCTACACGAGAAAAATCATACTCGGAGATGGCACTGTGCTTCCGGTCGTAAATGACCTTACTGGGGCGGATTCCATAGCCAGTTTCGAGATAATAGGTACCCAGACGGTTGGTTGGCGTATCCTCAAAGGAGGAGAGTACCACGGGAGTGCAGTGAACATCGTTGCTGCGGAGCATTCTCACGGCAGACTTGCCGAGAGAATTATTGGGCACTACGCTGAAAAAGGTGCTGTCTACACCGAGATTTGCAAGGGCAAGCGCGATATTCGCTTCGCTGCCTCCATAGCTTGCTTCAAAATTGTTGGCGACGCGGATCTTGCCATAATTGGGCGGGGTCAACCGCAGCATGATCTCACCAAAAGTAATAAATTTCATGCCTCCCTTCTCTCCGGAAATGGGATTCTGATGTAACATTGAAATGCCTCCTTTTGTATTTTGCAGAAAGGTAAAGAATAATATCTGTATTCGGGAAATGGTGCAGTTGCTCTAATATCTTGGTTCAATAATATCGTTCTGACAAAGACGGTAGACTTTGGGCAATAATCAGTGATTTGGTTCGGTGTGCTGCAAAAGTGCAAAGCACACCGAACCGTTATGGTTCGATGTGCTTCGCATTAAGAAAAAGAAACAATGAAAGAAGCAATTATCTTTGGATTCTGCCGGAGCCGTCGCCACCTGCCAGCTTTTCCACCTCGGCTACGGTGACCATATTGTAGTCGCCCTCGATGGAGTGCTTCAGGGCGGAAGCTGCCACGGCAAACTCAATAGCATCCTGTGTGGTTTTGCCATTCAAAAGGGAGTAGATCAGACCGCCGCCGAAGCTGTCGCCGCCGCCGACCCGATCCACAATGTGCAGATCGTACTTCTTGGAGAAGCAGTACTCGTCCTTCGCCACATCATAGAGCATGCCGCTCCAGCCGTTGTCGGAAGCGCTGCGGCTCTCCCGCAGGGTGATTGCCACCTTCTCGAAGCCGAACTTGTCGGCCAGCTGCTTGGCTACACTCTTATAGCCCTCGTGGTTCAGGGAGCCGCCGTAGATATCGGTGGCCTCAGCCTCGATGCCGAAGACATCCTTGGCATCCTCCTCGTTGGAGATGCACACATCCACATACTGGCACAGCTCGGTCATAGCTTCCCGCGCCTGGGTCCTTGTCCACAGCTTGCCCCGGTAGTTAAGGTCGCAGGAGATCTTCACACCCCGAGCCTTTGCTGCCTTGCAGGCATCCAGGCACATCTGCACACAGTTGGCACCCAGAGCAGGGGTAATGCCGGTGAAGTGGAACCAGTCGGCACCCTCAAAAATGGCATCCCAATCAAATTCAGACGGCTCTGCCTTAGAGATAGCGGAGTTTGCCCGGTCGTAGATGCAGACACTGCCACGCTGGGAAGCACCCTTCTCATTAAAATAAATACCAATGCGGTCGCCGCCCCGGACGATCTTTCCGGTGTCCACACCGTAACGGCGGAGACTGTTTACCGCAGCCTGTCCAATAGCGTGAGCAGGCAGCTTGGTGACATAGACGGCGTCCATGCCGTAGTTTGCCAGAGATACGGCAACATTGGCTTCGCCACCGCCGAAGGTGAATTCCACGTGGTCGCACTGGACGAAGCGCTCATAGTTATACGGCTGGAGCCGAAGCATCAGCTCGCCGAAGGTTACGATTTTAGACATTTTTCTTTCCTCCTTATCATTAAGCACGAACCAGATGGATTGCAAAGCCACAGATCTCGTCCGCCAGATAGATCGCATTCAGCGTCCCATCCGCCTTATACTTGGCAGAGTTTAAGTTGAATCGGAAACCACATTCTTCCAGATCTGTCTGTGCCTTTTCTACATCAGGTGTCCCGATAGCGATATGGCCATTGGTACCCAGATAGGGCCCTTTCATACACTCAATATAGGTTCCTGCAAAGATGGAACTGTTTCCGTCCTTGACGTTAAAACCAAACATAGCCTCAAACATAGTTGCGGCTTTCCGGGCCTCTGCTTCGTTCTGACAGTTGATGCCGATATGCATCAGGCTGTACTTAACCATTTCTGGCCTCCTTGACGATGGCAACGGACTGCTTGCACAGTTCGGTGATTTCATCCCACTTGCTTTCCTTGATGAGCTTGTCGGGGCACATATAGGTGCCGCCGCAGGCTGCAATCACGGGAGAAGCAGAGTACTCCGCCAGGTTCTTCAGGTTCACGCCGCCGGTGGGCATTACCTTAAACATGGGGAAGGGGGCGGACATGGCTTTGATCTTGGCAAGACCGCCGCTCTGCTCCGCGGGGAAGAATTTCAGAACTTCCAGACCCAGCTTATAGGCAGCATGGTAGTCGGTGGGGGTGGTGCAGCCGGGGAAACAGGTGATGCCCTTTTCCTGGCAGTACTTGACGATCTCGATATCCAGGCCGGGGGTGACCACGAACTTGCCTCCGGCGGCAATGGTCTTATCCACCTGCTCGAGAGTTAATACAGTGCCGGCACCCACCAGCATATCGGGGTGACGGGAGAGCATGATCTTCATGGCCTCGTCGGCACCTTCGGCACGGAAGGTGATCTCCGCAATGGGCACGCCGCCGGCGCACAGGGCATCGGACAGAGGGCCGGCATCCTTCATGGGGTCAGTCAGCTTAATGACAGGCACAACGCCGATGGCGCTGATGGTTTTTTGTAATTCGTTCATAATATAAATCCTCCAAATGTGGCATTATTTAGAAGAGAAAAATCTGTTTGAGTAACCGCAGCCGGGTGCGTTGGGAATGGTTATGGCGCGGAGAATCGCTGCAGCGATGAAAATGATCCAGGAAATGATGTTTTGCAGGGACTGCATTGCGGAGAAGAACATACCAAACCAGAAAATGGCTTCCCCAAGTCTTGTGTAACTGTCAGGCTTTACCTTTAGATAACGGTCACCGTAATTGAGAATACTGTAGCCTGCGATGGCGGCAAAGAGACCAATCCAGCCGCAAACCGTTGTGGGGGAATCGCTTATGATATTCAGCATAAGAGGAGTGGAGAAAAGACCCAATAAGCAGGTGGAAAAGATCCAGTAAGGAAGGTTTGCGGCAAGAGTTTCGTTGTTTTCCTTGCGAATATTGCGGAGCAAGACAGGAAGAGAAATGCGATTGGCGGGATTTTTGGATTCATTCATTAAGAAAGAGCGAGAAAGACGGTTTCCGTAAAGCACCACCATGGCAAATAACAGAAAGTGTTGGATGTCTGCTTGTATAAACCCCAAAATACCCATAAAGCACAGGGTGAAACCGATACCGCTCAAGCCTATACCATATCCCAGGGTGGTGCAAAGCTTGCGATGAAACAGACATATGCTGCTAAGCGCTGCACAAATGATCATGGGGATTCCACAATAAAGCCCGGACATAAAAAACGCTCCTTCCGGAATCAAATCAGCCTAAACATGGGGATAAGCAGTGGAGAGATTCCACTCTCCACTGCTTTTTCATAGGGATCAGGTGCGCACCGCGGTGCCGTCGGTCTGTCTCTGGAGGAAACCGGTGGAATTGTATCCCTTGGGAGGATATTTCTTTGCCAGCTCCTCGTTGAAGTCAACACCCAGACCGGGCTTGTCGTTGATATAGAGGTAGGTGTTGCGAACTTCGGGTGCGCCGGGGAACATCTCGAACATCAGGTCATCGTAGCTCCGGAACTCCTGCAGACCGAAATTGGGAATAGCGAGATCCAGATGAAGCTGTGCAGCCACACCGATGGGAGAGATATCGCCGGGGCCGTGCCATGCAGTCTTAACACCGAACATTTCGGCAAAGGCAGAAAGCTTTTTGGCAGGGGTAATACCGCCCAGCTGGCTGATGTGGCAGCGGATGTAGTCGATGTCGCCGTTGGCGATGAGAGGACGGAACTCGTTGATATTGTTGAACAGTTCACCGATTGCCATGGGAGTGGAGGTCAGTGCGCGCAGCTTGGGCATCCAGTTGAGCTTCTCCGGGGAAAGAATGTCCTCCAGGAAAAACAGGCGGAAGGGCTCCAATACTTTGCACAGCGTAATGGCCTCGGCAGGGGACAGACGCTCATGGACGTCAATCATGAACTCAGGCTTCTCACCGAACCGACCACGCAGGTAGGTAAACAGCTCCACCATCTGATCGATGTATTTCTTAGGGCTGTAGTACACGCCGGGCAGAGAATTTTCGGGCTTCTCGGAATCTGCAACAGTGACATCCCAGGGACGTCCAAGGAACAGTCGGATGTGATCGTGACCTTCTTCTATACACTTGGCCACATTGTCGCCGACTTCCTCAATGGTGCTGCCCATGGCATCGCCGAAGGTTTTTGCACCGTTTCTGCAACGGCCGCCCAGCAGATCATAAACAGGCATGCCTGCCATCTTGCCTTTAATATCCCAGAGGGCTTCATCGATGCCGGAAATGGCATTGTTCAGCACGGGACCGTTTCTCCAATAGGAGCTGCCGTACAGTTGTTGCCAGGTATCCTCGATTCGATCAACCTCACGACCGATCACCAGAGGGGTGATTTCCTCAATGGCGGTCTGTACAGTGCGGGCTCTCTGGGTGAAGGTTGCACAGCCGAGACCGTAAAGACCGGGCTCAGAGGTTTCAACCTTGACAACTACCAGATCGCATCTGCCGGGTGCAGTGATAAAGGTTTTAACATTTGTAATTGTGATAGCCATTGATATACCTCGTATTGCTAGAATTGGAATCCTCTTTGACAACAGCAAACAAAAAGGAAAGATGATGATGTTTATAACACAAAAGGTATGTTTCAGACCTGTTTCAAGCATACAAAAGAAACCGCGAAATGTAAACCCCTAAAATTGCGAAAGCTGATTTTTTGGAGATGTGTCTAATTTGATGCCACAAATTTTGACTAAATAAACAAAAAATATTTTCCCTATTGCAAAATTCTGCGCAATCGTGTATCCTAAACATGATGATGTTTCAACGCAAAAGCAGATGTGTCAGAGTGAGGTAACAATAGTGCGAAAAAATTCCCTTGAATATCAGAAAATGTATTCCGACCTGAAAAGCAAGATCCATTCGGGAGAGGTCAAAGTCGGAGAGCTTCTCCCCCCTGAACCGGAGCTTGAAAAGCAGTACGGAGTCAGCAGAACGACTGTTCGCAGGGCGATTGGCCTGCTGGTAGCTGACGGTCTCATAACTGTAAAGCAGGGTAGGGGTACCGAGGTTATATCCAAACGCATTCGTCTGCATTCCCACGATATGGGAGTTCGCTTTCATAATGTTCCGGCTATTAGCGAACGGATTCTTGGCGATGCGGATTCTAGGTATACCATGCCGGCATCAGTCAGCATCTGCGAAGCCACTAAAAAAGTTGCGGATGCTTTGGAGATTATGCCAGGAGATCGGGTTTACCGTGTTCAGCGGCTCTCGTTTATTGAAGATGGGATTCCGTTTATGTATAAGGTGAACTACATCCGCATGGACATGGCTACAGAATTGCAAAAATTCGATGGCTTAATGTTTGACCTGTATACCCTCATGGCAGAGACTTATGGAATTGTGTTTGACCACGGTTCTGAAGCTGTGACTGCGGTATGCGCAGATTTTCTGGATTCACAGATCTTCAATATTCCGAATGGTTCACCGCTACTGTTATTTATGCGGAAGGCATATACGACAACCGGCCCTATGGAATATGCGGAGATGAAACTTCGGCCGGAATATTACGAAATGAGTGTCCATATGACAGGTACACCTTCGTATATCCGTGATCGGCTTGACAAAGACAACAGCAAAAAGAAAAAGCAGTAGATCCTTCTTTCCCGGCGATATGTCCCTTGGGCAATCTATCGGAAATTCATCAGGAAGCGGTTATCTCTGGGGTGCTGCTTCCGGAATGTGTTTCCGTACCCTAAAACATAATTACCTTTAATCGCAAAAGGTAATCCTCAATATTTTGTAAATACGAAAGTAAGGAGACAAAAAATGAAAAAGATATTGGCTATTATTCTCGTGTGTGCTATGCTTTGCACCTTGTTTGCCGGCTGCGGCAGCAAAACCACGAATACTCCCGCTGCTCCCACTGATGCTCCTGCTGCTACTCAGGGCGCAGAAACTCCCAATACCGATAACACTCCCGCTCAGACCGACGTTCCTGCAACCGATACTCCCACCGTTTTCACCAAGGATACGGTGGTTCTGACCACTACTGAAGGTGTTACCACCTTCAATACCTATTCCTACGGCGGCGGTCTGGGTACCACCATTACGCGATTGGTTTGCGATGCCTTTACCTTCATGAATCAGGATGGCACCTATGAGATGCTGCTGGCTGAGAAGGTCGAGCATGATGATTCCGGTAAGATTTGGACCATCACCCTGCGTGACGGCGTGAAGTTCCACGATGGTACGGATCTGACCACTGAGGATGTTATTGCCACCATGAGCTACGTCCGCGATAATCTGGATACCTTGTCTGCTGCAAAGATGAACTTCAACGAGTTTGAGGACTTCTATGCCATCGATGAGAAGACTTTTGTCATTGTCGAGAAGGAATCCAAGCCTGAGACCCTGATGCTGCAGGTTCTCAGCCAGATCCTCACTTTCCCCTCTGAGCGCATTGCCGAGGGCGACGATATGTTCAGCAACATGCCTCTGATCGGCTGTGGTCCCTGGAAGTTTGTTGAGTGGGCTGTTGGCCAGTATGTCCTGCTGGAGTGCTTTGATGATTACTACCTGCCCGAGAAAGTTTCCAATATTAAGTATATGAAGTGGCAGGTTATGGCTGAGGAGACCACTGCTATTTCCGCTTTGACCACCGGCGAGATCGACGGCATTCGCTTGATCTCTAACACCAGCGTTCCCCAGGTTCAGACCATCCCCGGTGTTGATCTGGTTGAGGACTATGGTATGTCCACCTATTTCCACTTCCAGTTCGCAGGCGATAGCCCCTTTAATGATTACAATGTCCGTAAGGCTTTTGAGCTGTGCATTGACCGCGCAGGTATTGTTGATTACATTGTCGGCGGCGGTGAAGTTTGTAATTCTATGTGCCGTTCTATCGATGTTGGCTATGTTCCCGAGATGGAGGCACCCGCATTTGATCTGGAACTGGCTAAGGAATATCTGGAAAAGAGCACCTATGACGGCCGTACTCTGAACCTGATGTACCCCTCCTATATCATTGATGTTGACGATATGATGCTGCAGGTCTCCCATGATCTGGAGAGCATCGGCTTTAAAATCGAGCTGAACAGCTACACCACTGCCGAATTCAACGAGAGACGTGCAGCCGGTCAGTACGATGTATTCTTCATGCAGGTCGGTAACGGCGATCCCAATATGAAGCTGACTGTTCGTGTCCATGATGACGGCCATAACTCCAGTTACTTTAACGAAGAAATGTTCAAGCTCATTGAGAAACAGTCTGTCACCGTTGATGGTGCAGAGCGTAATGCGGTTGTTCAGGAAATCATGCACATGATGCGTGACGAAGTTGCTCCCTGGACCTGGGGCTGGACTCCTGCCGTTATCAGATGTATGCGTTCCGGTCTGACCGGCTATATCATGAACGGTCAGGTCGAGGACTACAAGTTCCTGAGAGCTTACTAATCCATCTGCTCGTCTGATACCCTGTCGTTATTTTATGAAAAGTGCAGAGGAATTGGGGCAAGCCCCAATTCCTCTGCAGAATCTGACGAAAGGACAATGTCATGTACTTAAATTTCTTTCTCAAACGATTCGGCCAAATGATTATTGTTCTGATCCTTGTTTCAATCATTGCGTTTTCTCTGATCCGAATCGCACCCGGCAACCCTGCGTTGATGCTCGTTGAGGACGGTGCATCTGAAGAGTCCATCCATAAGATGGAGGAATATCTGGGCCTGGATAAGCCCCTGACGGAACAGTATATGATCTATATGACCAATCTGATTCGGGGCGACTTCGGCACCTCTATCACCTATAAGCTCCCTTGCATCCAGCTGATCGCTGCCCGTATGGGTGCAACCTTGACCTTGGCGATCTTTACCGTTATGGTTACGATCATTATTGCGTTCCCCATGGGTATCCTGGCTGGAATCAAGCAGGGAACAGCGGCAGATGTATTTGCAATGCTGTTTGCCTTGGTTGGTCAGTCCATGTCCAATATCTGGCTGGCTATGATTCTTATTTATGTTTTTGCAACGAAATTGAACCTTCTTCCCGCCTATGGCTTCGGACAGCTTAAAAACATTGTACTTCCTGCTATTACTATGGGTTATCCCACAGCAGCACAGGTTACGAGAATGCTGCGTTCCGGTATGATTGACACCCTTCGCGAGGATCATATCACAGCTACCCGGGCAAAGGGTATTCCCGAAAAGGAAATTAATTTCAAGTATGCCCTCAGAAATGCACTGATCCCCGTTGTCCTGATGCTGGGCCTGCAGTTCGGTCATCTGATTGGCGGTGCACTGGTCGTTGAGCAGGTTTTCAGCTGGCCAGGTCTGGGTGCACTGACTGTGCAGGCAATCAATACGAGAGATTATCCTTTGATCCAGTCCATTCTGATCATTGTGTCTTTCCTGTTCGTGTTCATGACCATTGTTGTTGACTTTATCAATAAGCTGGTCGATCCTCGAATGACTTTGAATTAAAAGCAGGAGGAAAATATGAAAAAGACATCTTCAAGAAAAACGAATCGTATCCTGATGATGAGACGAATGCTCGCCAGCAGATTCTTCATGATCGGCGGCATTGTAGCCTTGATTCTGGTCATTCTGGCGGTGTTTGCACCTGTCATCATCAACCACGATCCCATTGAGGCAAATATGAGATTGCGTCTTCAGCCTCCCGACTGGTTCTCCAAGGGTGCCGAAGGGTATTTCCTGGGTACTGATTCTGTAGGTCGTGATATTTTCTCCCGTCTGCTTACCGGTGCCAGATATTCTCTTTCCATTGCACTGGTAGTGGCAGCCATTGCACTGGTGTTCGGATCCATACTGGGTATCATTGCCGGTTATTACGGCGGTGTTGTGGATTCTGTGATCATGCGACTGTGCGATACGCTGGGCTCCATTCCTCAGATGGTTCTGGCAATGGCGTTTATTGCTGTGCTGGGTGACAGCCTGGCGGTTTTTATCGGTATTTTGGCGTTTACCAGCTGGGTTGGCTTTACCCGGCAGATCCGGAGTTCGGTGCTGGTTATGCGAAACCGGGAGTTTATCTCCGCATCCAAGGTTCTCGGCGCAAGAACGCCCCATATCATGTTCACGCAGATTCTGCCCAATGTCGTTACCCCACTGCTGATTCTGATCAGCCAGCACATCGGCATGACTATCCTTGTTGAGGCATCCATCAGCTATCTGGGTCTGGGTATTCGTGCTCCGACACCTTCCTGGGGCAATATGATCTCCGATGGCCGTTCCTTCCTGGCAACGTCCCCTTGGTGCGTGGTTGTTCCCGGTGTTGCACTGATGATCACTGTTCTGGCATTTAACTTCCTGGGCGACGGCTTGCGTGACGTTCTGGATCCCAAGCGGCAGTAAGGAGAAAATATGGAAACATTACTTGAGATTAAAGATCTTTCTGTCAAGTTCAAGACAGAGAAAAATGTGTGCTATGCGCTTAATGGCGTGAATCTGACACTGAATAAGGGCGAATCTCTCGGCCTGGTGGGTGAATCCGGTGCAGGCAAGACCACGACTGCTCTGGCAGCACTGAATCTGCTCCCTCCCAAAATTTCCGAGATTACCAGCGGCGAGATCTATTATGACGGTGAAAACATCTTCAACATGAGCAAGGACGAGCTGCTTTCCATCCGTGGCAAGAAGATCGCCATGATTTTCCAGAACCCTTTGACATCCCTCAACCCCGTGTTTACCGTCGGTGAACAGATTGCAATGCTGCTGCGCCGTCACATGGGTATGAATAAAGAGCAGGCTCTGGAGCGGGCTGGTGAGCTTTTGGAAACCGTTGGCATCGCCAAGTACCGTATCAATGACTATCCCCATCAGTTCTCCGGCGGTATGCGTCAGCGTGTTGGCATCGCCGCAGGTCTAGCCTGTAACCCGGAGCTGCTGATTGCTGACGAGCCCACCACGGCTCTGGATGTTACCGTTCAGGCACAGATTCTGGAGCTGATGAAGGGCCTGCAGAAAAAGTATTCCACTTCTCTGCTGATGATTACCCACAATCTGGGCATCATTTCCGAGCTTTGCCAGAAGGTTGCTGTTATGTACGCAGGCAGTATCATCGAGTATGGCACGGTGAAGGAGGTATTCTCCCATCCTGCACATCCCTATACTGTAGGTCTGCTTGGCGCAATTCCTTCCCTGACAGGTCCCAGAAACCGCCTGAATGCCATCCCTGGTGATGTGGCAAACCCTGTCAGCCTTCCTTCCGGCTGCCGATTCCACCCCAGATGCGCCCATTGCACCGAAAAATGCAGTGAGGAAATGCCGGCAATGATCAAGATCAACGATGATCACTATGTTGCCTGCTACAGGAGGTAAGATATGGATACAGTTGAAAAGAAACCCCTTGCGCAGCTGATTAACCTGAAGAAGCACTTCAAGGTGCCCAAAAAGGGTATGCTGCATGCAGTTGACGGCGTGAATCTGGAGATCTATCCCGGTGAGACCGTGGGCCTTGTCGGTGAATCCGGCTGCGGCAAGAGTACAGTTGGCAATCTGACTGTGCGCCTGTTGGAGCCCACTGATGGCCAGTTTATTTTTGAAGGCAAGGACATGTTCAAGCTGAATCAAAAGCAGCTTCTGCAGTACCGCCAGAAAATCCAGATGATCTTCCAGGATCCCTATTCTTCGCTGAACCCCAAGAAGAGAATCCGCGCCATTCTGGCTGAGGCCTATGAGATCCATCACATGGGCAGCGCAGAAGAAATTGAGCAGAAGATTCTGACCCTGTGTGAAAAGACTGGTATTTCTCCCGACCTGCTGGATTGCTATCCCCATGAGCTGGATGGCGGCAAGCGGCAGATCGTTGGTATTGCCCGCGCACTTTCCATGAATCCTGAGTTGATCATTTGCGATGAACCTGTTTCCTCTCTGGATGTTTCGATTCAGGCAAAGATCATCAACATGCTTATGGATATGCAGAAAGAAATGAACCTTTCCTATCTGTTTATTTCCCATGACCTTAGCGTTGTGCGTCATATCTCTAACCGCGTGGCGGTTATGTACCTTGGCCAGATCGTAGAGATTGCGGAGACAGACGAGCTGTTCAACAACACCCTGCATCCATACTCTCTGGCGCTTCTTTCGGCTATCCCCAAGGTCGATGTTGAAAATAAGGTTAGCCGTATCGTGCTGAAGGGCGATGTGCCCAGTCCTATCAATCCTCAGGCTGGCTGCCGTTTTGCCCCCAGATGCTGGATGGCATGTGAGGAGTGCTTCAAGCGGGAAGCTCCTTCTCTAGTGGAGATGGCTCCGGGACACAGAGTCGCCTGCCATTTTGCGGATAAGAGCCGTGAATGTGCCAAATCCGCAGAAACAACAAGTATTGAGGAATAATCCATAAAAATTCGCCTGAAGCTAATCAAGAATTTTGAGCAGTGGGTGTTTTTACTGAATAAGAGGAGGCATTGATTAAAATGTTTAAGACTGCTTTACAGAGCATGGTGATTCACCATGACATCGATACCATCGGCGCTTACGAGACTCTGCGTAAGGTCAAAGAGATTGGTTACAATGTATTTGAGGTTTCCGGTCATTTTGAGTGCACCGACGCCCTGATAGAAGAGCTGTGCCGCGCACGGGATGATTTTGGCATGGAGATCTGTGCATTGAGTGTTGCATATAATGGCCAGTTCCCCCCGAGAAAGAATCCTTTCCGCGCCAACTTCAAGAGCCTGAATTTGGTGGAGGATTTCGACCGGGCAGTTGCTTATGCCAAGCGTCTGGGCTGCAAGAACCTGCGTTATGCAGGTATGCCTGTGCCCAATCTGGATACTATGGAGAAGCTTGATGAATACTGCGAGCTGACCGAGAGCCTGGCAAAACGTCTGAAGGAGCATGGCATCAACCTGTGCATGCATAACCATGACAATGAGTTTGCCAAGATCGAAGGAAAGACCTACTATGAGTGGGTGATCGAGAAATGCCCCACTCTGTGCTTTGAGTTTGACGTGCTGGGTGCTGCCCACGCTGCAATCCAGCTGTATGATTGCATGGAAAGCGTTGCCGGCCGTATGCCTTTGATCCACATCGAGGATATTATGGTAAAGCCCTCCGAGAATCTGGGACCTGATGCATCTCTCAATGATCGCATTCTGGGCTGCCCCTTGGGTGACGGCAATGTCAATGTAAAGAAGTTCTGCGAGACTGCTGCTGCCTGCGGCAATGACTATTTCATCATTGAGGTCTCCAACTTCCGTGGTGAGGATGTCTATGTTGGCATGAAGCGTGCAGCAGATGCCGTACGTGCTGCCGGCTTTGCGGATACATTCTGATACAGAACGGGTAAACTTGCCTCTTTGACAGCGGGTACCTCGGGAAAACCCGAGGTGCCCGTTTGTTTTTCATAAAACGGAAAACCCAAAAGCAGAGAAAGGACATAAAATATGGAACTGATTAGTCAAAAAATGAGAAAGTTGGCACCGGAGCTGGATCCCCTCCGCTTGGGTACAGGCTGGAAAATGGAAGATCTGGGAAAACCGCAGATTTTTGTGGAAAGTACCTTTGGCGACAGTCACCCCGGTTCGGGCCATTTGGATAAGCTGGTGGAGGCTGCCTGTCGCGGAATTGCCGACGCTGGTGGACACGGTGCCCGTTATTTCTGCACGGATATTTGTGATGGCGAGAGTCAGGGTACCGATGGCATCAATTTCTCTCTGGCGAGCCGGGAAATGATTGCCAATATGATCGAGATACAGGCCAATGCCACCCCGTTTGACGGCGGTGTATATATGTCAAGCTGTGATAAGGGAATGCCCGGTAACCTGATAGGCATGGCCCGGGTCAATATTCCCGGTGTGGTTGTCACCGGTGGCACCATGGCTGCCGGACCCGATATGCTGACGCTGGAGCAGTTGGGCATCTATTCTGCGGCCTATGAACGAGGGGAGATCGGTGAGGAGAAGCTGGAATGGGCAAAGTGCAATGCTTGTCCCTCCTGCGGTGCCTGCAGCTTTATCGGAACCGCGTCCACCATGCAGATCATGTCCGAGGCTTTGGGCCTGGCTCTGCCCGGCTCCGCACTTTTGCCTGCAACTAGCCCGGATTTGACGGATTATGCCTACCGCGCAGGCAAGCTTTCTGTTGAGTTGGCTTTGAAGGGGGTAAAACCCAAGGATATCGTCACCTTGGAGAGCTTTGAGAATGCTATCCTTGTCCATGCAGCAATCTCCGGCTCTACCAATGCCATGCTGCATATTCCTGCCATTGCTCATGAATACGGCATCAAGATCGATGGGGATACCTTTGATCGCCTCCACCGCGGTGCACATTATTTGCTGGATGTCCGTCCCGCAGGCCGCTGGCCTGCTGAGTTCTTCTACTATGCCGGAGGTGTGCCTGCGATTATGGAAGAGATTAAGGACTGCCTCCATCTGGATGTTATGACTGTTACAGGAAAGACTTTGGGTGAAAATCTGGAGCAGTTAAAGAAGGAAGGCTTCTATGAGCGCTGCCAGAAGTGGTTGGATGCTGCCAATGAGAAGTACGGCACTCACATTACTCGTGAGGATATTATCCGTCCCTATGACAAGGCCATTGGAACGGATGGCTCCATTGCGGTGCTCCGGGGCAATCTGGCACCTGAGGGTGCAGTGATCAAGCATACTGCCTGCCCCAAGGAGATGTTCTCTGCAGTGCTGCATGCCCGTCCCTTCGACAGCGAGGAGGAGTGTATTGATGCCGTGCTGCATCACCGTGTAAAGCCCGGCGATGCCGTGTTTATCCGATATGAAGGTCCCAAAGGCTCCGGTATGCCGGAAATGTTCTATACCTCCGAGGCAATTTCTTCTGATAAGGAGCTGGGTAAGAGCATTGCTCTGATCACTGACGGGCGTTTCTCCGGCGCATCTACCGGCCCTGTGATTGGACATTGCAGCCCCGAGGCTCAGGCCGGTGGCCCCATTGCTCTGGTGGAAGATGATGACCTTATTGAACTGGATGTGAAGCGTCGTATCCTTGCCATTGTCGGTGTCAAGGGTGAGCGCAAGACTCCGGAGGAAATGGATGCAATTCTTGCCCAGCGCAAGGCTGTGTGGAAACCCAAGCCCAGAAAGTATAAGACAGGTGTCCTTCGTATGTTTTCCGAGCACGCTGCAAGTCCTATGAAAGGTGCATATTTAACCTACAATGAGGATTCGGAATAATCCAAAAAACGGCAGCTGCCATGCGGAAGCATCTGATTCTGAATAAACCCGGCGTTGAAGGGGAAAGAAAGTGCAAAGAACCGATGAAAAGCCAAAAATAAAAATGAAAGTGAGTGTGCACATATTGGAAATCGCATCCCGTATTATAAAAAATGCAACGATCTACACCGTGGATTCTGATTTCACCGTAGCTTCCGCTATGGCAGTAAAAGGCAATCAGATCCTGTATGTAGGTGACAATGCTGGTGTTGAAAGCTACATAGGCCCGGAAACAGAGATCACGGATCTCCAGGGAAAAGTGGTAACACCTGCGTTCTTTGAAAACCATATTCATTTCCGCCAGTACGGTGAGATGATAGCAAGATACTCCTGCCGCGGCAAGAGCAAGGAGCAGATCCTTTCCGAGGTTGCAGAGTTGGTTAAAGAGATGGAGCCAGGTCAGTGGTTGGTCAGCGGTGAAGGCTGGATCAATGACTATTGGGAGGATCCCAGCTATCCCACCTTGGAAGAGCTGGATGCAGTATCTCCCAATAACCCCGTGCTGCTGCCCAGACTTGCCGGGGCGACGTTGTGGGCAAACAGCCTTGCGCTAAAGGCTGCCGGTATTGACCGGAATGAGGAGCCTTGGAAGAGCTATATCATGGTGAACAGTGACGGTACTCCCTCCGGCTGCTTCTGCGATAGAAAAGTGCGTGAAAAACTGAACGAACAGGTGATTGAGACCGAAGAGACCGCTCGTAAGAACATTCTTGCTGCTCAGGAAAAAATGTTTGAGTTTGGCATCGGAGGCATTTTCGAGGCATCCCAGGGTGGCAAAGAAATCAAGCGTATTCGCTCTATGTATGAATCCGGGGAAATGAAATTACGTTTCTCTGCAGCACTGCAAAATGCTGCCTTCAATAAACTGGAAATGGATCCCGAAACCAGAGAAGTATTTGAAAACGGCCCCTACATCGGTGAGTTTGACGATCACTTCACGGTTCGGGCTGTGAAAATGGCGGCTGGCGGCACCGTGGGTACCCTTTCTGCAACCCATTATGAGGAGTTCTGCGATGATCCCGGTAACTTTGGCAAGGCCAATTATACCGATGAGCAGATGTTTGCCGCGGTAATGGATGCAGCAAAGCATGGCTATCAGGTTGCAATCCATGCGATCGGTGATAAAGATATTGATCAGGTTCTGGATACTTATGAGAAGGTGAACGAGATTATCCCCATTAAGGATCTGCGCTTCCGTATCGAGCATTTCCAGCTTGTGAGAGGCAATACTCCTGAACGGGCAAAGGCTCTGGGCGTGGTGCCCAGCATGCAGGCAATGCACGCTCCTAACAGCGCAGGCATGGCAATGCGTCGATTGGGTGCTGATCGTGCCTCCCGTGCCTATGCCATCGGCATGGTACAGCGCCGTGTAGGACTGGTGGCCGGTGGCTCTGATGCACCTGTGGCAACTGCCAGCATTATGTCCGGTATCCATGCATCTGTTGCCCGTACCAATGATTTCCTGGAGCCCAAGGGTGGCTTTTTCCCGGAAAACGGTATGACCCGGGAGGATGCGCTGAGATCCTATACCATTTGGGGTGCCTATGCACAGTTCTGCGAAGATAGACGAGGCTCTCTGGAAGTGGGCAAGTACGCTGACTATGCGATCCTGGACGGTGACTTCATGAAGATGGATATTGACGATATCCTGAACGTGAAGGTTGTGGAAACCGTCGTCGGCGGCGAAACGGTTTATAAGGTATAAGAGAATGCAGAAATCGGCTGCTGGTTTTCCGGCAGCCGATTTCTGTAAATTATGAATACGGAAAGAATGTGGAACTACTATGGCAGATGAAACTTCAATCCACGGCGAACCAGAAAAGCTATGGAACAAATCCTATATTATGCTGCTGGTGCTCAGCACAGTAATCAACTCTGCGTCTCAAATGGTTACCCCTTTGGTTTCCAAGTATGCGCTGAGTCTAGGTGCACCCTTGACCATTGCTGCGACCATTGCATCGCTGATGTCGGTTTCCGCTTTGTTCCTGCGTCCTTTTGCAGGATTTTTCAGTGATAAGTATAACAGAAAGACCATTATTCTGATTTCTAACATCTTTATCGCAATATGCTTGGGACTGATGTCTCAGGCGCGAACTGTTCCGATGCTGGTAGCGGTGCGTTTGCTGCATGGCATTGCATTCTCCTTCAACGGTGTTGCGTTCATGGCGTTCAATACCATGTTCATTCCCAAGAGCCGTCTGGGAGAAGGTATGGGCTGGATGGCACTGGGAACAACCATTTCTCAGGCACTTGGTCCTAATCTGGGCGTTTTGCTGGTTGAAAAAGGAGGATATACACTTTGCTTCAGCGTGGCATGTGGGATTTGTATGATGGGTATTCTGATCATTCTGCTGATGCCATACAAGCATACTACGAGGCAAGTGACAGGCAGATTCAGCCTGGATAACCTGATTTCTGTACGGATTTTGCCGTATGCTGCTATTATGTGTCTGTTCAGCTGCGGTAACGGTTTGGTGACTTCTCTGCTGGTGCTGTTCGGTGATGACCGGGGAATTGCCAATATCAGCATTTTCTTTACGGCGTATTCTGCTACAATGATTGCCATTCGCCCCTTTGCCGGAAAACTGGTGGATCGCAAGGGATTACGGTTTGTCCTCTATCCTTCCATTGCCATTTTTGCATTGGGTTTCCTGTTGCTGGGCAATGCCTCCGTCCTGTGGATGGTGGTTTTGGCAGCAATACTGAAAGCATTTGGGCAGGGCGCCGGCGTGCCGGGTATCCAGTCAACCTGCCTGCAGCAAATCGGCAGGGAGAAGGCCGGTGTAGTCAGCAGCACCTGCTATATTGGTCAGGATATTGGCAATGCCATTGCTCCCGCTATTGGCGGTGCAGTGGCGTCCTCCTTCGGATACCGAACCATGTTCAGTGGGTATGCAGTACTGATGTTTGTTGGGGCAACCATGATCTTCTATTTGAAATCTAATTACGACCGTAAAAAGTACGGGGTATGATAACCATATTCTATATTTTTATATAAAAATCCAGAAAAGGAAGCGTTCCTTGTTTCATGCTTTTGCAGAATAGGCAGTATATTGCACCCAAAACGCGACCTGTGGAAGGAATGTGGTGCGGCATACATCAATTGCAGAACGATTACAAAAAACATTTTTTTAGTTGTGCAAACGACTGGATTGTGCGGGTGGACGCTGTGCATCCCTATGACCAGGCGTATTGATAGAAAGGATAAACATATATGGACCCGAAAGAAAGAGCTGCCGCTGTCCTGTCCCTTTTTGGTGAGGAACGGCACAAATCTGTTCCCTTGTTTGAAAACTGTCTCCACTATCCGCTGGATATGCTGGCGGAGCTATATCGCCGCACGGAGGAAATTGAAAAGTTCCTGCCTGTAGAAGAGCTGCCCGAAAAAATCAGGGAGTTTTCCGATTTCCGACAGTCAATTCCGGAGATCGGCGGCCCTGACCCTGTTTATCTGTGGAAGGCAGGAAATATGCCTTCGGAAGGGAATTACATGGATAACAGCGATTTTCGCTATAACCATGATCCTGATTTTCAGCCATACTTTTATGAAATGCTGATTCCGGATAATGTCTCCCCAAAGGGTGCTATTGTGGTCTGTGCCGGTGGAGATCATGGCAAAGCAGCATTGAGTGAAGGGTATCAGGTTTGCAAAGAACTGAATGAATTTGGGTACCAGTGCCTATTCCTGCTCAATCGTACCAATCGGAATCCCTATACCGCAAAGGAATGCGGTGCCGACTGTGCCAGAGCCATTGCGTATATTCGTGCAAATGCGGAACGTTTCCGGGTTGATCCCAACCGGATTGCCTTTGCCGGTTTCTCTAACGGTGGTCTCACCGGCGAGTGCTGTATTCAGTATTATTCCAAGGGACAAACCGTAAAGGGACATTTCCCGGACTATGTGCCGGATGAGCTGGATAGCTTTTCTGGGGCTCCTAATGCTTTCCTTTGCATATATGGTCCTCGGTACAAGGGAGTACCATTTGACTATGACATTTCTGACTATCCACCGACCTTCTTTGCGGTTGGACGAGAAGATGGTGCCATGGACAACCTGAACTATGTCTATCCACAGTTGGTGGCGCAAGGTATTCCGGTGGAGGTGCATACCTTCGCAGGGGTTCCGCACGGAATTGCCGGTCATGTTATCTATAGGGACAAGATTCTCTATCCCACATTCCAGCTCTGGGAACCTTTGGCGGATGCATTCATGCAGGATGTTTATCGGAAACAGGAACAAAATGGAATAACAAACGGATGAACCTTTATCTGTAAGATATGGAAAAATCGCAAAGGCGACAAATCGACCCTACTGGTGCCAATTTGCCGCCTTTGTTCTGCGTTTCGGTGTAACTGCCCCAAGAGGATGTTAAGCCGACACGGGGGCTTGTGTCGGCTGGTGTGATTTAGAACGAGGAATTTGCTGCACGACGATGCATACGGTAGGCTTCCCGCAGCCAATAGAGCCTGCTGCCCGGCAGAAGCTCACGCAGCTGCTTTTCAATTTTTTTACTTGCTTTCATGACACCATCCACGGTGAGTTCGTGTTTTATTGCAATTTCATCCAAAGGCTTTTTCTCTGCACCGAATATCCCATAATGATCCATGATTATTTCTTTTTCTTTTTTCGGAAGTAACGCTACCAGCTCTTTGAGATAATGAAGGCAAAGCCTACGGTAAACGCTATATTCGAAAGATGTGGAACTTGCCCCATCTTGCGGCTTCCAGAGAATTTCCATGTTTTCGGGATCGTCAGATTCTATGGGAGGAATGTCCTCAATGGATATGGTATGGGTATTGTACAGGAGGTAACGGGCCACAAGTTCCTCGTGGATTCCGTATTTTTTCGCCAAATCTTCCACAGATTCATCCAGAATGAGATAGTCGTGCCGCAGCTTCCGCGTCAATGCCATATTTGTTTTGTCAAAAGAAAAAACTCCGATATTTGTTTCAATCCATCTGCGCATAACCCCCTCCAGAAATGGATGGAGGTAGGTGGTAAGTTTCCCTTTGCTTTCATCGTATTCATTTAGCTTGAGCAATCGGAAAAATTCCAAAGCACCTTCGCCTTTTAGTTCTTCCAAAATACCCAGCGTGTACTGGGAATATCCGGTTCCTGCTTCATTATAACGAAGGCAATTATATGATCTTGCTACATTCTTTGCAATAGAGAAAATATAGGCTTCGTTTTGAAGATACAGCTTCTCTGAAATATCCGGATCTTCCCCATCAAACTGTTTCATGAGTTCTTCATTGGTCATACTACCACCCCTTTCTGCTGTAAAGACTAAGATAGCAAAAAGGTTGTCCAATAAATTACACAGTCTGGAATATTTTCTGAACAATTTATAAATAGGGCTTTGCTATTCTTGACAACTACGATTTTATCGTATATACTGATTTCAGAAAAAAGATGAGGTATTCTTATGACAAGACTTTTTATCTATACAGAGCCTTTTCGGAAATGCTGGAAAGCCATGGGTCTGAATGACGATCAGCTTAAAAAGCTGGAGGAAATTCTGCTGGAGGATCCTCGCCGTGGTGATGTAATTGAAGGGACCGGCGGTGCCAGAAAGCTGCGAATCCAACTCGATGACAATCGTGGTAAAAGCGGTGGTGGCCGTGTCATTTATGTGGATATTTTCGAGAAAGAGAAATTATATATGCTTTTTGCATATCCTAAAAATGTGCAGGAAGATCTGACCCCGGAACAGACTCGTGCCATCCGCAGAATTATTGAAGAAATCAAAAAGGAGTGAGTGATATGGAAGAACTGAAGTTTACAAGCAGCCTTTCCGAAGAAGAAATTCTGGAAAACTTCAAGGATATGGATTTCTTCTCCGGCATTATGTCCGGCTTGGAGGAAGCACTCGCTTATGAAAAGGGAAGTGCAAAGGCGGCCACCTTTGCCCGCAAGCGGAGCCTGCCGGATGTGAACGTCGCACAGGAGCGCAAACAGTTGAACCTTTCCCAGAAAGCATTTGCGGCAATTCTGGGTGTTTCCGCCAGAACGGTTGAGGCATGGGAAAGCGGCAGGAGTAATCCTTCTCCCACTGCCAGAAACCTGATTTATTTGATCAGTCAGGATCCTTCTCTGGTTGATAAATTAAAAAGAGTGTTTTGAGGATAGGGGCTTTTCTTCTTGGAAAGTCCCTTTTTTCTGTTTTCCGCAGAGCGTATAAAGAATGATTCGAAAACAAAGCACACGCATATTCTCCCATATTTTGCAAACAATAGGTGTGTAGAAAATGACAGATAAGGGAGATAGAGTATATGAAAGCGACAGGACTCGTACGCCGGATGGATGAGCTGGGCAGAATTGTCATTCCCAAGGAGATCCGCCGTACCATGCACCTCCGGGAGGGTGACCCGCTGGAAATATTTACCGAACGGGACGGCGAAGTGATTTTTAAGAAGTATTCTCCCATGGGAGATATGGTGGATTATGCGGGAAAGGTCTGCGAAACTCTGGGGCGGCATTGCAAGCAGGTGGCAGCGGTGGCGGATCGGGACGGCATCATTGCCCAGTACGGCAGCGGCCGGAAGGACCTGATGGAGAAGAACAGCTCCCATGCCCTGCAGCATCTCATGGAGCAGCGGGTCCATTATCTCTATGAGCCTGGCAAGGAGCGCCTGCCTGCCGTGGAAGGAGAGGACAAATTCTTCGTGGAGGCGGCTTCTCCGGTGCTTTGCCAAGGGGATCTGCTGGGCTGCGTCATGCTCCTGGGAGAAGAGGGAAAGATTCCCAATGAGCAGAGCCGTGGGAACGTGCGGATGATGGCCGACCTCCTGGGCAGACAAATGGAGAACTAAAGAACCCCCACAGCACTTCACAGTTGCTGTGGGGGATTATGTCATACATCATATTCTTTCAGAACTACCGCCGGACCTTCCATGAGGAGCTTTTCCACAGCACCGTCGCCTTCTACGGTAAAGTGCAGGGTGCCGCCCTCGTTCATGAGAGTCAGTTTTCCCTCCGGGAGCTTGCCCTGCAGGTACAGCAGGGAGGTTATGGAGCCGCAGCCGGTGCCGCAGGCCAGGGTATACCCCTCGACGCCTCGCTCAAAGGTCAGCACCCGCAGGGTATCCGGGGTGAGCCAGGTGTAGAAATTCACGTTGGCGCCCTTGGGGAAGGCTTTGTGGTGCCGCAGCTCCAAGGCATGGGGCAGCAGCTTTTCCTTGTCGTCCCATGTAAGGCCGGGGATTTCCTCCACGGCATGGGGAACACCTGGATTTCCCAGCTCCACATAGGCAACGCCGGGGATCCGTTCCGGATCCAGAATCCCGGGATTATTGAGTTGTACCCGGTACATCTCGTCGGCCAGCCGGCTGGCGTGGAGAATACCGGCATCGGTTTCCACGGTGATGGCATCACCCACAATGCCGTGATCGTGGGCGAATTTGCATACGCAGCGGCTGCCGTTGCCGCACATTTCGCCCCGGGAACCGTCGGAATTATAGAAATGCAGCTTGAAATCCGCAATTTCGGAGTAATCAACGGCCATGAAGCCATCGGCTCCGGTCATATTGCAGAGCCGCAGCGCATATTCAGAAAAATCGAGGTTGAGACCGCGGGCATCAATGACCATGAAGTCGTTGCCTGCGCCGCTCATATGCCAGCATTGCATATGGATTCCTCCTTTTATTTTGCTTCCAGCAGATCGTTCATGTTGTAGAAGCCTTTCTGCTTGCCATCCATGAACCGGGCTGCATCCACTGCGCCGTCGGCCAGCATATTCCGGCTGACAGCATCATGCCGGAGGGTCAGCATCTGGTTGGGGGTGCAGATATGCACCTCGTGTACACCCACAACACCGCCCATTCGCAGGGAGGAAACACCGATGTCCTGCTTCTGACGCTTGCCCTCGCCGCTGCGGCCGCAGACCTCCACGGCGTCGGGACGGACCTCGTGCACGGCTTCAAAGAGCATGTGGGCAGTACCGCTGGGGGCATCCACCTTGCGATTGTGATGAATTTCAACGATCTCGATATCGGCATCGGGGAAGGCGGAGGCTGCCTGCTTTGCCAGCTTGCAAAGCACAGCGATGCCCAGACTCATGTTGCCGGAAAAGAAGACGGGAATCTCCCCCGCGGCATCATAGATCATCTGCTTTTCCTCGGGAGTGTGACCGGTGGTGCCGATGACAACGGCCATCCGGTTTGCCTTTGCGTAGGCGAGAACATCGGAAACGGCGGTGTGATGGGAGAAGTCGATGATCATGTCCGCATCCACCTTGCCCAGATCGGCGAAGGTCTTGGGAACGCCGTTTTCTCCGTCAATGCTGACCTTGCCGGCAACTTCTTCGCCCAGAATACCGCAGATCAGCTTGCCCATGGCGCCGTTGGCACCGCAGATAATGGCTTTCATCAGAAGTTCACCCCCAGATCGCGCATGAGGGACAGCATATTGTCCCTGCCGGGCTGCTCCATGGGAGTCAGAGGCAGACGGATATGCTCCACACCGAAGCCCATGGCGGAAACCGCGGCTTTGGCGGGGATGGGGTTGACCTCGGAGAAGAGGGCATGGATCAGGGGAAGCAGCTTGCACTGCAGTGCGGCAGCACCGGCAAAATCACCCTTCCGGGCCAGATCGGTCATTTCCACGGTGAGCTTGGGCACCACGTTGGAGAGCACGCTGATGCAGCCCTTGCCGCCCATAGCCATAACGGGAACGGTGATACCGTCCTCTCCGGAGTAAACATCCAGCTTGTCGCCGCACATGGCGATGACATCTACGACCTGGGCCATGTTGCCGCTGGCTTCCTTGATGGCGGCGATGTTGCCGTGATCGGCTAGCCTTGCAACGGTGGCGGGCAGCAGATTGCAGCCGGTGCGGGAGGGAACATTGTAGAGAATCACAGGCTTTTCGGAAACATCTGCGATCTTGGAGAAGTGGGCCACAAGACCGTTCTGGGTTGCCTTGTTATAGTAGGGGGTAACCACCAGAACTGCGTCAGCGCCGACGCCGCAGGCGGACTTGGTGTATTCCAGAACGTGAGAGGTATCGTTGGTGCCGGTACCGGCAATGACAGGAACCCGGCCGTTCACCCGGTCAACGGTAAAGCGGATCACTTCCTTGCGCTCGGCAATGGTGAGGGTTGCGCTTTCGCCGGTGGTTCCCACGGCAACCAGAGCGTTGATGCCGGCAGAGAGCTGAAAGTCGATGAAACGGCCCAGAGCTTCGTAGTCGACGCCGGTTTCGGTCATGGGGGTCACCAGTGCGGTGGCGGTGCCCTCAAAGATTGTCTTTTTCATTGGTTATCCTTCTTTCTTTTTGGGGAGGGTCAGGGTTCCAGACAGATGTTGTCTAAAAAACGGTAAATAGGGGTCAGCTGCTGCCAGAGCAGGGCGACCCGATCCTTCAGTTCTTTGCCGAAGAGATTCTCGGAAACGGCCTCGTGATGGATGCATTGGATGTTGTCCTTCCAGAAATAGAAGGGGATCAGCCGCTCATCCTCGCAGGGCTTGTGCTTTTTATAGGCTCCTGCAGTCAGGGAGAGTCCGGTTTCCCGTTGGGTCTTTTCTACCAGAGCCAGAAATTCCTCCGGCTTTGCGGCAATGGCTCTGCGCATACGCTCCATGGCAGCGGGCTTAGGCCGCCAGAGGACGAGACCGTAGGAAAATCCGTCGGGAGTGATCTCAAAAAACAGGTTAGGGCAGGCAGACCAGTCATCACCGTTGCGGCGCAGGGAAATCCACAGGTGATCCTTGTAGGGTACGGGATAGTGCATCCGGGAGTCCCGGTAGATGCGGCTGACCTTCAGCAGCTGTCCCTCTTCCTCAACGAAAGGCTCAAAAAGCTCCCAGCCCAGTTCCTTCATGGGTTTGTAGAGGTTGTCGGTGTATTCTTTTTTGTGTTCCAGAAACCATTCCCGATTGTTGTTCAGACGGATCCCCCAAAGAAAATCCACGGTTTCCGGAGTAAAACCCTCAAACATGGTGCTCCTCCGTATATATACAAACGTCCATCTATGATAGCATGGCTTGTGAATCCTGTCAACTTATAAGGACGGTAAATCGTCCTCTTCCTTGTGCCTGGAGCGGTAAATAACCTGGCCGAAATGCTTGGGTTTTACGGTCACATCCGGTATTTCCAGAACATACCGCTCATAGGCATTGATGATGGTGGTATCACCGGATTGCATTTCCCTTACGGGATCTCGCTGATAGTTGCTGTGCACATGGCCGTGAAGCAGATATTTGGGCTTGTACTTTTCAAGCAATGGGAGAAAAGCTTCAAATCCCCAATGGGCGGGGTCATCCGCATCTCCCAGACCTGCCGGCGGAGCGTGGGTTACCACGATATCAACACCCTTCATGCGCCAGAGCTGGAATTTCAGCTTGGCGATGCGCCTGCGCATCTGCTTTTCAGTGTATTGATGGTCTCCGGGGCGATATCTGCGGCAGCCGCCGAGACCGAGAATACGGATGCCGTTGTAGGTAACAATGTGCCCGTCAATGCAGTCACAGCCTTCCGGGGGATTCTGCTTGTATCCCGTATCGTGGTTGCCGTGGACATAGAGCAGGGGCGCACGTCCCATTGTAACGAGAAAGGAGAGGTAGCTGGCTTTCAGATCTCCGCAGGAGATCATCAGGTCGTAGTCCTTCAGCTTTCCGGGGGTGTAATAGTCCCAGAGGCCTTTACACTCCTCGTCGGAAACCACCAGGATTTTCACAGGGTGCCCTCCTTTATGACGGGCACAGCCTCTTTGTGGATGCCCAGTTCCCGGTAAATGGCCTGGGAGAAGGGCTTGATCTGATCGTATTCCGGAATGGAGCCGATGACATTTCCGCAGAGCCAATCCATTTTCATCAGTTCCTCCGGGGAGAGGGTCCGGGTGCCGTCGTTCTTCACGGAGCCGTCCTGGGCAATGATCTTCCGCCGGAAGGGATCGATGGTGCCGTTCTGCAGACCCTGCCGCAGAATCTCTGCCAGAGTGCGAATGCCTACAGGAATCTCATCAGAGAAATTCACGTCGATGACACCGCTGTCCATACCCCACCAGTAATTCACGGCTTTTCCGGAGGATTTGTTGTTTTCCCAGGAGCCGTCGAAAATGGAGCGGATGACGTTTTCGTAAAACTTGCCCCACATCCAAACCGGAGATCCCAGAGGCAGCAGTTCTCCACCGGCACGGACAAAATAGGTGCCGTAGTCGCCGGAATGGAGGTAAGCGTTGTTGGGGGTGGGGATATCCCGGTTGGAAATGACCTGAATACCCTGCTCAATGAATTCTTTCACGGGATTTCCGCCCTGAGCGAACCATTTCAGTTCGATTTTGATTCTGGGGTTGGTAAGCTGCGCTCCCAAGGCAAAGGCATTGATGGAGGCGGGAACACCGTAGATGGGGTTGGAACCCACATAGCCGATGCGGTTTTTGTCTGCCATGGCACCGGCAATGGCACCGGTGATGAATTTTCCCTCATAAACCCGGCTGTAGTAGGTGCGTACACTGGAATAGGGCATATCCAATGTGCAGTTCAGGAATTTGATTTTCGGGTGGTCAACTGCGGCCTTCAACGTAGCACGGCTCAGACGGGGAGAGGTGGTGAAAATCACCTGAGCGCCGTCGGCAATGGCGGCTTTTAAAAGATTATCGGTTTCCTCCAAGGAATCCGCATGGAAGTAGTGGCGGATATTCACCTGACTGCCCATAATGGATTCCAGATATTCGGCGCCTTCGTGGTGCCCCCGGGTCCAGGTGCTTTTCTCCGGGTCAAGCTGATAAATATAGGCAATCTGCAGGGAACTTGGTGCAGGGGAGATGAGTCGCTCCAGAATACCCTTGCTTTCAGGAGGAGCAGGCTCGGTTTTCAGTTCCACACTGCTGTCGGAAAGGGCGGTGAGAATATCATCCTCCATGGCTTCCACACTCTTTTTCAGTTCTGCGGTGGAAAGCTCGCCCAGCTCGGTGAAGGCATGCACCTGCAGCCATACCAGCAGAGCCTCGTCGGCGCTGAGATGGGTGGTTTTTTCATCTAATGTTGCAAAAGCATCCCGAAAATAGGAGAGATAGGCGGAGAAGGTGCGCTGTTCCCGTTCGGTCCAGGGAGTACCGGGCTCCTTGCCCAGCTTTGCCAGCAGCTTTGCATAGTCTCCGGGCTTCCGGAACTGCACCAGATACAGCCGGGATGCCTTAAAAAAGTCCAAAAATTCGTAGTAGGCGGTGATTCTGGGATCGTCGGTTTTCGGGGGCAGTACCCGTTTGATGCGTGCAGGGATCCTGGGCGCACCGAAGTAACGCAGCACGGAAACCCGCTTGTTGCCTTCCTGAACATAGAAATCTCCCAGAAATTCGAAAACCTCCACCGGCTCCCGAATGCCCACATCGGATAGGTGGGCATCGCACAGGGAGATCCACTTCAGGGCAAATTCGCTTTTGATATCCAGCAGCGGCAGAAAATCCCGGGTAAAGGCGGAGGTGCGTCCTGTGCTTTTTGTGCCGATGATCCGTTCGGCAGGGATTTCCAGAGTGCCCACATCGGAGACACTGTAATTGGGATAGTTTTCCAGAATCTCGTCTAATACCGCAGGATAGGGATCTTCACCAGCAGTCTGCAGTTCCTTATATTGCTTCTGGCCGAGACGCAGGGCCTGTCGATACTCTTCTTTTCGATCCAAGTTGGACATGGGCTTATCCCTCCTTCTACATATTCTATTATTATCATACCCTTTTTGGGGGCTTTTTGCAACAATAATCCGGTATTTTTTGAATAAAATGCCGAAATGATAGGGCCGAAATAAGCAAAAAAAGAAAAACCTGACAAAATAACTTAAAATTTATCGATATAATAATATTTTTTGTGTAAAACGCCATTTTTTAGTAGACAAAATAGGAAAAAGTGATTATGATTAGCATGTTAAAAGCGGCTTTGTGCCGTGTTGTGAAAAGGAGAGGTGATCCCAATGGCATTTTCCTTTTTCGGTGGTATCCATCCGAAGGAAAATAAGGGGTATGCCTGTGATGTTCCCGTTCAGGTTTTCCCGGAACCGGATGTCCTGGTAATCCCCATGTCCCAGCACATCGGCGCACCCTGTAATCCCCTGGTGAAGAAAGGCGATCATGTGACCGTCGGTCAGAAACTGGGAGATAACGGCGGATTGTGCGTCCCTGTTCATTCATCCGTATCCGGTACCGTTACCAAGGTGGCCAACATGGCCTGCGCCAGCGGCATGATGTCGCCCTGCGTGGTGATTCAGAATGACCACCAGGACGAGCTTTGCCCCGATGTAAAACCCAGAACCCAGGAAGAGGTGGATGCGCTGACTTCTGAGGAGCTCATGGGCATTATCCGGGAAGCCGGCATCGTGGGTATGGGCGGCGCAACCTTCCCCACCCATGCAAAGCTTTCCTCTGCCATCGGAAAGGTGGATACCATCATTGTCAATGTTTCCGAGTGCGAGCCTTACATCGTAGCCGATGATCGGCTTTGCCGGGAGTACCCGGAGGAGATGCTCTCCGGCCTGAAGATTGTCATGAAGATCCTGGGTCTGAATTCCGCCCATATCGGCATGGAGGATAATAAGCCCGAGGCTGCCAAGGCTCTTCGTATGGCCATCGATCCTGCCTCCGGCATCGTGCTGGATGTGCTGCCTGCCAAGTACCCCCAGGGCGCTGAAAAGCAGCTGAGCCAGGGAATCACCGGCCGCCAGGTTCCCTCCGGCGGACTGCCCGCTGCTGTCGGCTGCGCTGTGTTTAACGCCGCAACCTGCAAAGCCATCCATGATGCCGTGTATCTGGGCATGCCCCTGGTTCGCCGTATCGTTACCGTTTCCGGTGATATCGTCATGGAGCCCAAGAATCTGATGGTTCCCGTTGGTACCAGCTTCAATGACCTTTTGGAGGCTGTCGGTCATAAGGAGAATCCCTATAAGGTTCTCTCCGGCGGACCCATGATGGGCTTTACCCAGTTTGACCTGAGTGTCCCCGTGATCAAGGGCACCAACGCTGTCACTATCCTCGGTGCCAAGAATAAGTTTGCTGTTGCAGAGCCTCATTGCATCCGCTGCGGCAAGTGCATCGATGCATGCCCCATGCGCCTGATGCCTCTTATGATGTACCGCGCCGAGCGTTCCGGCAGCGTGGAGGATATGAAGTCCCAGAACATGCTGGACTGCATCGAGTGCGGCTGCTGCGCTTATACCTGCCCGGCAACCATTCCTCTGGTGCAGCATTTCCGCACAGCCAAGCAGAAGATCCGTGATGCAGCACCCCCCAGACCCGCAGCTCCCGCACCTGCGGCAAAATCTTAAGGAGGTTTGGTTATGGCACCTATGAAATATTTCTATGAGCTGACCATTTCCAGCTCTCCCCATGCCCATAGCCCCATGACGACCAATACCATCATGCGGGACGTGGTCATTGCCCTGCTGCCTGCCCTCATTGGCAGCGTATTCTTCTTCGGTTTCCGCGCCCTGATGGTCACGCTGATCTCCGCAGCAGCCTGCGTCTTCTTCGAGTGGGGCTACCGGAAGCTCATGAAGAAGGACTCCACAGTCTATGATATGTCCGCTATCGTCACCGGTGTCCTGCTGGCTTTTGTCTGCCCGGTCACTATTCCTTACTGGTGCATCATCATCGGCGACTTCTTTGCCATCGTTGTGGTGAAGCAGCTCTTCGGCGGCATCGGCAAGAACTTTATGAACCCGGCTCTGGCAGCCCGTGCCTTCCTGTTTTCCTGGCCTGTGATCATGAATACCTGGGTCAAGGTGGGCTTTTCCAATGCTGCCGGCATCTTCTCCACTGCGGATGCCGTGACCTCCGCAACCCCCCTGGCTGCCATGCACCAGGGCGCTCTGAGCACCGCATCCCTGGGCGACCTGTTCCTGGGCAATGTAGGCGGCTGCCTGGGTGAGACCTCTGCTGTGCTGCTGCTGGTCGGCGGTGTGTATCTGGTGGCCCGGAAGGTTATCAGCCCCAGAATCCCCCTGTGCTACATCGGAACCGTTGCTGTACTTACCCTCCTGTTCCCCAAGGGCAATCCCGCTTTCACCTGGATGCTGAGCCAGGTCTTTGCCGGCGGTCTCATGCTGGGTGCCATCTTTATGGCAACGGACTATGTCACCAGTCCTGTTACCAAGAAGGGCCAGATGATCTTCGGTATCGGCTGCGGCGTTCTCACCGTTGCCATTCGTTACTTTGGTGCATACAACGAGGGCGTTTCCTATGCGATTCTGGTTATGAATGCCTGCGTTGCACTGCTGGATAAGGTCGGCCGTCCCGTGAAGTACGGCGCACCCAAGAAGGAGGCCGGTAAGTAATGAAAAAAGAATCTACTGCTTCCTATGTGCTGCGCCTGGCGGTCACGCTGCTGGTGATCACCGCCTGCGTGGCTGCGCTGTTGGCTCTGGTCAACAGCATCACCGCTCCCCGGATCGCTGAGATCAATGCCGAAAAGACCAAGGCAGCCCTTTCCTCTGTTCTGCCGGATGCCGCTTCCGCCAAGGAAGTGGAGGTCAAGGGCGATGCCGCTCTTGTTGAGAAGGTGTGGCAGTCCGATGCCGGCTATGCTGTTCAGGTCACTCCCGCAGGCTTCGGCGGCACCATCACCATGATGGTGGGCGTGGATCACGATGGCAAGGTGCTGGGCATCTCCATTGTCAACCATACCGAAACCGCTGGCCTGGGCGCTGTTGCAGCTGCCAAGACGAGCAAGGGCGAGGCCTTCCGCAGCCAGTTTGTGGGTATGGGCGGAACGCTGGCTGTCACCAAGGACGGCGGCCAGGTGGATGCCATTTCCAGTGCTACCATTACCTCCCGTGCTGTCACGGAAGGTGTCAACATTGCTATTTCCTATGTGGAAAACTTGGGCTAAGGAGGTCTGACAATGAATTTTTCCAAACAATTCAAAGAGGGCCTGCTGACCAAGAACCCCGTTTTGGTGCAGCTGCTGGGCATGTGCTCCACCCTCGCCATTACCACCAGCCTGTTTAACGGCCTGGGCATGGGTATTTCCGTTACCATCATCCTGATCTGCTCCAATGTGCTGATCTCCGCCCTGCGGAAGGTGATTCCCTCCGATGTGCGTATCGCAGCCTACATCGTCATCATCGCCGGCTTCGTTACCATCGTGGATCTGCTGCTGCAGGCTTTCCTGCCGGCCTTGTCCGAGAGCCTGGGTGTGTTTATTCCGCTGATCGTGGTTAACTGTATCATCCTGGGCCGGGCGGAAGCCTTTGCTTCCAAGAATTCCGTGGCGGCATCCGCCGTGGACGGCCTGTGCCAGGGCATCGGCTATACTGCCGCGCTGTGCGTCATGTGCATCATCCGTGAGCTTCTGGGCTCCGGTACCTTCGGCGGCGGTATTCTGAACGGCGGCGAAGGCATCCGCATCATTTCCGAAGGCTATCCCGCCATGATGATGGTCATGCCTGTTGGCGGATTCCTCACCCTGGGCTTCATTATTGCCGGTTCCCAGTGGCTGATGAAGCGGAATGAGAAGAAGGAAAAGGAGGCTGCAAGATGAGTTATATGTCTAGCCTGCTGGGAATCCTTCTCAGCGCCATCCTCACCGAGAACTTCATCCTTGTGAAGTTCTACGGCATCTGCCCCTTCATGGGTGTTTCCAAGAAAACCGATACCGCCCTGGGCATGGGCATGGCAGTTACCTTCGTTATGGGCATTGCTTCCGCTGCTGCCTGGGCAGTCAACAATCTGATCCTCATTCCTCTGAACCTGGAATATATGCAGACCGTGGCCTTTATTCTGGTCATTGCCGCCATCGTGCAGGTGGTGGAAATGTTCCTCAAGAAGAGCGTTCCCGCTCTGTATCAGGCTCTGGGTATCTACCTGCCTCTGATCACCACCAACTGCGCCGTTCTGGGTGTGGCTCTGGTGAACGTCCAGAAGAACTATGATTTCCTGCAGAGCGTGGTTTACGGTGTCACCGGCGGCCTGGGCTTTACCCTGGCCATCGTGGTGTTTGCTTCCATCCGGGAGCGGCTGGAAGATTCCGATTGCCCCAAGAGCTTTGAGGGCTATCCTCTTGCGCTGATCTCTGCCGGCCTGCTGGCTCTGGCATTCATGGGCTTCTCCGGCCTGCATTTCTAAGGGGGTAGGATCATGGATATTTTGATTGCAATTTTGATTCTCGGCGGCATGGGCCTGATTTTCGGCCTGGTGCTGGCTGCCGCTTCCAAGCTGTTTTATGTGGAGACTGACCCCCGTCTCGGCCAGCTGACCGAGGCTCTGCCCGGTGCCAACTGCGGCGGCTGCGGCTACTCCGGCTGTGCAGCCTATGCCCAGGCGGTTCTGGAGGGCAAGGCAGCCATCGGCCTCTGCGCTTCCGGCGGTAATGATTCCTCTCAGGCCATGGCATCCATCATGGGTGTGAAGGCCGAGAAGGTTGCCCGCCGTGTGGCTCTGGTGCGCTGCTCCGGTGCCAAGATTCCGGATGAAGAAGGCAACATGGGCGGCTCCAAGCTGAAGGGCCAGTACGAGGGCGCAATGGACTGCCTGGCAGCAACCAAGGTTGCCGGCCGTGGTCCTCTGGTCTGCAAGTACGGCTGCCTGGGCTTTGGCAACTGCACCAAGGCCTGTAAGTATGATGCCATCCATATCGTGAACAATGTTGCTGTGGTGGATAAGGAAAAGTGCGTGGGCTGTATGAGCTGCGCTGCCGCCTGCCCCAGAAAGCTGATCGTTCCCGTGGATCCCGACCGTCGTACCATCATCGCCTGCGCATCCCGTGCTAAGGGCGCCGTTACCGTTCGCGGATGTTCCTCCGGCTGTATCGGCTGCGGTCTGTGCCAGAAGAACTGTCCCAACGGTGCCATCAAGGTGGACCACAACCTGGCTACCATCGATTACACCAAGTGTACCTCCTGCGGTCTCTGCCCCACCGTTTGCCCCAAGCATCTGATCTACACCCTGCCTGAGCGCATTGCCAACAGCGAACTGTAAAAGCATTTATGCAAAAGCCTCCCTTTTTTAGGGGAGGCTTTTTTGCTTGCATTTCTGGTTTTCGGTGCTATAATATCGAATAGAAATCTTTTTTTGTCGAGGAATCCCTATGAATTTAGAGCGTTTTCAGGAGCGTATTGCGGAGCTGCCCCTGTACTGCAGTTACGTTATCGATCCCAAGGAACTGGAATTTGCGGAGCGGATTCGCCATGTGTGCAAATCCGATTGCCCTATGTACGGCAAATCCTGGGCCTGCCCTCCCGGGGTGGGCGAGGTGGAGGAATGTAAGGCAAGATGCCTTGCCTATGATCATTGCCTCATGATGGCCACCGTTACCGAGGTGGAGGATATTGCCAATATCGAGCTTTGCCTTGCTACCCGTCCCGAACACGAGGCCATTACCAATGAAGTACGGGATATCATGCGGGAGGAGGGTGCAGATCCTCTGGTGCTGTCCACCGAGGCCTGCTGTATCTGTGAGCACTGCGCTTATCTGGACGGTAAACCCTGCCGATTCCCGGAGCGGATGCATCCCTGCGTGGAAAGTCACGGCATCGTGCTGATCCCCACGGCGGAAAAGTATGGAATCACCTTCCAGTATGGGGAAAACATCATCACCTGGTTCTCTCTGCTGTTTTTCAACGATTGAGGTAGTTATGAAGCAAACATTTTTGAAGGGACTCCGGCTGGGTGTTCCCATTGCCCTGGGATATTTCCCGGCATCCTTTTCTTTCGGTATCCTTGCCATGAGCTTTGGCTTTCAGTGGTGGCAGGCGGTGCTCATTTCCATGGTAAATCTGACCTCTGCCGGCCAGCTTTCCGGTATCTATACCATGCGCATGCCCGGCGACTTCCTGGGCATGGCCATTTCTCAGCTGACCATCAATGCCCGCTACAGTGTCATGGGTATTTCCATTACCCAGCATATCAGCCCCCGGTTCACCGGGATCAAGCGGCTGCTGCTGAGCTTCTTCCTGACGGACGAGATCTTCGCCATGGCCAACATGGAGGAGGAAGTGACTCCCGAGATCTTTATGGGTCTTGCCATCGCCCCCTATTTTGGCTGGGCTCTGGGTACCCTCTGCGGTACGCTTTTGGGTTCCGTGCTGCCGCCCATTCTGATGGATGCCTTCGGCCTGGCTCTGTACGGCCTGTTTATTGCCGTAGTGGTACCCAGCGCAAAGAAGGAAAAAATCGTTCTGGTTGCTGCATTGCTTGGCGCGGTATTTAATTCCGTGCTGTATTATCTCCCCACGGGAATGTCCCGGGAGATCTCTATCAGCCTGGCATCTGTGGTGGCTGCAGTCATTGCATCGGCCCTTTATCCTGTTTCAGAGGAGGTGGAGGTATGATCACCGACTTCTGGCCTTACCTCTTCGTTATGGCGGGGGTTACCTATCTGACCCGTATGCTGCCCCTCATGCTGGTGCGGAAGAAGATCAGAAATCGCTTCCTGCGGTCCTTCTTCTATTGCCTGCCTTATAGCGTGCTGACGGCTATGACCCTCCCCGGCATCCTGTATGCCACCGGCAGTATGCTGTCAGCAGCGGCTGGCCTTGCGGTGTCCTCCTTCCTTGCCTACCGGGGCAAGAGCGTCATGACTGTCGCCATGTCCGCCTGTATTACGGTGTTCCTGGTGCAGATGATTTTCTGACAAAACGGCTCCCTCGGGAGCCGTTTTCCTGTTGACTTTTCTATCATTCCCAGTATAATAAACTTGTGATTACAGTTTTAAGCATTTGCTTATGAAAGAGGATGCCTATGACACAGAGAGAACGGCAGATCCTGCGGCTCATCGAGAAGAATCCCATGATTTCCCAGCAGGAGCTGGCGGATCAGCTGGGGATTACCCGGTCCTCCGTGGCCGTACATATTTCCAATCTGACCAAGAAGGGGCATATTGCCGGTAAGGGCTATGTCCTGCGCTCCGATTCCTATGCGGTGGTGGTGGGCGGCATCAATATGGATATCGGCGGAAGCGCCTTTGCCCCACTCATTGCCGAGGATTCCAACCCCGGCCAGGTGGTCACCAGCCTCGGCGGCGTTGGCCGAAACATTGCCCACAATCTTGCCCTCATGGGCGCAGATGTCCGGATGCTTTCGGCCTACGGAGACGATGTCTATGGCGATAAGGTTGCGGCTTCCTGTTCCGATCTGGGCATCGATATTACCCATGTCCGCAAAATCCCCGGGGAGAACACCTCCACCTACCTGTATCTCACAGGCCCGGATGGAGATATGGCCCTGGCGGTCTCGGATATGCGGATCTGCGACCGTATTGATCCTGCGTATCTGGCCGATAATCTCCCCATGCTCCAGAGCGCACAGCTCATTATCGCAGATACCAATATCCCGGAAGAATCTCTTCAATTCTTGGCCGAGAACTGCACCGCTCCCATTTTCTGCGATCCGGTTTCCACCGTGAAGGCAGAAAAGCTTCGCCCCATCCTTTCCCATATCCACACTCTGAAACCCAACCGTATGGAAGCGGGTCTTCTCACCGGCATGAAGGCGGATACCCTGGAGGATGTGGCAAAGGCAGCCGATAAGCTGCTGGAAATGGGCATCCACCGGGTGTTCATTTCTCTGGGTGCCGACGGCGTTTATGCCGCCATGGGCGAAGAAAGAATCCACATGGCAAATCTTCCCGGCAAGTTGGTGAATACCACCGGCTGCGGAGATTCCGCCATGGCAGCCATTGCCTGGGCATACCTGCGGGGCAGTGACCTGCGTACTACCGCTCTGGCAGCGCTGGCGGCAGGCAGCATTACCATGGAGAGCCGCCAGACCATCAACCCGGAAATGAGCGAAGAAACTTTGTTAAACCGTATGAATTTAGAATAAAAAAGGAGAAAAAACTATGAATCTCAATGCATTTCTTGATGTAAATCCCGAAGTAGCCGAAGCCATCGCCCAGGGCAAGCCTGTTGTTGCTCTGGAGTCCACCATCATTTCCCACGGTATGCCCTATCCCCAGAACGTGGAGACCGCTCTGAAGGTGGAGCAGATTATCCGTGAGAACGGTGCAGTTCCCGCTACCATCGCCATCATCGGCGGTCGTCTGAAGGCTGGCCTGACCCCCGAGCAGATCGAGTACTTCGGCAAGAAGGGCCGCGAGATCGCCAAGGCTTCCCGCCGTGACCTGGCTGTCCTCTGCGCCCGTGGCGTGGACGGTGCTACCACCGTTACCACCACCATGATCATCGCTCACATGGCCGGCATCCGCTTCTTTGCTACCGGCGGCATCGGCGGCGTGCATCGCGGCGCTGAGACCACC
>JAZQQD010000075.1:0-7837 GCA_045628895.1 Faecousia sp.
GATGCCGCCGAAAACAGCAGCGGTAAAGGCCCGGATACCGGGCATGGAGCCGGTAGTGGGCTGCAGAGTGGGAACGGTGGAGCACAGCAGTACGCCGGCAATGGCTGCCAGGGCAGAACCAATGGCAAAGGTTGCCGAAATGGTGCTGTTCACATTGATGCCCATGAGCTGAGCTGCATCCCGGTCCTCGGATACGGCGCGCATCGCCTTGCCGGTACGGGTCTTGGTGGTAAACCAGGTCAGTCCCACCATGATAAGGACGGAGGCAATGATGGTGATGATGACTTCACCGGTAATGACCAGCTGTCCGCCGAACAGGTGGATGGGCTTGAAGGACACGATACTGGTAAAATTCTTGGGACTGGAGGACCAGATCAGCTGAGCTGCATTCTGCAGGAAATAGCTGACACCGATGGCGGTAATCAGGACTGCCAGACTGGGTGTTCCGCGAAGAGGCTTATAGGCCAGGGCCTCGATGGAAATGCCCAAAAGGGTACAAACCGCAATGGATGCCGCAATTGACACCACTACGGGAAGCCCCAAATAGTTGGTGACGCAGAAAGAAATATAGGCACCAACCATGATGACATCGCCGTGAGCAAAATTCAGCATCTTAGCAATGCCGTAGACCATGGTGTAGCCCAGCGCAATAATGGCATAGACGGAACCGATGCTGATTCCGTTGATCAAATACTGTAAAATCTTCATTCAAAAACCTCTCTTTCTCGAAAGCCAATGACAGTGGCGCCGTGCACTCTCATTGGCCGTCGAAAAGCGTTAGTGGGATGGAGGGCAAAATGCCCCCCATCCCTGATTATTTTTCTGTTTTCCGTACGGGAATTAGCCCATGGGAACGTAAACGCCGTTCTCAACAACCACAGCAGCAGGAGTCTTGGAGATCATGCCGTCTGCATTCCAGGTCATGCCGGAACCGGTCAGTCCGTCAACCTTCATGGTAGCAAACTGAGCGACCAGAGCTGCAGTGATGTCAGCAGTGGACTCATTGCCGGTCAGGCCTGCAGCGATAGCTGCATTGTAGATGGAGTAGATAACATCGTAGCCGTCAGCAGCAAACTGGTTGGGGGTCAGGCCATCCATCTTTGCTTCAAACTTGGAAACGAAGGAAACGGTTGCATCATCGGTAGCCTTTGCATCGAAGGGGGTCATGAGCAGCAGGCCTTCAGCCAGGCTCAGGTCGAAGCCTTCCACGGTCAGGATGCCGTCCATGCCGTCGCAGCCGAAGAACTTGGGAGTGTAGCCGATCTTATTGGCAGCGGTCAGGATCTGAGCAGCCTCGGTGTAGTAGATGGGCAGGAACACCAGGTCAGCGCCCATCTCCTGGCACTTGGTAACCTGGGTGGACAGGTCAGCCTTGTTGTCAGCAGTAAAGGAGGTCTCAGCAACAATGTTCAGGCCCAGCTCCTTAGCCTTAGACATGAAGCCCTTGTACAGGCCGCTGGAGTAGTCATCGGAGGAGTCATAGATGATGCCGATCTTCTCAGCCAGCTTCTTCTCAGACATCAGCTCAGCTGCGGAAGCGCCCTGGTTGGGGTCGGTGAAGCACATCTGGAACACGTTGGGGCCTGCCATAGCAACAGACTCAGCAGATGCGGAGGGAGTCAGGTTGAAGTAGCTGTCAGCAACAGTCTCGGGAGCAACTGCGTTAGCAGCTGTGGAGGTAACGTTGCCTGCAAAGGCCTGCATGCCCCAGTCCTTCAGAGCATTGTAGGCATCAACAGCCATAGCGGGATCAGCCTGGTCGTCTTCAGCCTTGAACTCAATCTGCAGGCCGCCCATAGCATTGATCTCTTCAACAGCCACTTCCATGCCGGCCTTAACAGCCAGGCCGTAAGCGGAAGCACCACCGGTCAGAGGGCCGGACATACCGATCTTCAGAGTGCCGGCAGATACGGGAGCATCGGTAGAAGCGGGGGCTTCAGTAGCAGCGGGGGCTTCGGTTGCTGCGGGAGCAGCGGTGGTAGCAGCGGGAGCAGAGCTGCCGCAAGCGGCAAACAGGCTGACGCACATTGCAGCTACCAGGAGAACAGCGAGTAACTTTTTCATTTTTTTATCTCCGTTTCTTGATGTGATATATAAAAAAGCCGGCTGCGGCAAACCGCAACCAGCCGTTTTATCGGTGTTTACGGTTTTATGTCAGGCCGCACAGTCGAATTCGAAGCATAATAATGGACACTGCCAGAATCACGACAGTGTCCATAATATCTACTACGAAATGAGCGCAGGAAGACGCAGATGCTGCGCCGGTAGAATGACACTTGCTAAACATGAATGCAGCCATCTTTGTTTCCTCCTGTGTAAGAACTTTACCATATTGTACTCACAACACGGACATTTGTCAACGCAGGAAAGAACACAAAAAAACGGATCATCTTTTATATAATTTCTATGCAACCTGCCGAAGAATCAGTTGCCGTCCATGTAGGAGATGCATTCCCCCAGAATTCTGCCCATGATTGGGGGACACGTGACACCGCCGTAGCCGCCTTCCTCCACCACAATGACAAAGGCCAGCGGATAGCGGGATTCTCGCAGGAAGCCGCAGAACAGGGCATTTGCCTCCCTGTCTCCGTCCTTCTGGCTGGTTCCGGACTTGGCACATACGGTAACCCCATCCGGGAAGCTCCAGGTGCCGTAGCCGCTCACCACATTGTTTTCCATAAAATCCTGCAGAATTTCTGCGGTATCTTCAGAAATAATCTGAGAAGTTACGGTCGTTTTGGCGGAATAGGTGGTCTTTCCTTCCACAGCGATTCGGTCTACCACATAGGGGACGGCTGCTTCCCCCCCTCCTGCGATGATACCCATGTACTGCAGGAAGCTGCAGGGGTTCACCAGATCCGTATACTGGCCGATGGCTGCCCAGGCAACCTCATTTTCCTCCGCGGAGGAAATGTCGAAGGATCCGACCGCGGTACGGATGCCGTCAAACTCCACACTTTTGGTGACACCCAGCTTTCCCACATATTCCGCAATCTTTTCCGGACCCAGAAGCTGGGCCATCTGGGCATAGGCGCAGTTGCAGGAGTTGCACATGGCCTCCTCCAAAGTCTGCTGCCCATGATAAGCCTCACAGGTTACGATTTCCGTGCCGATCTCATACTCCCCGGCACAATAGAACAGCAGGTCCTCCCAATCCGGGAAGGTTTCCAGCATGGCCGCGGTGGTAACGGTTTTGAAAATAGAACCGGGCGTATAGGTACTCTGGGTAAAGCGATTCACGAAGATTCCGTCGAACCGGTCTTCGTTCTCTTCCGTGATTTCCGGTGCATGATCCGGGTCGAACCCCGGCAGAGAGACCGCGCAAAGGATCTCACCGGTCTGATAATTGTAAACCGCCACGGTGCCGTGATAGCCTTCCATGGCATCTGCTGCGGCTTTTTGGAGCCGGGAGGACAGGGTCAGGCGGGCAACGCCGCCATGATTGCCGGAATAGGTGTACAAGCCGTTGAGACGGCTGTAGGACACAAGGGCTTCCGAATGGCTGGGAATGGCCGGTGCGCTGACAAAGCCAATCCGGTCGCCCACCCAATGGACCATGGTCTCCGTCACCTGGGTATCCGCGGTATAGGTTCTGCCGTTGGTCAGATCCAGAATTTTATTTCCCTCCGCATCGGTAACAATACCGCAGTCGATGTTGGCACCGGAATAGACATGGGGATTGCCGGGAAACACTGCCCAGGATGGAGCCTGATTCCAGAACTCCCACAGGAAGAATCCGGTGCCCCCCAGAAGCAGCAGGGTCAGCAGCAGCAGAATGCCGGTTCGTTTCGCAATTCGATTCATGACAGCACCCTACCCTTTCTCACTGCAAAGCTGGCGTTCTGACGGGTATCCATAGCCTTGACAAAGGCCAGCAGCCCCCAGGAGCAGATCATGCTGGAGCCGCCGTTGGAAACAAAGGGGAAGGTCACGCCGGTCAGCGGGATCACATCCACCGTTCCCAGGGCATTCAGAATCACCTGCATCAGCAGGACTGCCGCTGCGGTACAGCCGCCAATGGTATAGAAGCTGCTGCGGGCAACGGATGCCGAGCGAATGGTAAAGAATCCCAGAGTCGCTACGATAAGCACCAGCATAATGGGCACCAGCAGACCCCATTCCTCACCCAGAGTAGCAAACACCATATCGGAATCCGCCGCAAAGACATATTTCATCCAGCCGTTTCCGGCACCGACACCCAAAAATCCCCCTGCCGCCATGCACATAAGGGCCCGGGTCTGCTGATAACCGGCACCCAGAGGGCTCTCCCAGATATGCCGCCAGGCAGCAAACCGACGAAGGGCATGAGGTGCAATTTTCAGCATGATCACTCCGGCAAAGCCCAGAGAGGTCAGAGCCAGTCCGATGGTGCCTACGCTGCCGGAACGAAGATAGGCCGTTACCAGGAAGGCGCCGAAGAAGATCAGAGCGGTGCCGAAGTCGTTCATAAGGGCAAGGCATCCGCAAATCAGCACGGAATAAACAATAAACAAAATAATGTTTCGCTTGTTCATGATGCGGTCCATGGTGGAAGCGCCCACATAGGCAAAGCACACCTTGGAAAACTCCGAGGGCTGCACGGAATTGCCGGCAATGATCAGCCAGTTCTTGGCACCGTAATATTCCTGGCCGAACAGCAGGGTGATGACCAGAAAGCCAACGCCGCCAATGGCCGCCAGATAGCGCACCTTCTTCGCACGCTCCAGATCCCGCAGGGTCCAGCCGATCACAAAAAAGATGACGATACCCAGCGCCGCCGCGATGACCTGTTTCTTTGCCTCGCTGGGATCCACCGTGGCAATGGCGCACATACCCATGGTACAGAGCAGGAAAGCTATGGTTTCCACTTCAAAGGCCCGGCTGTGGATGATGCCGTAGAAAATCAGCAGCAGCCATTCCAGCGCCATAAGGCCGCCGAAACCGATAATCACATTCATGCCCTGGGCAGCATCTCCCCCCAGAAGGAAATTCAGCATGCACAGAAACTGGAAAACCGTAAGCATCAGCAGATTGGCAGCACTGGAGAGAAAGCCCGGTGCCCGGGTTCGGACCTGAGAAAGCCGATGCTCCTGCTCCCGGGAAATGGGAATCAGCTGCATTTCCACGCCGCCGATATCCATAATATCTTCCACATCCAAAGCGCAGATATCGATCTGGTCTCCGTTTACAAAGATACCCTCTTTGGAATTTGTGTCGGTAATGGTCCAGCTTCCGTCATCATATCGGGTCAGAACGCCATGATTGCGGGAAACCGTGGGAAAATCGATACGCAGGTCGCAATGTCTGCCCCGTCCGATCACATTCTCCCAATGGGTCACCGGCAGCTTCTGGCCGTCGGCAAGTACCAGCCACGCCCAGATCTCCGGATCCTTGCGGAAGGTAAGTAAAGGCTTCATACACCGGATCACCAGGATCAGAATCAGGCAGGGAGCCAGATATCGGAGCATACCGTCGAATACCTGGGAATAAAATCCGCTTGCCGAGGAAAAAAGTTCAATCATCTGTTTCATATCTCCACCTCCGTTCCGGAAAGGTTCAAAAAGCTTCTTTGGGTGGTGATTATATCACATGAATGAAAAAAAATCAAATTGTACCTGTTTTCTTCCCATTATCTATGGTATAATACCCCCAGAATACCGGAGGTGATCGTATGCCCAAGTCTGAAAATCAAAAGCTGAAGATCCTGTACATTCTGGATTATCTGCAGAAAAACTCCCACGAGGAAAACCCCGTGAGAGCCAAGGATCTCATTACCATGCTGGAACAAAAAGGCATTCACTGTGACCGGAAGACCATCTATTCCGACATTGAAGCCCTGAAGGAATACGGCCACGATATCATTGCCACCCTGGGCAAGAACGGCGGCTATTATCTGGCCAGCTCTACCTTTGAAAAGCCGGAGCTGAAGCTGCTCATCGATGCCGTGCAGTCCAGCCGTTATCTCACGGAGAAGAAATCCCGGGAGCTCATCGAGAAGCTCTGCAACCTTTTAAATGAGCACGATGCCAAGCTGCTCAAACGCACCGTTCTGGTTTCCGGCAGAGTGAAGAGCATGAACGAAACCATATATTATAATGTAGATGCCATCCAGGAAGCCATTTTCAGCAACCGGCAGATCCGCTTCCGCTACTTTGACTGGAATATTCAGGGAAAGCGGCAGTACCGGGACAAGGAATATATAGCGTCCCCCTATGCCCTGAATCAGGATAACGAGAACTGCTATCTGCTGGCCCAGTCTCCCCGCCACGGCTCCACCCACTACCGGGTTGACCGCATGAGCGACATTGAGATTCTGGACATTTCCAGAGATCCCTGCCCGGAGCTCTCCGGCAAGGCCCTCATCGAATATTCCCGGCGGCAGTTTCAGATGTATTCCGGTGATCCCGTCAAGGTTCGCCTGCGATTCCACAAGGATCTGGTGAATTCCGTCTTTGATCGGTTCGGCCAGGATACCATGCTGGTGCCCGACGGAGAGGATCACTTTGTGGTCACCGCGCAGGTGGCCGATTCCCCCATGTTTTTAAGCTGGATCATCGGATTCGGAGAAAAGGCAGAAATTCTCTATCCTCAGTCCGTCATCGATCAGTGTACCGCCCTGTGCCGGGAAGCCATGGCGCATTATCAGCCTAAGGAAACTGACGAAAACAGTTCCTCCCAGACCTGAGTCAGTTCCCCTGCCAGTTCCTCCGGGGCCTCCACGGAAACCGCATAATGATAGCTGTCGTCGCACAGCACCATGGTTCTGCCTACCTGGGTACCGGACTCCCCTACCGCTGTCCAAACGCAGTCGTAGCGGCGGCCCTTCTCGGTCTCCAGCAGGGTCAGATCCTCCCGGGAAAAGCCGGTTACATAGCGCAAGGTCGCATCCAGATCACCGCCCGGGTACGTCTGGGCGGTGACGGTATAGCCGTCGCAAAGGTAGATCGCCCCTGCATCGGAAGCCATAACGGTCTGCACCGCCTCCTCCGGCAGTTCCAGCCGGATCATGCAGGGGGCAGGCCTGGTAGAATCCGCCAGCACATCCGTCAGTGTTTCCCAGACGGTATCTGCGCCGCAGCCGGTCAACAGCAGACACAAAAGAAGCAAACACACACATTTTTTCATAGAACCCCTCCGGAAAGGAAAGAATATGGTTTATCTCATCCTTTATCTGATTATAATGAATGCGCTGGGTCTTGCCCTTATGCACGCCGACAAAAAAAAGGCAAAAAAGCACCAATGGCGCATCCCGGAATCCATTCTCTTTCTCACCGCCCTGCTGGGCGGCAGCATCGGTTCCCTCATGGGTATGTACCGCTTCCGCCATAAAACGAAGCACCTGAGCTTTGTCATCGGCATGCCCATGATTCTGATTTTCCAAATCATTCTGGCTGTTTTGCTGCTGCAGCGGTTATAATCAGGGGGACAGGTGGGGGAATCCGCCCCCTTCCTTCCGATTATTTCCGGTTTTACCCTTGACAAAGCAAAGGCGATATGCTAGAATACCCGAGTAAATATTGTGTTTCTTTTATTCGGAGTGATACCCAAGAGGCCGAAGGGGCTCCCCTGCTAAGGGAGTAGGCGTCTAAAAAGCGCGCGAGGGTTCAAATCCCTCTCACTCCGCCATGAAAACCGCCAGTTATGGCGGTTTTTCTGTAGGGAGAGATGTCCGAGCGGTTTAAGGAGCTAGTCTTGAAAACTAGTGATACCGAAAGGTACCGTGGGTTCGAATCCCACTCTCTCCGCCAAAAAAGAGCCACCCCTCTGGGGTGGCTCTTTTTTGATGGGCGAGGGGGATTCGAAAGGGCGACACCAGTGCGCACACTGGTGAAAAAACAGTCCGGTGGCAACAGGGGCC
>JAZQQD010000076.1:0-17033 GCA_045628895.1 Faecousia sp.
GATACCCACACCGCCGTCGGCTACGCCTTCATCCTGCCTCCTCACATGCTGGGGTACCAGTGCGGCGAGACTGCCGGTCAGTTCCCCAAGATTGCCGACGAGGTCTATAAGATCGCCAACCCCACCGACGTCCGCATCCACTATATGCTGCCCACCGCTGAGGCTGCACTGGCTTCCGTCTACCGCGACGAGATTCTCAGCGAGCAGGATCTGCCCAAGAAGTTCTTCTCCTACACTCCCCGCTTCCGTCGGGAGTCCGGTTCTCACAGAGCCGACGAGCGCGGCATGGTTCGCGGCCACCAGTTCAACAAGGTGGAGATGTTCCAGTTCACCCGCCCCGAGGATTCCGATGCCGCTTTTGACGAGCTGGTCATGAAGGCTGAGAACCTGGTGAAGGGTCTGGGCTTCCACTTCCGCACCGTGAAGCTGGCTGCCGGTGACTGCTCCGCTTCCATGGCAAGAACCTACGATATCGAAATTCAGATTCCTTCCATGAACGGCTACAAGGAAGTTTCCTCTGTTTCCAATGCCCGTGACTATCAGGCACGCCGGGGCAACATCCGCTTCCGCCGGGAGGACGGCAAGATTGAGTTCGTCCACACCCTCAACGGCTCCGGCCTGGCAACCTCCCGTATCTTCCCCGCCATGGTGGAGCAGAACCAGCTGGCCGACGGCTCCATTGTCGTCCCCGAAGTCCTGAGAAAATACCTGGGCGGTTTGGAGATTATTAAGAAGTAAAAATATAACCGCTGCACCTCTTGCCTCGCCCTGCTAGGGAGAGGTGCCCCAGTGCGAACACTGGGGCGGAGAGGGTTCCCATCTCTAACTTAGTACTATCTAAAATAGAACATTGTAACCCTCTCAGTCAGCTATGCTGACAGCTCCCCCTAGCAGGGGGAGCCAAGGCGCTGCGGCGCAGATTTCAGAGAAACGGATTGTGCCCGAAGGAAATCCCCTTGGGGGACCACGCCATCGTGCGCGATGGCTCGCAATGACGAGATAATATATGGCTGCTCCCTCTCAAATTACTGCTATGCAAACCGTAAGGTTTGCGGGCGGATGATATCCGCCCCTACGAAAATCTGTATTCTATTTAAAGGAGATATACCCATGAAAAAATTTGTTGAAGAGTTCAAGGCCTTCATCAACCGCGGCAACGTGGTGGATATGGCAGTCGGCGTTGTCGTCGGCGGCGCTTTCGGTAAGATCACCGGCTCCCTGGTCAATGACATCGTGATGCCCGCCATCAGCTGGATTTTCGGTACCCGCGACATGACCGCGCTGAATGTGGTGGCTCGTCCCGAGGTTCTGGATGCCGAGGGCAATGTGGTTAAGGCTGCCATCACCATCGGCTTCGGCACCTTCGTCGCTACCATCCTGGACTTCCTGCTCATCGCTCTGACTGTGTTCTGCGTCGTGAAGGCTCTGAACGCCGCCAAGGAGAAGGCTGCCAAGAAGGAAGCCGAAGAGGCTCCCGTAGAGGAAGCTCCCGCAGAACCTGTGCAATCTGCCGAAGAAGTGCTGCTCACCGAGATCCGTGATTTGCTGAAAAGTAAATAAATTCCCGTTATATCGATAAATATTTGACAAATGCCATCCTAGGAATTATAATTTCTAGGATGGCATTTTGCCACATTTGATAGATTTGGGAGGTTGACCCCATGTATAAAATCGTAAGAAAGAAGGAACTCAACTCCGCAGTTACTCTGATGGATATTGAGGCTCCCTTCGTTGCCAAGAAGGCCAAGGCTGGCCAGTTTATCATCTTCCGCATCGACGAGCAGGGCGAGCGTGTGCCTCTGACCATCGCCGGTTATGATCGGGAGAAGGGTACCGTTACCATTATTTTCCAGAAGGTTGGTTTCTCCACCAACGCTCTGGGTGCCCTGAACGAGGGCGACTACATCCGTGACTTTGTCGGCCCCCTGGGCAAGCCCACCGACGTGGAAGGCAAGAAGCGTGTCTGCGTGGTTGGCGGCGGTGTCGGCTGCGCCATCGCTCTGCCTGCTGCACGGGCATTCCTGGAAGCCGGCGCCATTGTTGACGTCATCATCGGCTTCCGCAACAAGGATATCGTGATCCGGGAGGAGGAGTTCAAGGAAGCCTCCACCAACCTGTACCTCATGACCGATGACGGTTCCTACGGCGAGAAGGGCTTCGGCACCGTGAAGCTCCAGGCTCTGCTGGAGAGCGGCATTCAGTACGACGAGGTTCTGGCCATCGGACCCATCCCTATGATGAAGTTCGTTGCCAAGACCACCGAACCCTTCGGCGTACACACCATGGTTTCCCTGAACCCCATTATGGTGGACGGCACCGGTATGTGCGGCGGCTGCCGTGTTACCGTTGGCGGCGAGACCAAGTTCGCCTGCGTGGATGGCCCCGAGTTCGACGGCCACAAGGTTGACTACAATGAGCTCATGAGCCGCAACAGCGTGTACCGCGCCCGGGAAGCCGAGGTCAGCGAGAAGCACGTTTGCCGCATGGAGACCATGGGCAAGAATCTCATCAAATAAGGAGGAAAACGCAATGGCTGCAAATATGACTATGACCAAGACCCCCATGCCTGAGCAGGATCCTCAGGTTCGCGCCCGGAACTTCAAGGAAGTTTCCCTGGGCTATACCGCAGAAATGGCTATGGAAGAAGCCGGCCGCTGCCTGGGCTGCAAGAAGCCCCTGTGTGTTCAGGGCTGCCCTGTGAATGTGAGAATCCCCGAGTTCATCGCAAAGGTGAAGGAAGGCGACTTCAAGGCCGCTTATGAGATCATCACCTCCACCAACGCCCTCCCTGCCCTCTCCGGCCGTGTTTGCCCTCAGGAGAGCCAGTGCGAGTCTAAGTGCGTCCGTGGTGTCAAGGGTGAGCCCGTTGCCATCGGCCGTCTGGAGCGCTTTGTTGCTGACTGGTACCGTGAGAATGTCTACGCCATGCCCGAGAAGGTAGAATCCAACGGCAAGAAGGTTGCTGTTGTGGGTTCCGGCCCTGCAGGTCTGACCTGCGCTTCCGACCTGGCAAAGCTGGGCTACGAAGTAACTGTGTTCGAGGCTCTGCATACCGCCGGCGGCGTGCTGGTTTACGGCATCCCCGAGTTCCGTCTTCCCAAGGCCATCGTTGCCAACGAGGTGAGCAAGCTGGAAGCACAGGGCGTAGAAGTCATGACCAACATGGTCATCGGCAGAGTGCTCTCCATCGACGAGCTCTTCGACATGGGCTATAAGGCTGTGTTCGTAGGCTCCGGCGCAGGTCTGCCCATGTTCATGCACATCCCCGGCGAGGCTCTGAAGGGCGTTTACTCCGCCAACGAGTACCTGACCCGTACCAACCTCATGAAGGCTTATACCGAGGAAGCCGATACCCCCATCATTAAGTCCAAGGCTGTAGCAGTTGTCGGTGGCGGCAACGTGGCAATGGACGGCGCACGCTGCGCAATGCGTCTGGGCGCTGACAAGGTGTACATCGTCTACCGCCGCGGCGAGGCTGAGATGCCCGCCCGTAAGGAAGAGCAGCACCATGCCAAGGAAGAGGGCATCGAGTTCAAGACTCTGTGCAACCCCATCGAGATCCTGGGCGACGAGAACGGCAATGTATGCGGCATGAAGTGCATCCGCATGGAGCTGGGTGAGCCCGATGCTTCCGGCCGCCGCTCCCCTGTTGCAGTTCCCGGCAGCGAGTTCGTGCTGGATGTGGATACTGTCATCATGGCTCTGGGCACCAGCCCTAACCCCCTGATCCGCTCCACCACCCCCGGTCTCGACACCAACCCCAAGGGCTGCCTGGTTGTGGACGAGAACGTCATGACCACCCGTGAGGGCGTGTTCGCCGGCGGCGTTGCCGTTACCGGCGCTGCCACCGTCATCCTGGCCATGGGCGCAGGCAAGAAGGGTGCTGCCGCCATCCACGAGTACCTGAGCAAGTAAAATATATAAAAAGCAACCCCCGCTGAGAATTTCAGCGGGGGTTTTTGCATGGAAAAGGCTCACCTTTCACAGGTGAGCCTTAGTATTTACTTCCAGAGACCATTTGTGGGGTACAGGCCTTCCTCCGTCATGGATGCCAGCTGGGCAACCACATAGGGCTTGTCTGCAGCGTAGGTCACGCCGTACCACCGGTCGGCGGTGGGCAGGATCTTCACGGTGGCCTTCTTGCCGGAAACCAGGTTGTGCACCAGACCGGGCAGGAAGTATTCGCACTTCATAGGATTCACCGGCAAAGCGGAATCCAGGAAGGGCGGGAAATTCTTTTCCACTTCTTTCAGGAAGCTGGGGGTGAAGCAGAACATATTCATGGATACCAGGGTGGTATCAGAAAGGTCGAACCAGGTTGCACCGTCATCCTCGGTATAGTGGATGCCGCCGGGATATTTCTCGATGCGGGTGCGCTCCTGAATGTTTTTCAGGTAGCCGTTCTCATCGGAAACGCAGACACCCCGGGAAACATAACCATTGTCGCTGACGGTCTTGCCCAGCTCATAGCCCACCATGCCGTAGCGGTAGACACTGTCGTCCCGGGTGCCGCACAGGAAATCGTAGGCGACCCGGAAGGCGGACTTGCCGTAATAGTCATCGGCATTGATGACGGCAAAGGGAGCTTCGCCAATCTCCTTGGCGGCGCAGAGCACGGCATGACAGGTACCCCAGGGCTTCACACGACCCTCGGGAACGCGGTAGCCTTCGGGAAGATTGTCCACTTCCTGATAGGCGTAGCGGATTTCCATGGGGCAGTTTTCCTGCCGCTTTCCCACGGTTTCCATAAAATCCTTGCGGATGGCTTCTTTAATAATGATGACTGCGGTCTCAAAACCGGCTTCGTGAGCATCAAAGAGGGAGAAATCCAAAATGGCTTCTCCGTGACCGCCAACGGGATCGATCTGCTTCAGACCGCCGTATCGGCTGCCCATACCGGCTGCCATAACAACCAGAATCGGTTTCTGCACAGAAAACACCAGACTTTCATTTCGTTTTATCACTTTTCTAAGGTGTTTAATTATTATAGCATACAAAAGTGAAAATGCAAGTTAAATTACTCTTAAGATATAACCCTTCAGATACCAGCTGGTCTCCGAAGAAAAACTGGCGGCGTGGTCCCGGCTCTGCATGAGGGTTTCGATGAGCTGCACTTCCCTGCCCGAATCCGCAGCGGCTTCCCGCAGCATCTGCAGGAACAGGGGTGCCGTCATAAACTGGCTGCAGGAGAAGGTGGCAAGGTAGCCCCCGCTGCGCACCAGCTTCATGCACCGCAGATTCAGCTCCTTGTAGCCCCGGTAGGCATTGTCCAGAGTCTTGCGGCTCTTACAAAAGGCCGGGGGATCGCAGATCACGAAATCGTAGTTCTCCCCTGCCTCGCTCTCATTCTTTACGAGTTCAAAGACGTCGGCGCAGACGGGGGTGATGGTTTTCTCCACCCCATTGAGGGCGGCATTATTCATGAGCATATCCAGGGCATCCTTGCTCACATCCACGGCCTTCACGCTTTTGGCCCCGAAGAGGGCGGCATGGATGGAGAAGCCTCCGGTGTGGCAGCAGAGATCAAGAACTTCCGCACCGCCGCAGTAGGGGGCGATCCGGCCACGGTTCTCCTGCTGATCCAGGAAGTGGCCGGTCTTCTGGCCGGTGAGGAGGTTCGCGGTCATTTTTGCTTTGTTTTCCACGAAGGGCACCGCGTCGGAAAGCTTACCGTAGGCGCAGTCGGAAACCAGGGGCAGGCCCTCCTTCTGCCGCTGGGCCACATCGTTCCGCCGGGCAATGCCTTTAGGAGTGAAAATTTTTATTAATGTATCCAGAATGGTCTGCTCATAGCTTTCCATGCCCAGACATACATTCTGGAAGGAGAGATAATCCCCAAATTTGTCGATGGTCAGTCCCGGCAGGCCGTCGGCCTCCCCGAATACCACCCGGCAGGCATTTTCAAAGCCCAGCTTTTGCCGTCTTTCCCAAGCTTTTTCAATACGCTGGGCAATGGTCTCTTCGGTGATGTCCTCCTGTCCTCTTGTCAGCAGCCGCACCACGATCTTACTTTTGCTGTTGAAAAAGCCCTTGCCGTAATAGGTCTTGTCGGAGCCGTAAACCTCCACGATCGATCCGTCGGTGCAAAGGTCATCCACCCAGGCCACCTGGTTGTCGTAGACCCAGGTAAGGCCGGCAATTAAATTTCGCTGTTCGCCCCTGCGGAGCCGAACCTCGCCGTATTCCATGTTGTTTCCTCCAAATGTAAGTCGATAGAAGTCGTAGGGGCGGATATTATCCGCCCGACAGACGGTACATGAATTTTGCACAATCCGATGTGGAATCGTAGTGCCAAAGCCTCCCCTGTGCAGGGAGAGGTTGACAATCGCCCTCAAGGCGATTGGACGGAGGGGGTGTAATCTGACGTTTTTCACCGTACTGCGTTCAAAAGACGAACCTTACACCCCCTCAGTCACCGGCTCGTACCTCACCGGCGACAGCTCCCCCTACACAGGGGAGCCTTTGGGAAACGGATTGTGCCCGAAGGGAATCCCCTTTGGGGACCATACCTGTGTTCCTACTGGTTCGCAATGACGAATTTTTTTTGCAGTCAGTCGCGAAGCCATAGATGCATTCCGCATCGCAGGTTGCACGGGCGGATAATATCCGCCCCTACGATAGGATGTTCTCTAAATAGATCCCTTCGCCTGTTATTTTCTCCCAGGAAAAGACCGAAATCAGTTCTTTTGCGGAAATATCTTCGCACCTTTCCAGAAGTCCCGCGCTTTTTGCCAGAATCCCCAGAAGTGTTTCCGGTTTCATCCTGGTTTGCAGATATCCTAAATCCATGTCCGCATCCCGTTTGCTTAGCCGCCGTCCGTCGGGAGCCAGGAGCATGGGCACATGGGCGTACCGGGGGTGGGCAAAACCAAAAAGCTCCTGCAGGTACATCTGCCGGGGAGCGGAAGAAAGCAGATCCATACCCCGAACCACCTCCGTGACCCCGGCTTCCCCATCGTCCACGGTGACGGCCAGCTGGTAGACATAGACCCCGTCTGCCCTGCGGACTACCATGTCTCCGCAGTCCGTGGCCAGGTTGCAGCGGTAGTCACCCTGAACAAGGTCGGAAAATTCCCATACCTTGTCCGGTACCTGTACCCGCCAGGCGGGAGCCCGGTTGGGACGATCCTCCGGATTTAAGTTCCGGCAGGTGCCGGGATAGACATAGGTGCCGTCGGAAAGATGAGGAGCGTTGACGCTGTGGAGCTGGCTCCGGGTGCAGTAGCAGGGGTACAGCAGTCCCTTCTCCTTCAGGATTTCAAAATAGCGGTCATAGGCGCTGGAGCGCAGGCTCTGGGCAGGAGTCTCCACATCCCAGTCAAGACCCAGCCAGAGAAGATCCTTGCGCAGAGTCTCGGCAAATTCTGTGCTGGTTCGCTGGGTGTCCAGATCCTCCATACGCAGCACGAAGCTGCCGTCCTGCTTTCGGACGGAAAGCCAGGCCAGCAGCGCCGAAAATATGTTGCCCAGGTGCATCCGCCCGGAAGGCGTAGGGGCAAAGCGCCCTACCGTTTTTGCATCCATCTCTTTCCCTCCTTGCATTTTTCTTCCATTTTACCCGATTTTTCCCGGGATGTAAAGGGAAAAAGCGAAGGGAAGCTGTGGATAACTTCCAGAAAATAGAATTTTCTCCACAGGAAGTTCACAACCTGTGGAGAAAATTTCAGTTCAGGATCGCAACGCTGATATTCAGATAGGCCGCAAACAGCAGCCACAGGATGTAGGGGATCATAAGATAGCCGGCAGTCTTATGGATGCGGAAGAATTCTACCGTGGTGACGATGACGAAGATCAGCAGGGCGATGAGCCATACCGCGGAAAAGCCGTAGAGTTCCAGGTTGAAAAACAGGAACGGCCAAATAAAATTCAGCAGCAGCTGCAGGCCGTAGACCCCCAAGGCGGCAGGCACCCGGTCGGAATCCGAGATGTACACCAGGTAGGATGCCACGCCCATAAGGGTGTAGAGAATGGTCCATACCACGGGAAATACCCAGTCCGGTGGTGCCAGTGCCGGTTGGATCACCCGGTCATAGGCATCCATGCCGCCCCGGGTCAGAAGCCCCGCGACGATCCCCACCCCCAGGGGAATGGCCAGGGCGATGAGCAGATTCTTGATGTTCCGTTTCATAGTATCCCTCCCGGAATAGGGTATGAACGGAGGAAGGGAGAAATGCAAAAAAAGCCTTCCCTTGCCTCCCCCTGCTAGGGGGAGGTGGCAAAATCGAGGTACGAGATTTTGACGGAGAGGGTTCCCACCTCTATTCTAGTACTATCTAAAATAGAACATCGGCACCCTCTCAGTCTTTTTGCCTCAGCAAAAAGACAGCTCCCCCTACTAGGGGGAGCCAAGGTTGGGCGTTATGTATTTCTTTAAGCAAATACCCTTGCCACTTCCTGCATGAGCTCGGGGATCTGCAGGTGCTGGGGGCAGATGTTTGCGCACTGGCCGCAGGAGATGCAGTCGGAGGCGTTTGCGGAGAAGGCGGCATACTCTGCCTTGGGATCGTTCTCGTGCTCGCCCTTCAGGGTGTTGAGGCAGGAGAAGATCTTGGGAATGGGGATCTGCATGGGGCAGCCGGCGACGCAGTACTCGCAGCCGGTGCAGGGGATCCGGTGCTCGGCCTGGTAGATGGTGCGAACCTTCTCCACGATCTCCATCTCGGCATCGCTAAGGGGTACGAAGTTCTCCATGGTGTCCAGATTGTCCTTCATCTGCTCGGGGCTGGACATACCGGAGAGGATCATGATGTTATTTTCGAAGCTGGCGGCAAAGCGGATGGCAAAGCCGGCGGGACTGCCGGGGATCAGAGCCTTGGCTGCGGAGGGCAGATTCACCAGGCTGCCGCCCTTGACTGGCTCCATGATGAGGACGGGCTTGCCGTGCTTGACGCACACGTCGTAGCAGGCCTTGGAAGCAACCTTGGGATCGGCGTAGTCCACGTAGTTGAACTGCAGCTGCACCACTTCCATCCAGGGGCAGTCGGTGAGGATCTTGTCCAGAACCTCGGGCTGATCGTGGAAGGACATACCAACGTGGCGGATCTTGCCTTCCGCCTTCAGCTCCCGGGCAATCTCATAGGCACGGGTCTCCTGGTAAACTTCATGGCGCTTGGCATTCATGGCGTGCATGAGGTAGAAGTCGAAGTATTCCACACCGCAATTCTTCAGCTGGCTTTCGAAGAAGGGGCGGATCTCCTCTTCCTTGGAAAAGCAGTTGCCGGAGAGCTTGTTGGTCAGCAGAAATTTTTCCCGAGGATACCGGGAGGACAGGCACTTCTTTACGGCCTCTTCGCTCTGGCCGCCGATGTAGGGATGGGCGGTATCGAAGTAGTTGAAGCCCCGCTCCAGGAACTGGTCGACCATGTTGGAGGTGGCATCAAAATCCACCTTGTCACCGTTCATGGGCAGACGCATCATGCCGAAAGCGAAGTTCTTTTTCATTTCGGGAAAAAATGTGTTCATGGGAATCCCTCCGTGTTTTTTCTTTCAGTTTACCAGAAACAGGAAGTTTTGTAAATGGGGACACAAAAAATTTATAATTTAGGTGCAGACAGATTGCCCGGGGTGTGTTATAATGTAAGGTAGAGGAATAGCAGGATTGCGATGCACCAAAAAGAAAGGTGTCATTGCGAGAAGTGAGATGTCACTGGCGTGGCAATGACACGGTTTTTTGAATTTTACGATTATCTTAAGGAGGACATTCCTTTGAAATACTGGAGAGGATATCTGGCAGCTGTGATTTTCTATCTCATGGCTGCGGCGGTCAATGCCTTTGCGGAAGCACATACGGCATTGGTCGATATGATTGTACCTTACATGACCCGGTTCCTGCAGGGCTACCTTGCCCAGTGGACGGCGCCGGTGAGCTTCTGCCTGTGGCAGGTGGCAGTCATGGTGGCCATTGCCCTGGCTCTGGCATCCCTGGTGCTGATGATCATTCTGCGCTGGAACCCCATTCAGTGGTTCGGCTGGATCCTGGCCTGCGTGGCCGGTGTCTACTTCCTGTACGCCTGCTTCTGGGGCATGAACTATTATGCCAGCCCCCTTGCCGAGGATGTGCGGCTGGAGGTCACGGAGTACACTGTCTCCGAGCTGACCCGTACCACCGCTTACTACCGGGACGAGGCCAACCGGCTTGCCAAGCAGGTGAAGCGCAATGCCGACGGCACCCCGGATTTCGGCAGCTTTGAGGATCTGGCTGAGAAGGCCGGTTCCGGCTTCCATAGTCTGGTGTATGACCAGGGCTACCCCGTGTTTGCCGGCTGCACCCTGCCGGTCAAGCAGCTGGGCTGGAGCGACTACTATACCTCCGTGGGCATCTGCGGTATTACCGTTGCCCTTACCGGCGAAGCTGCCGTGAATCCCCAGATCCCCGTGGTGTCCATGCCCTTTACCATGTGCCATGAGATGAGCCACCGCATGAGCATCGCCGTGGAGCGGGATGCCAACTTCGCCGCTTATCTGGCAGCCGCGTCCAACGAGAATGTGGAGTATCAGTATTCCGCCAACTATATGGCTTTCCGTTACTGCTATATTACCCTGGCTTCCGTGGATTCCGCCGCTGCTTCCAGGGTTATGGCCGAGGCAAGCAGTCTGCTGAAATCCGATTTTTCCTCCTATGACGCTTTCTTCAATGCCAAGGAGAATAAGAAGGCCACGGAAATCTCCGACAGGGCCAACGATACCTACCTCAAGGCCAGCGGCGATTCCGACGGCGTGGCCTCCTACGGCAATGTGACGGATCTGCTGGTAAACTGGTATCTGGATAAGATTGAGTATGAGCCCCCTGTGGATGAGGAGACCCAGTTCGATCCCTTCGACGAGACCCAGGTGGATATCTCCGAGAATCCCAACGCCCAGTCCTATAACGGAGGAAACTGATGGATATCATGCTGGAGACCCTGCTGCAGGGTCTGAAGGAAATGGAGCTGGCTGAGACCCAGGCCGAGACCCTCTGCGCCTTCGGAAAGGCTGTTGTGAAGCAGAACGAGGTCATGAATCTGACTGCCATTACCGAGCCTGCCGCTGTTGCCAAGCTGCATTTGCTGGACAGCCTCAGCGTATTAAAGTGCGCTGACCTGAAAGGCAAGACCCTCATTGACGTAGGCTGCGGAGCCGGATTTCCCGGTGTGCCGGTGGCCATCGCCTGCCGGGAGGCAAAGGTGACATTGCTTGACTCCCTGGGCAAGCGGATGGCATGGCTGGAGCCCACCCTAAAAGAGTTGGGTGTGGAAGCGACCTGCATCACCGCCCGGGCGGAAGAGGCCGTGGCGGATCGACGGGAACGGTACGATTTTGCTACCTCCCGGGCCGTTGCCAGACTGAACATCCTGCTGGAGCTGACGGCCCCTTATGTGAAGGTAGGCGGGGCGGTGCTGGCTCTCAAGGGCGCAGCTGCCCAGGAAGAGCTGCAGGAAGCAAAAAGCGCTATCGCCAAATTGGGATTACGCTTGGAAGCGGTGAAGGACTTCCCTGTGGACGGCACGAACCATTCCGTCATCATCCTGCGGAAGGTTTCCCCCACCCCGGCAAAATACCCCAGAAGATTTGCGAAGATCAAACAGGCACCCCTGTAAAAAAGAAAAGACCGCCATTATGGCGGCCTTTTTTGCTGTTGCAAATACCTCTTGGCTCCCCCTGCTAGGGGGAGCTGTCAGCGAAGCTGACTGAGAGGGTTGCAATGATTTTTTAGATTGCACTAGGTTAGAGATGGGAACCCTCTCAGTCAAAATCTCGTACCTCGATTTTGCCAGCTCTCCCTAACAGGGAGAGCCAAGGGGAAGGGTGTGGACTTACCCCTCCACCCCGCATCTGACGTCGTAGTTATCGTTGTAAATGCCCAGCATGTAGAGGATTTCCCATGTGTTTTCTGCGCTGCTGGGAACATACACATCAAAATACATATCTTGAGAGGCAATGGCAGCAGGCTTTCCGGGTTCCCCTGCCACATAATAGGGATTGTAGGGCGCGCGGAATTCCAGATAGAGCCAGGTTCCTTGCCAATCATCGAAGCCGGGAATCTGCCCCATATGGCCGGCATCGCAATCCTTGCCGATGGCATCCAGCAGGGCAACGGCGACTTCGTCGGCAATTTCCATGCCGTCCACGGAGTTGGTGTAAGTGGGATCCTGGGCATAGCGGTAGTAATCCATCTTGCCGAATACGGATTCCCGGCGGCTGGTGGCCAGGGCGTACTGCTTTGCTGCGTTGCTGCGAACACCGATGCGGTAGCTGCGTTCTACCTTTCTGCCGCTGCGGAGGGTGTAGATGATGCTGACATACTCGCTCGACTCGTCATCTGCTCTCACATAATCCTCGTCCGCCAGCACAGCAGCATGCAGATTCCGGACGACCTCAATGTATTCCGGAGTGGAATCCTGGGTGTTGTTATAGTATTTGCCCAGCTGAACCTCCACGATATCCTTGGAATCGGGGATGTAGGATTCGATGCCCAGGGGATCCAGCTGCGTGATGTAGAGGCTCACGCCCACGGCGATGCACAGGGCGGCAAAGCCAAGGATGGACTTCAGATGGAATACTCTTGCGCTCCGTTCCAGCAGCATCTGCAGCACGAAGTACACAAGACCCATGCCGATAAAGAGGAAGGTGTAGTTCGCTGCCCCGAAGACATCGAAGAAGGCGTAGAGCAGGCTGCCGCAGAGAGGAGTCACCAGGATGATGAGTGCCGGGCCGGTTACCCGGAAGGCCAGGAAATCTCCGGCGCATTCCAGAGCCCGCTTCCGGTACAGCAGCCAGCCTGCCGCCAGAAGCACACAGGAAACCGCTGTATAAATCCCAAGGTATGTCCAGCCGTCCCAAGGCTCCATGGGAAGGATGTAGGTTTCCACCACCAGAATGAAGGGGGTAAACCGCGTAAAGGGATTTTCCACCAGCCGCACACCCCAAAGAAGGGGCAGGTAGATTTCCATGGCAAAGACATAGCACAAAAGGCTAAACAGGCAGAAAAAGCCTGTCAGCAGCACCGTTGCCACAAAGTTGCCCGTCAGCATCACGCAGAAGAGGGTAATGCCGAAGAATACGAGAAACTGCAGCAGGAAGCCGAAGCACACAAGGCCGATGGTGGGGATCGCGGAGGCATACCGTGCGCTCAGCACGATAAACAGCACAAGACTGGGAATGGCAGCGAAGGTAAGTCCGGACAGAACATTCGTCACATACCAGCAATCCCGCTTTAGGGGCATGGCATGCAATGCGTTGCATCGCCGGGCGGTGTAGAGGTCGGAAAACAGGCAGATGGCGCTGAGAGCGCCGTAGGCGCAGCTCAGGATGGTCATGGGCTGCAGCCAGCTCAGCAGCTCCCGATTCATGTAAGCAGGGGTGGGATCTGCCGCCAGAAAGATCAGGGTGATACCAATGGTGTACACCAGCCACAGGGGGAAGAACCGGGTGAGATTCTTCCGGAAAATGCCGAAATTAAAGAAGGATGTCCCGGACTTCATAGTTCACACCTCCCAATTCATAAATGAAGATTTCCTCTAAGGACAGGGGCAGTACATCAAAATAAGCAGGGTTCGTTTTTGCCACCTTGGCGGTGACCTCCTCGGCGGTGCCCCGGACGATGACGGTGTTCAGTCGACCCGACCATACCGCGTGGAGAATTTCCAGGTCTTCGGGCACATCGCCCACGATCTGCAGCTTCACGGTGCCGCCCTGCATGCTCTCAAGGCTCCGTTCCAGCAGCATTTTGCCGTCATTCATAATGCCCACGTGGTCGCAGACATCCTCCAGTTCCCGGAGGTTGTGGCTGGACACCAGCACGGTGACTCCACCCCTCGCCACATCGGAGAGCAGCAGGTTCCACACCTGCCGGCGCATGACGGGATCGAGACCGTCCACAGGCTCGTCCAGCAGCAGGATATCCGGCTTGCAGCACAGGGTCAGCTGGAAGGCTGCCTGCTTCTGCATACCCTTGGAGAACCGGCGGATGGGATTCTTCATGGGCAGAGCAAAGACATCCCGGAGCTTTTCGAAAAGAACATCGTCGAACTTGGGGTAGATATTCCGGTAGAACTTCCGCATTTCCTCCAGAGATGCCGAGGGAAAATAGAAAACTTCATCGGGAATGGAGCCCATGCGGAGCTTGGCCTCCGGGTTTTCGTAAATAGGCTGGCCGTCCAGGGTGATCTCGCCGGAATCCGGGCGGTAGATGCCCAGAGCGTGGCGGATGGCGGTGGACTTGCCGGCACCGTTGGGGCCCACCAGACCGTAAACGCTGCCCTGGGGCACGTTGAGACACAGGTCATCCAGAGCCTTCTTATCCCCGAAGGTCTTGGTGACATGGCTTAGTTTCAGCATAAGGAAATTCCTCCTTTTTGATGTGGGATTTTCTGCTAAAGCCTCCCCTGTGCAGGGGGAGGTGGGACCGCCCTCGCGGCGGTGACGGGGGGGGGGTAATCTAACGGCTTTGTATGCAGTGCGGATATAATCCGATCTGACACCCCCTCAGTCAAAATCTCGTAACTCGATTTTGACAGCTCCCCCTACACAGGGGAGCCTTGGGTGCGGAATTTTACTTCTCCAAATATTTTAAAATCTCTTCTCTCGACATGCCGGTGTTTTCCAGCTTGTCGGCGGTTTCCTGCAAAATCCGCAGGAGGGCGGCCTGCTCGGAGGTATGGACCTCCTGCTTTTGGCAGACGAAGCTGCCCTTGCCGGTGACGGAGGCGATATAGCCCTCCGCCTCCAACGCGGCGTAGGCTCGCTGGATGGTGTTGGGGTTGATGGTGAGCGTGGCGGCAAGCTCCCGCACCGAGGGCAGCTTATCCCCCGGGGCAAGGATTCCTGCGGAGATCTGCTCCTTCAGGCCGTCCACGATCTGCCCGTAGATGGGTCGGGCATCCCGATAATCCAAATGCAGCATGGGATTCCTCCTTCTGTATGAGGGTGTACTAACTGTATTAGTACAGTTACCATACACCGAAAGGAAAAGTTTGTCAAGGGTGTTGATGAAAAATTCATAAATTGTATATAATATCATGGTAAGAAATCATTGCGGGATGCTCCTTCTGCGTGCCATACCTGCGATTCCCACGCCAGTGACATCGGTCACTGGCTCGGAATGACACTTTTTGTGCTTTTTCGAGGTGATGTTTATGAAAACCGGACTGGTTCTGGAGGGCGGTGCCTGCCGGGGGGTCTTTACCTCCGGGGTGCTGGATGAGATGATGGAATGGGGGCTGCGGTTCCCCTACTGCATTGGCGTGTCCGCCGGGGCAGGCAATGCCATGAATTTTACATCCCGGCAGCAGGGCCGTGCCCTGGAGGTGGTGGCGGGTCTGGGAGGAAAATCCTACTACGGCCTGAAGACCGCCCGGGCAACGGGAAAGCTGCTGGATCTGGACTGGGTCTACGACACCATGAGCTTCGAGGGAGACCATCCCTTCGACTTCGATGCCTATTATGAAAACCCCATGGAGACCGAGTATACCCTCACCTGCTGCGAGACCGGCAAGGCGGAGTATTTTTCCGAGCGGGTGTACCGCAAGCGGCTCATTGAGATCGTCAAGGCCAGCTGCTCCATGCCCGGCATCTGCCCTGTGGCGGTCATCGAGGGGAAGCACTATCTGGATGGGGGCATTGCGGATCCCCTGCCTGTACGCCATGCCTTTTCCCGGGGCTGCGATCAGGTGCTGCTCATCACCACGAAACCCAGAGAGGATCTGCATCCCACCGACTACCGCAAAATGCGCCATGTGCTCCACCGGCTCTACGGCAGGCGCTATCCCCTGCTGTACGATGCCCTCATGGATCGAATCCCCCGGTATTTCGAGGAAATGGCCTGGATCGAGGAGCAGGAAAAAGAAGGCCGGGTGCTGACGCTCCGTCCCCGGTTCTGCGATATCCGGTCCCTGGAGAAGGACCGGGAGAAGATGCACGCCTACTACGCCCAGGGCAGGGAGATCGGCAAGGAAAGCCGGGAAAAAATCGAAGCGTTTCTGCAGAATTAAGTGCATAACCCCTCCTATTTTGGGAGGGGTTATTTTTCACCCATTTTTCCTTTGTGCAAAACAGAAAAATGGGTACGAGAACCGTAAATCAAACAGTAAAATAATACCGAAAATAAGAAATTCCCTGTTGCATCTGTAGATTTTATGTGGTACACTATATTCGGTGGAGATTGGCGATTTGGCCAGGAACCCACCAATGTGATTGTTGTAGCAGCGGCTTTGCCGCATACAGAATTATAGGAGGAATTGCAAATGGAACTCGAAAAGTATGGCATTTCCGGCACCACCGAGATCGTCTATAACCCTTCCTACGAGCAGCTGTTCGAGGAAGAGACCAAGGCAGGTCTCGAGGGCTACGAAGTCGGTAAGGTTACCGAGCTGGATACCGTCAATGTTATGACCGGCGTTTACACCGGCCGCTCTCCCAAAGACAAGTACATTGTCATGGACGAGAACTCTAAGGACACCGTGTGGTGGACCTCCAAGGAGTACGCCAACGACAACCATCCCATGAGCGAGGAAGTCTGGGCTACCGTTAAGAATCTGGCTGTTAAGGAGCTGTGCAACAAGCGCCTGTTTGTTGTGGATGCTTTCTGCGGCGCTAACCCCGACACCCGTATGGCTGTCCGCTTCATTATGGAAGTGGCATGGCAGGCTCACTTCGTGAAGAACATGTTCATCGTTCCCACCGAGGAAGAGCTGGCAAACTTCGAGCCTGACTTCATCGTTTACAACGCATCCAAGGCTAAGGTTGAGAACTTCAAGGAGCTGGGCCTCAATTCCGAGACCTGCGTAGCCTTCAACATCACCTCCCGTGAGCAGGTCATCATCAACACCTGGTACGGCGGCGAGATGAAGAAGGGTATGTTCTCCATGATGAACTACTACCTTCCTCTGAAGGGCATCGCTTCCATGCACTGCTCCGCTAACTGCGATATGGAAGGTAAGCACACCGCTATCTTCTTCGGTCTGTCCGGTACCGGTAAGACCACTCTTTCCACTGATCCTAAGCGTCTCCTCATCGGTGATGATGAGCACGGCTGGGACGACAACGGCGTATTCAAC
>JAZQQD010000077.1:0-3577 GCA_045628895.1 Faecousia sp.
GTTCCCAGCAGCTGTACGCCGCACTCATCCAATACGCCCTTGCTGGAGAGCTGCATGGCCAGATTGAGTCCGGTCTGACCGCCGATGCCGGGAACGATGGCATCCGGCCGCTCATAACGGCAGATCCTTGCCAGGTATTCCAGGGTCAGCGGCTCCATATATACCTTATCCGCCACGGAGGTATCCGTCATGATGGTAGCAGGGTTGGAGTTGGCGAGGATGACCTGATAGCCCTCTTCCTTCAGAGCAAGGCAGGCCTGGGTGCCGGCATAGTCAAATTCCGCTGCCTGACCGATGACGATGGGGCCGGAACCGATGACCAGAACCTTCTTAATATCTGTTCTCTTTGGCATGACGCTTTCCCTCCTCCATATTTTCTACAAAATGTTCAAACAGATAACGGCTGTCCTGGGGGCCGGGAGCACTTTCCGGGTGATACTGCACGGAGAACACCAGGTCCTCCTTCACTTCCGCACCCTCTACCGTATTATCCAGAAGATTGATATGGGTAATCTGCAGAGGGGTTCCCTTCACGGATTCCGGAATGACAGCATAGCTGTGGTTCTGGGAAGTCATTTCGATTTTTCCCGTCACCAGATTCTTCACTGGGTGATTGCCGCCGCGATGACCGAATTTCAGCTTGTAGGTTCTGGCACCGTAGGAAAGAGCAAGGATCTGATGGCCCAGGCAGATGCCGAAAATAGGGATTCTGCCTTTCAACTTACGCACGGTTTCCACCACCTCCGGCACATCCTCCGGATCTCCGGGACCGTTGGAAAGGAAAATGCCGTCGGGTTTCATAAAAGCAATTTCCTCGGCAGGCGTATTATACGGGACAATGGTAACATTGCAGCCACAGCGATTCAAGCTGCGAATGATATTCAGCTTGATACCGCAATCAATAGCCACCACACTGTACTTTGCGTCGGCGGTACGGGAATACCAGCGTTTCTTGCAGGATACCCGGCGCACGGCATCATGGGGCACAGGTGTATTGTGGATCACCCGCAAAGCCTCCGTTACGCTGACCTCCGGAGAGGTGATCAGCACCCGCCGGCTGCCCAGATCCCGGATGGAACGCGCCAGTTTACGGGTATCAATGCCGGAAATACCGGGAATGCCGTTTTCCTCCAGCAATTCCGACAGGCCCTTGACGCAGCGGAAATTGGAGGGTGCATCATTGTAGTCATAGACGATCAGGCCGCCGATATTGGGGGTTTTACATTCATAGTCTTCCTCGGCAATGCCGTAATTGCCGATCAGCGGGTAGGTCATGACCACAGCCTGATCGGTATAACTCAGATCGGAGACGATCTCCTGATAACCTGCCATGGATGTGTTGAATACGATTTCACATACACGGTCTACAGGACTTCCGAAGCCGTAGCCATAGTATTCACTTCCATCCTCCAGGACGATTTTGCGATCTGCTTTTCTCATTCTTTTTCCTCCTTGCGGTGGGATAGCTTTTCCTCGAATCGATCTTTTGCGGTGCTGGATGGAACTGCGGTCGGATATTCACCGCTGAAGCATGCACTGCAGAATGCATCGGTGCCGATCATATCCTTCAAATCCGATATCTCCAGATATCCCAGGGTGTCTGCTCCGATGATCTTTGCAATTTCCGGGATGGTGTGATGACAGGCGATGAGGTGCTCCCGGGAATCGATATCCGTTCCATAATAGCAGGGATTTCGAAATGGGGGCGAAGAAATCCGCATATGGATCTTCTTTGCGCCAGCCTCCCGCAGCAGATTTACGATCTGGCCGCTGGTGGTTCCCCGGACGATGGAATCATCGATAAGCACAATGCGTTTTCCCGCAATTTCCTCCCGAATGGGACTGAGCTTGATCTTTACCTGGCTGATCCGCTGTCCCTGTCCCGGGGAAATAAAGGTTCTTCCGATGTATTTATTCTTGATCAAGCCGATGCCATAGGGGATCCCGGATTCCTCTGCATAGCCCAAGGCGGCATCCAAGCCGGAATCCGGTACGCCGATGACCATATCCGCTTCTACCGGATGCCGACGGGCCAGGAGTCTGCCGGCATTTTTCCGGGCAGCATGGACGCTGATGCCATCCACAAAGGAATCCGGCCGGGCAAAATAGATATATTCAAAAATGCACATGTGTTTTGGGGCCGAGCCGCAATGCTCCCGATTGGAATGTACACCGGTTTTATCAAAGGTCAGAATCTCCCCGGGAAGAATATCTCTCTCCGGCTTCGCCCCCACCGCATGAAGCGCGCAGCTTTCCGATGCAACCACATAAGTTCCATCAGGAGTTATCCCATAGCACAAAGGACGGAATCCCATGGGATCCCGGGCTGCAATCATCTTGGTAGAGGACATCATGCACAGAGAATAGGCGCCTTCCAAGGTGTCCATTGCCCGGCTTACCGCCATCTCAATAGAAGCAGATTGCAGTCGCTGCTGCGTGATGATATAAGCAATGATCTCCGTATCGCTGGTACTGTGGAAGATGGCACCGCTCAGTTCCAGTTGTGTGCGAAGTTCCAAAGCATTGCTCAGATTGCCATTGTGCGCCAATGCCAGTTTACCCTTCATGTGGTTGACCACGATCGGCTGACAATTGGCTCGGTTTGTGCCGCCGGTGGTGCCATATCGCACATGGCCTACTGCCATGGTCCCCATAAGAAAGCGGGAGAGGGTCTCCCTCGTAAACACATGGTTCACTTCCCCGAGATCCCGGTAGGTGGTAAATACCCCGTCATCATTGACAACAATGCCGCAGCTTTCCTGTCCCCGATGCTGCAGGGCATACAGTCCGTAATATACAAAATCCGCCACATTCTCCGATCTCGGAGCAAAAACGCCAAAAACGCCGCATTCTTCATGAATTTCTGCCATTTTATCCGCCTCTTTCATAAAAAAAAGAGCAAGGACACCCATTCGGACAAACAACCGTCTTTGTCCAAATGAGCGTCCTTGCTCACGGGATTATTCTAGCACAGGGAATTCTTTTTGTCAATTTGCAAAAATCACCGTCGAAAATTTTGTTTAAAAAGCCGAAAAACGAGGCATGCAATAATCACCAGTATTATTCCGCTCTTTCAATATCATCTTGACTGATTGCTTTGATCGGTGACTCACATTGGTGTTCCAACTTCAATCAGATTTCCGTCGGGATCATAAAAGCGTACCACACGCTGGCCCCAGCTGTGCGTCATTAGTCTATTTACATATTCGGTTTCCGGATACAGCATTTCCAGTTTTCGGACAAATCCTTCTATATCCCTCTCCTCAAAATACAGTTCACAGGAGTTGTTTTGTGGAATAACCTCTTTGCCGAGAAAACCACGCCAGTATTTTTCCTCCTGCAAAACAAGCCCGTCCGACAGGATCATGTTGCCGTCATTATCTGCAAGCATTTCAAAGCCAAAAAGGTCTTGATAATACTTTTTCGATGTTTTGATATCTTTTACAACAATTAAAAAGCCGCGTAATTTCATGGTCAGTATCCTTTCGAATTTTGGTTTAGCTATGCGTTGTAATACATATTGTAAACTATGTATCCGCCCTTGCCGTTCAGGGAAGCCGGAAAGGCGTCCGGAATT
>JAZQQD010000078.1:0-20253 GCA_045628895.1 Faecousia sp.
GTTGACCATGTGCTGGCTTCCAACAAGGACGTCAACGTGGTCGTCTTTGGTACCGAAGTGTACTCCAACACCGGTGGACAGGCTTCCAAGGCTTCCAACATCGGCCAGGTTGCTCAGTTTGCAGCTTCCGGTAAGGAAACCAAGAAGAAGTCCCTGTCTGAGATCGCTATGAGCTACGGCTATGTTTACGTTGCTCAGGTCGCTATGGGCGCTAACCCCGCTCAGACCATCAAGGCCATCACTGAGGCTGAGGCTTACAACGGTCCTTCCCTGATCATTGGCTACGCTCCCTGCGAGATGCACTCCATCAAGGGCGGCATGACCAACTGCCAGGCTGAGATGAAGAAGGCTGTCGAGTGCGGCTACTGGAACCTGTTCCGCTTCGATCCCTCCAAGGAGACCGGCAAGTTCACTCTGGACTCCAAGGCTCCCAAGGATGGCTATCAGGAGTTCCTGATGAACGAGGCTCGCTACAGCCGTCTGACCCGTGAGTTCCCCGAGCGTGCAACCGATCTGTTCGCTAAGAACGAGGCTGCTGCTAAGGAGCGTTACGAGCACCTGCTGAAGCTGGTTGAGATGTACAAGGACTAATTCCTGATTCTCACAAATAAATCAAGCCGCCCCTGCAAAGGGGCGGCTTTTTTAGGAGACAACTATGTTTGGTACTGTAATGGATATCCGCGGTGATTATGCCCTCATCCGATACGACAATACCGGCACCGAGTCTGAGGTGGCTCTGGCTCTGCTGCCCTGGGATATCGACATCGGTGATCGCATCAAATTCGAGAACTTCGAGTACGAAAAAGTATAAGAAATCCAGCATATCATTTAGATATGCTGGATCTTTTTTATTTCTTCAGCTTTTTGGCAAATATGTTTTTCAGTCGGTCCAATATTGCAAGCCCCGGTTCCGGCTCATGGATACCGTTGATCTTCTCCATGTCAATAGACTTATTGTTCAGCTTCTTATAAGTTACCTCACGCAGCAGGGCATACAGCACAGATGCCATAGGAATCATAATCAGCATACCGGCAACGCCCATCATATCGCCGCCGATGGTAACCGCCATCAGCACCCAGATTCCCGGAAGACCAATGGAGGTTCCCACTACCTTGGGATAAACCAGGTTGTTCTCGATCTGCTGCAGCAGTAGGAACAGTGCAACGAACCAAGCTGCCTGAATCGGATTATCCACCAGAATGAAGAATGCACCGAATACACAGCCTACAAAGGCACCCACAACAGGCACCAGGGCCGTCACGGCTACCAACACGCTGACCAGAGGTACATAGGGCATACCCGTGATCCACATTGCCACCGCAAACATACATCCCAGAATCACAGCTTCCAGGCACTGGCCGGAAATAAAACTGGAGAAAGTATTTCCCGTCATCCGCAGAATCCGAACGGTTTCATCTGCTGTCTTTTCCGGAAGAAACGCGTACAAAATGCTCTTTCCCTGTCTTGTGAGGTCTTCTTTGGCAGAAAGGCAATAGAAAGAAAAAACCAGGCTGATGATCGCATTGACAAGCGCTCCGGTAACATTGCCGATGGCAGAGGTCACGGCTCCAAATGCATGACTCAAAGCGTCAGTAATACCGGATTCGGCCTTTTTCCAGATATTCGTCAGGAAAGTGCCTAAATCAAAGGTTTCCAGCTCTGTATATTTCAGAATCGCCTGGTATTCCTCCGGATGCTCCTCAATGAGCTTATTCACATAATCCTCGCATCTTGTGATAAACTCAGGGACAGCCGCTACCAGAGATTCCACTGTCTTTGCAACCTGCGGAATCAGAAGCAGGAAAACGATGGCAATCACCAGTACACAACACAGCAAGGACAGCAGAATCGCAAGCGCACGACGACCTCCGTGACTGGGTACCCCCTTCAGTTTCCCCTCAATGGCACGAACAGGAACATTCAAAACGAAGGCAAGGGCAGCACCGGTAATGAATGGCGATGCAACCGTCAAAACAGCAGATACAGCCATTTTGACCCGCTCTGTTTCATGAAGCAGCCAATATACGACAATGCAAAGAAGGATACCGCCGAAAATCTTCCAATATGTTTTCTTATCGATTTCCATTCGATCACTTCCGTTTTCAGAATTTATACGCTGCCCAGTTCCTTTGCAATCCGCTTAAGCTCTGCGCAAAGCGCATCCACGTTCTCTTTCTTTGTGGCCCAGCTGGTGCAGAAACGTACTGCACGGTGGGTATCATCCACACGCTTTTCCTCGTTGAAAGTAAAGTTCTTTTCCAGCTCTGCCAGGAAGGCATCGGAAAGAATGGGGAAAATCTGATTGGTCACACCGGGAACAAGATAGGACGCTCCCAGCTCATTCAGGGTTTCCCGAATCTGATCTGCCAGAGCATCTGCATAAGCACCGAGTTCCATGTACAGGTTATCCTGCATCAGGGTTTCAAACTGCAGGCCCAGGAGTCTGCCCTTGGCAAGCATACCGCCGTGCTGCTTGATATAGTACCGGAAATCCTCATCCAGAGCAGGATTGGAAATCACCACAGCCTCGCCAAACAGGGCACCGACCTTCGTACCGCCGATATAAAACACATCACACAGCTTTGCCATGTCCTCCAGGGTAACATCGTTGCCTTTTGCAGCCATGCCATAGCCGAGTCTTGCGCCGTCTACAAAGAAATACAGACCAAAGCGCTTGCAAACCTCGGAAATCTCCGTAAGTTCCTGCTTGGAATAAATGGTTCCCAACTCGGTAGGATTGGAAATATATACCATCTTCGGCTGAACCATATGCTCCCGGCCGTCCATGCTGTAATGGGCCTGGGCAACCTGCTCCACCTGCTGTGCGGTAATTTTTCCGTCCTCCGAAGGTACGGAAAGTACCTTATGGCCGGTAGATTCAACCGCACCGGTCTCATGAACATTGATATGGGCAGATACAGCGCCGATGGGAGCCTGATGGGGTCTTAAAGCAGCGGCAATCACCGTCATATTGGTCTGGGTACCGCCCACCAAAAAATGCACTCCCAGATTTTCATTGCCGCACAGCTCACGAATTTTCGCTGCTGCAGCAGCGCAGTACTGGTCCATGCCGTAACCGGAAGTCTGCTCCAGATTCGTTTCTGCCAGGCGATTGAGGATTCGCTCATGGCAGCCCTCGCTATAGTCATTGTGAAAGAAAATCAAGGTGGTTCCTCCTAGTTCTATTTTCCTATATTTTATTCTCTTCCCTGTGTTCTGTCAAGGAGTCATAAACCTTTTTGATATCTCATACTTTGCAATAGGCACACAGCAGGGAGTGAAAGTTATGTCTGATAGTATTGAAGAAAGGGCCTGTCATCTGGCTGTGTACATGATTGAAACGGGAGCAACCGTGCGCTCCGTTGCAAAAAAATTTGGAATTTCCAAGTCTACTGTTCATAAAGATCTGACCCAGAGGCTGCCATCCTATAATCCCCGGCTCTATCAGCAGGTTCGGATCATCCTAGATGAAAACAAAGCCATGCGCCATATTCGCGGTGGGCTTGCCACCCAGGCAAAATATAAAAAGGCCCGTTAAAACGGGCCTTTTTATGATATTGCGAAATAAGCAAAAATATGCTATACTTTCCCGGACAGGAGGGATATTTATGTTTGAAATCACCCTGATTGCCATGGGAAAATTAAAGGAAAAGTTTTATACCAGCGCCGCAGCAGAATACGAAAAGCGGCTTAGTGGTTACTGTAATTTTAAAATTCTGGAACTGCCGGAAAGTCGCCTTCCGGAAAACCCCAGCCAGGCAGAAATCGCTTCAGGACTGCAGAAAGAGGCTGCCGTGATCCTCTCCAAAATTCCGAAGGGCAGCTGGTTCTGTGTGCTGACACCGGAAGGAAAAATGCTCTCCAGCGAAGCACTTGCAGAAAAAATGCACCAGGTAAAGCTTTCCGGAAAAAGCTGCGCTTGTTTTCTCATTGGATCCTCCTTCGGCATTGCGCCGGAGGTAAAACAGAAAGCAGATTTCCAGCTCTCCATGAGTCCTATGACCTTCCCGCATCATCTGGCCAGAGTCATGGTATTGGAGCAGCTGTACAGAAGCGAAGCCATCCAAGCAGGAAGCAAATATCACAAGTAATCAGAATTCTCCTGCCGCGTACATAATGGCTGACAGGCCGCACAGCGGTGCCGTCTCGCAGCGCAGAATTCGTTTGCCCAGGGTGCAGATTTGAAACCCTGCCTGCCGCGCTTTTTCGACCTCGGATTCCTCCAGACCGCCTTCCGGGCCGGACAGGATTGCCGCTGTGGAAAAAGAATTCGATGTCAGTGCCATCTGCAGGGTTGTGGCATGCTCATTTTCATAGAACAATATGGGTAGATCCGTCTGACTTCCCCGCTGCAAGGCTGCGTCAAAGCTGGGCAGAACCACCACCTTGGGGATTCTTCCTCTGCCGGATTGCTCCGCTGCGGACTGGGCAATTTTCTGCCAGCGTTCCAGCTTCTTCTGCAGACTCTTTTCATCCGGGCGGGAAACACAGCGTGCGGAAGGAAATGCCACGATTTCATAGGCTCCCAATTCCGTTGCCTTCTGAATCACATGCTCCAGCTTATCTGCCTTGGGCAGCGCCATATAGACGCTGACCTTCACTCCGGCTTCTGCCTGGGACTCCTGGCGGGAAATCACAGCAAGGCCATATTCCTTGCCCGTTGTTTCTTCCACCCGGCACAGGGCTTCCAGCCCCTCTCCATCACAAAGGCAGACCGTTTCTCCCACATTGATCCGCAGTACCTTGGCATGGGCAGCATTCTCCCCAGTCAGTCTGGGCCGGTCTGTCTGCAGCTCGTCGGGAGACACAAAAAACTTCGTCATATCTATTCCTCCTTCCAGGGGGATCTATCTCCTCTTCCCGGTTCGCCTCCGGCGGTACCAGAAAAAGGTTGACTTTTATTTTGGTTTTCGATATAATATATCCGCTTGCTAGAATAGCTCAGTCGGTAGAGCAGCTGATTCGTAATCAGCAGGTCGCGTGTTCGAGTCACGTTTCTAGCTCCAAACTCCTCGCTGATGCGAGGAGTTTTTTTATTTGCTTTTCAGTTCTGCTACTCTGCGCTGATAGGCAGCCATCTCATAGGGCAGCTCCGGTATTTCATTCATTTCTGTACAAAGATGCTGCAGAATCGCTGCCGCAAAACCGGGATTTAAGGGCAGGATCGGCCCGATCAGATAGGTGGCAAAGAACCAGTTTCTGCAGAAGCCTTCCTGTTTTACAGCAGGGTTCCAGCCGCTGCCAGACTGAATGGCGAGGAAGCCATCCGGCTGATTCACCCCTTCCGCTACATAACTATGGCTCAGCTGATTCTTAAAACCGACGATTTCCTGTCCCTGCCAGGTTCCCAGACTCAGGTCGTTATAACGCAGACGCGTAAAACGCTTTGCATAGGTCGGAATCAGATTCAGGCAGTCGAAGCGATCTCCCTTCTCCTCTTCCACGTAACTACCCAGAAGCTCAAAGGCATTTCCGGTCATCAGTGTCACTCTGTCGGAGTCCATGCGGGCACGAAGTGCATCCCGGTAAGGCTGCAGGGCTTCTGCCTGGAGCTTCTGATAGCTCTCTGTCGTGGGGCCAACATACAGGAAATCCACATCCCGATTTACAAAGGCAGGCTCCTGCATCAGATGGGTCTCCACGATCTCATAGGGAACTCCCATTTTTTCCAGCTTGGTCTTCAAATAAACCATATTGCCGTTGTCACCGTACAGATGGTTCAGCTCCGGATAAAGGATTTCAATTACCAAATTTTTCATGCCTGATCCCCCGTTTCCAAAGCCTTTCTGACCTTTCCGGCCACATCAATGGCATAAAGCTCATAGTAAATCACAACCGTGTTGCCGGAATCGGTCACGCTGCAAATATCCTTGCACAGGTTCTCATAATCGGGATAAAGCAAAAGCTTCTCCTGGGGAACACCGCCCAAAATCAGCCGCAGCGCAAGGTCCTCGCAGCGGGTACCGCCAAGAATTACCCGATGAACATCTTCCCGCTTCAGCGCATCAAAATCCGTATCATACAGCCAGGAAATATCCTCATGACCGTGGTGCTTATCCTTGGAGTCCGTAATGAGCAGAACCACATCCTTTGTGCCGGGAACGCGGTTCAGATAGGCCACACTCTGGGAAGAGGAAACCGGATTCTGGTTCTTGCAGAGCATGGAAACGACCCGGTGACTGTCGGTTTTCGTATCGGCAAACCGTGTCTTGCTGGCAGAAAACTCGGAAACACCTTCCGCAATCTGCTCTGTCTGCATGCCCATAATTCTGCAGATTCCCGCAGCAGCCGTCACATTGAATACCTGGAAAAGGTTGCTGCCGGCAAAGGGCATGGTCACCGGTTCCTGACCCTCTTCCGTAAAAGAGAAGGTACCGGTCTCGAAATTCACATCCTTTGCCACATAGCGTGCTGCAGGCATTTCGAAACCGCACTCACAGGCAGGCTTTCCGATGTGATGATAGTGGTAAAAATCATAGTGCAGCACACTATGGCAGTTGGGGCAGATCTGAAGATCGCAGGCCGTATTCTGACGCTCCGCAGTAGATTCAGAAGTCTGCTCGACTGCAAAATAGATCTGCTCATTGCGGTTCTGACCCAGGAGGCCGGAAATGGCATCGTTTCCGTTGAGCAGCAGCTTTGTTTCCTTGGGAAGCACATCATCCACCTTGTGGAAAATATACTCGCTGTGGCCGTTGCGCTTAATGGAATCCCGGAAGAGATTGGTGCAGAGCAGATAGTCCGGTGTAAACTTGGTGTAAATATAGGGGGAAGAACGCTCGTCAACCTCCAGCACAGCCACATCCGCCTTTACCTTTCCGGAAAGGTCAGCATACTTTGCCAGCGTGGTAACAAGACCGGGAGCCATATTAGAACCCTCGGAATTATTGGCAACGGTTTTCCCGCTTTTGCGGAGCAAATAGGTAATCAGATTTGAGGTACCGGTTTTGCCGTTGGTACCGGTCACACAGATCACCTGCTCGGGCATTTTAAAATAACGCAACGCATCCGGGCACAGCTTCAGCATAATCACGCCGGGTGTATTGGTGCCTCTGCCGGTGAGCTTCTGGAGGACAAATCCTGCCATTTTCCCAACCAGCAAAGCAAATCGGAATCGTATATTACTCATGAGAAACCTCTTTTATTTCTTTTTTAACCTTATTATTTTACCCCAAAACCATATATCTGTCAATATACGGTCAAAATACGGGTTCCGCTTTCGGAACCCGTATTGCTTATACCGTTATATTCAATTCCTGCATTTTCTCACGAAGAGAAATGAGATCCCGGAATGCATCCGGTCTCTTGTCCACGTCCCGAAGGAGCGCAGAGGGATGATAAAAAGCTGTCATCCAGATACCGTTCTTTTCTACCCAGGTGCCATGCTCTGCTGTAATCCGATAGTCGGAACGAATAAGACGCTTGGCAGCAATTCTACCCAGGCAGACAATAATCTTCGGGCGGATCAATGCGGTCTGCGCTCTCAGGAAACCGATGCAGGTATCCTGCTCAATATCCAGCGGATCCCGGTTCTGAGGCGGACGGCATTTCACGATATTGGTAATATAGCAGTTCTCCCGGCTCAGATCGATGATGCAGAGCATCTCATCCAGCAGCTTTCCCGCAGGACCTACAAAAGGTTCTCCCTGCAGGTCCTCCTGCTGACCGGGACCTTCTCCGACAAACAGGATCGGTGTATTCTTTGGCCCTACGCCAAAAACCACATGATTCCGTGTTTTACACAAATCGCAGGCCTTGCAATTCATACAGGAATCTTCCAAGTTCTGCCAATCCATGATTAACCCCTTCTTCCGGATGCCCGTCTCTGGCGGTCGCTGCGCTTCTTTTGCTTACTGCGAATACGGCTGCTGCGGAATGCAAGGAAGCCGAACAGCACCAGTACCACCAGGAAAATTCCGCCTAAGGCCTGCAGAAGATTTGCCATGATATTAGACTTGGCAGCTTCCTCTCCCTCGACCTGCACAATCGGCTCCAGGGGATTATCCGCAGAACCAAGGCCTACAGAATACTGGGTCACAAGATCGGTAGAGCCGACACAGATGGAACCATACCAAAGCTCCAGCGTACCCACCGTCAGTCCCGCATCCAGAGGTGCCGTCATCATGTCCTTTTTCAGAGAGATCACCTGGCGAATATCCGTGCTTCTCACGCCCTTGGGAAGAATCGTAGAAACAGAATTCTTTGCACTGAGCACGACATCATTTGCACCGTTTGCAACTGCGCACTGGGTAATGGACTGACCGGAATAAGTAACATTGGTAAACTGATAGTTATCAAAGGCATAGTCGTACAGGGTAATGGCATCATCGATATTGCCGAAGGAAACGATACCGTAGATCTTCTCATCAAAGACATATCCCGCTTCCATGACCACGACGATCAGCTGCATCTCTCCCTGCTTGATGGTGACAACCAGATTGTACACATCCTCCTGAGTGACGCAGGTTCTGCCGCCCTGAACACGGGGATCGTAGTAGCTGAACATACTGCTCTGGAACCGCAGGTAGTTATCCGTATAGAATCTTCTGGATTCCGAATACTCTGTTGCCGGCATCTCATATCTCTCAGCCGTATAGCACTCCCAGAAGCTCTTATAGCCCATGCCTTCCGCCACAATTCTGGCCATATCTCTTGCGGTGGTATAATGATCCGTGTGCTGGATTCCGTAAGGATTCTGGAAATGGGTACCGGTACAGCCGATTTCCGCAGCTCTGGTGTTCATCAGTTCCACGAAGTCATCCACATTTCCGGAAATTCTGGTAGCAAGGATGGCAACCGCATCATTGCCGGAATCCAGCATAGCGGCATGCATCAGATCGGACACGGTAACCTTCTCACCGTTGATAAAACCGCTGTGATAGGAATTATCCGGCACGGAATCAATGGCATTCTGCGTAACCAGAATGGTCTCATTTCCATCCAGATTCTCTGCCGCCAGCAGACAGACCATGATCTTGGTCTGGCTGCCGGGATAGGCACGCAGATCGGCATTGTAGGTAGAGATCAGGGTATCGGAAGCATAGTCATACACGATGGCAGACCGACCGGACAGGGCAAAATGGGTACTGCCGGCAATGGGTGCCTGAGAATCCAGAGTTTTGCAGGAAGAATGAATGGCAGCCTGCTGAACATCCGCTTCCGTGGTCTGGGGTGCAGTTTCCTCCGGCTGACTGGGGTCAGAAGCGCCCTCTGCGAAGCACGGTGTCACCAGGGACAGCAATATACAAAATATCAGTAAACAGCTGCAAATTTTTTTCATAAGTAGCCCTCATTATCCATCGGTCAGACTTGTGTTGTCGTATTTTTTCATGTATAATAATTTTGGTTTATTATATCAGTTTTTCCTCCCCGAGTCAATGCAGGAGGTTATCCCCAATGAAAAAACAATCCCTGTTTTCGGCAGGTATCTGCATTTTGATCGTCCTCGTCTTTTTCCTCGGATTCTTTGTCGGAAGAAACACCGCGCACCAGGGTACTGCCCTGGCCGCATTATCTGTCTCCCTGATTCCGGAAAAATCCTCAACGGATGTCAATTCTCTTTTCCCGGCCCCTGCTGAAAAGATCAATATCAATACAGCTGACAAGGATGAACTGGCCGGCCTTCCGGGAATCGGAGAAACACTGGCTCAGGAGATTATCAACTACCGTCAGACACACGGGCCTTTCACCTCTGTCGATCAGCTCAAGGAAGTGAACGGAATCGGTGAAAAGCGTCTGGAGGACATTCGCTCACTCGTTACTACAGGAGAATGATTATGAAGATTTTGGTTGTAGATGATGAAGAACTGCTGGTAAAAGGCATCCGCTTTAACCTGCAGAAAGATGGATACGAAGTGATTACCGGCTCCAACGGAGCCGAGGCCATTGAGCTGGCACGGAACCAGGATGTTTCTCTGATCGTGCTGGATGTTATGATGCCCGAGGTGGACGGTCTTACCGCCTGCAGCAGAATTCGGGGATTTTCCAATGTTCCTATCATCCTGCTGACCGCCAAGGCCGACGACATGGACAAGCTCATGGGATTTGATAACGGCGCAGATGACTATCTGACAAAGCCTTTTAACATTTTGGAGCTGAAGGCAAGAATCCGTGCTCTGCTGCGCCGCAGCGGCCAGAGTGAACAGACCGTGCAGAACAAACTCACCATCGGCAGCATCACCCTGGATTTTGACGGCCGCAATGCCTACAAGGGCAGCGAGCTTGCGGATCTGACCGCCAAGGAATTTGATGTCATCGAATTCCTCATGCGGAATCCCAACCGTGTCTATTCCCGTGAGGCACTTCTGGACACTATCTGGACCTATGAATATCGCAGCGATATCCGTACTGTGGATGTCCACATTCGCAGACTTCGGGAAAAGCTGGAAGAGAATCCCGCAGATCCTCAGTACATCATGACGAAATGGGGCGTTGGCTATTACTTCAGAAAACCGTAAAGGCAAAATGCCGAGATACAGCAGCAACCAGTTTATCTATGCCATCACCTATATCATCATTACATTTTTGGTTCTGCTGTTTTTGAATATATACTGCCCGGAAATCAGCCAGCGTCTGATCCGCCAGAGCAAGAAATCCGCCATGCTGGAAAAAACGCAGATGACCGCCCGGGAAGTCGGACAGCAAGAAGTATTAAATCCTTCTACCGCCGAAGCAGCTGTGGCACAAATCGAAGCGCTCCGGGTAAACCGCGTCATCATCACCGACAAAAGCGGACTATGCCTTTATGATTCTCAGGAATCTGATTTTGGCAAACTGGTTCTGTTCCCGGAAATCGTATCTGCGCTTCAGAATCATGATGTATTCACCTGGCAATTTGAAGGCTCCGTTATGGTATCCCATGCTGCTATTCCTGTTTATACCCAGGGTGCCATCTCCGGTGCTGTCTACCTAGCGGAATATGACGAGGAGCAGGGTGTTCTCCTGCGTACATTGCAGAAAAACATTCTTTCCATTACGCTGATTCTGGAAGCCATCATGGTTCTTTTCTCGCTGATCTTTTCCCGGGGTATTTCCGTCCGTGTAAAAAAACTGATGTCTTCTTTACAGCGTATCCAGTCCGGAGACTATTCTCAGAAGGTTGACATATCGGGAAACGATGAGCTGAGCTTCCTCGGAAGCGAAATCAATGCCTTGACTGAACGTTTGCAAACCTCCGAAAAAAAGAGAAACCAGTTTGTCTCCGATGCTTCCCACGAATTGAAGACCCCCCTGGCATCTATCAAGCTGCTTTCCGACTCCATCCTCCAGAATCAGATGGAGGGCGAAATCATGATGGAATTCGTTCAGGATATTGGCAATGAAGCAGAACGTTTAAACCGCATGAGCCAGAAGCTTCTGACCCTGGCAAAAAATGACTCCGAATTCACAAACGATTGTGAAATCACCAATATCGTGCCTACCATCGAACGTGTGGCAAAAATGCTTTCTGTCATCGCCCTGGAAAACAATATTCATATTGAGATCGATATCATTCAGGACAGTCCGATTCTGATCCAGGAGGATGATCTTTACCAGGTTGTTTTCAACCTTGCGGAAAACGGTATTAAATATAATGTTCCCGGAGGAACGCTGACCATTCGACTGGATCGGATTGAGGATAATGCCCAGCTTTCCGTAATCGATACCGGTATGGGTATCCCAGAAGATGCAATGCCTCACATTTTTGAGCGTTTTTATCGTGTGGATAAAGCCCGCTCCCGGAAATCCGGCGGCAGCGGATTGGGTCTGGCCATTGTCCGAAATATCATCGAACGTAATCGCGGTGAGCTTGCCGTAGAGAGCACCGTTGGCAAGGGAACCAGCTTTACTGTCTCCTTCCCCGTTTTCGATACCCAGGAGGAAGCCCAATGAGACGATTGTTTGCTATCATTTTTGTTCTTGTTATGCTGGCCGGATGTGCCGCAGCACAGCCTGCAAAAGAACCTGCATACTCATTTTTTTACCTGAGAACCGAGCCAGTTTATTTTTCCGAGGATGGCATTATTTCTTCGGAACAGCATACCGTGCACAGCCAGGATGACCTCAATATCATATTAGAGCATTATCTGCAGGGCCCAACCGATGCAAGTCTGGTCTCCCCTTTGCCCAAAGGTACGAAGATCCTGTCCGCACAAATGGAAAACGGCACTGTTACCCTGATTTTCAGCAACGAAATCGCTCAGTACAGCAGCATAGATCTGACTCTGGCCTGCTGCTGCATTGCCAAAACCTGCATAGGCATCACCGGCTGCGAATCCGTTGTGATTCAAGGGGAAGATGTCCTGCTCAATGATGCAAAGTCCATTACAATTACCGCTGAAAGCATGAATTTTCTGGATCGGGCGGCTTCCGTTCCGAGTCAATAGGAGGACCTCATGAAGCTTATCTCATGGAATGTTAACGGTTTACGCGCCTGCGTACAAAAGGATTTTCTGAAATCCTTTGAGACTTTGGATGCGGATTTCTTCTGCCTGCAGGAAACCAAACTACAGGCCGGACAGATTGCTCTTTCTCTTCCCGGGTATCACCAGTATTGGAATTATGCCGAGAAAAAGGGCTACTCCGGAACTGCCATTTTTACCCGTAAGGAGCCCCTTTCCGTTGCCTACGGTCTTGGTATTCCGGAACTGGACACGGAAGGCAGACTGATCACCCTTGAGTACGAAAACTACTATGTCGTCACCTGCTACACGCCCAATGCCCAGCCTCAGCTTGCCCGAATTGAATTCCGAATGAAGTGGGAAGATGCCATCCGCAGCTATCTTGCCTCCCTGGATCAGAAAAAGCCGGTTCTGTATTGCGGCGATCTGAATGTAGCACACAACGAGATTGATCTGAAAAATCCCGCCTCCAATCGCGGCAGCGCCGGTTTCTCTGATGAGGAACGGGGATGCTTTGGAAGACTGCTGGAAAGCGGATTCACCGATACCTTCCGGTATCTTTATCCGAATCTTGCCGGAGCATACAGTTGGTGGAGCTATCGGTTTAATGCCCGGGCAAACAACGCCGGTTGGCGTATTGACTATTTTCTAGTTTCCGATCGCCTGCAAGATAGCATTGTGGACGCAAAGATTCACAGTGAGATCTTCGGCTCGGATCATTGCCCTGTGGAATTGGAGATCACAATTCCGTAAACGCTACCCCGTTTCTGATACTTGCCATTTTCCAGTTTCTCCGGATGCGCAAATCCGTTCTCACCGGAAACCGGATAGAATTCTTCTCCGTCCAATTCCGCATTTGCCAGAACGATTTCTTCCGGAAACCGTTTTCGCGGCACCCTTGTATCGATATACAAAGCATTCCCCCTCGGCAGCATGACGCCAAGGGGGAATCTTTCTTTTTCCGAGACGACTGACAGACGGCAAATTCCCTTTTTCATCCAGGACAGCTCCGCCTGTATATGAACATACAGTCCCTCCTGGCGGATATCGCAGGAACCGGAATACCCATTCCGCACCCAAATTTGCAAAAAAACACCCCCTTGCTGATACTCTATGCAGCAAGGGGAAAAACATTAGTGTCTTTCTTCATTCAATCCAAAGCTGACGGCAATGGCGTCATCCACCATCTGCATCTGCTTGTTATCCAGACGCCCCATATGTTCCCGCAGGCGTCGTTTATCTATGGTGCGGATCTGTTCCAACAGGATGACAGAATCCTTACTGAGGCCTACACTGCCGCCGGAAATATTGATGTGTGTAGGCAGCCGGGCTTTTCCCGTTTGACTGGTTATGGCTGCAGCGATTACCGTAGGAGAATGACGGTTTCCGGTATCATTCTGAACGATGAGCACCGGGCGGGTTCCGCCTTGTTCGCTGCCAACCACAGGCGATAAATCCGCATAGAAGATATCGCCTCTCTTGACAGTACTATCCATATACTTCACACTCCGAAGAATCTCACCTTCGCTACGGACTATGTAGCGCGGCTGATTCTATTGTCCCACACCCGCAGGAAAATATACGGCAGCGGTTGTAAAATATCCTATGCGCTTCCCGGTCAGAAGCTACAAAAATCGAAAATTACTGACAGTCATCGCCAGGATTCGACGGCCTTCCCAGTTGATGTCCACCGCTTTCGGCAGGCAATCCTCTCCCAGCCAGATATCAAAGTGCAGTGCATCCTCCCGGTAACTGTCATCAACGGAAATGCGGATTCCATCCGTTTCCTTTCCGCAGGATGTGATATATCCGCTTCGGAGCGTATGTACCAGCGCCCATGGTGCGCAAACCGGGGATAGTTTTCCCTCCGCCAGGGTTGCAAACTGCACCGCTTTATCATCAAAGGTCAGCTTGCCGCCGTCTCCGTCCAGCACTCCGGTAATTCCTTTGATTACCTCCGGCGCCAGCACCTCAAAGGTCACCTCTCCTCGGCCATCCGATTGGCAGGATAAAGAAAAGCTCTGGGTTGTGCTTTCGTAATCGGCTGTGATCTCTGCATCGAAAGCACAGCCATTTTTCTCATTCATCTGCTGCCGCAGCGAAAGTGCCGTGTCCATGTGGTTTTCTGTTTTTGCGCAGCCAACAAGAAGCATTACACATACCAGCAGAACCACTTTTGCTTTCATGTCCTCACACCTTATCTCAAGAGTCGTGGTAAGACATTCACAAGATCCGTAGGAAGCATTCCGTATTGTCCAATCTCTTCCGCGCAGAGATCTCCGGCCTTTCCATGCAGCCATGCTCCGCATGCCGCTGCCTCCAGCGGAGTCAGTCCCTGGCCCACAAGGCCGGAAATCACACCTGTAAGTACATCTCCGCTGCCGCCGACAGCCATACCGGGATTTCCTGTGGTGTTTTCATAGAAAACTTCCCCGTCGGTAATCACAGTACGATGTCCTTTGCGAAGCAAAATGCAGCCCAGATCCCGTGCCAACGCACCCACACCTTCTGCCGACAGGTCATTGCTGCCTAAACGGATATATTCCCCGGGATGGGGTGTCAGAACGGTAGGAGCTTGTCTTTCACGCAAGATATGTATATGCGCAGAAATCAGATTTATGCCATCGGCATCTAAAACAACCGGCTTTCGGCAGTTTTCCAGTACTGCCTGCACAACCGCCCGGCATCCCTCTCCGGTTCCCAGACCGCATCCAAGGCCTACCACATCCATTGTCTCCAAACGGCGCAGAACCTCCGGTATCGCCTTTTCCGAAAGCATGCCATCTTTATCGGGCAAAGGAAAAACGATGGCCTCGTTCAGCTTGACAGCCTCAATTGCATAAATACTTTCCGGTACTCCCAGGTATACCAACCCTGCCCCGCTTCGAAGTGCACCCATAGCGGCCATTGCGGCTGCACCGGTATATCCACGGCTTCCGCACAGGAGCAGCACACGCCCATAATTGCCCTTATGGCTTTCTGCTTTTCGTACCGGAAGTCTTTGCAAAACATCTTTATAGGTCAATTGCATTCTCATTTTTCCTCCATAGAAAAGCAAGGCAGGAAAAGCCTGCCTTGCAATCATTATTCTTCGGGGGTTTCCCACACAAATGCTTCCTTTTGCCAGGTTTTATAGGCAAAAGATGCGATAAACACCGAGACCGCAAGCATAATCAGTTCCAGTTGGAACATCGGCATTTTTTCTCCCAGCACTCCTGCAGCAAATTCCACTGCAAACCGGATTCCCAGTGCCTGGGCAACGAGCGAAATACCTTTTTTCCCTTTCTGTAAGCCAAACCAGAGGAATATGGAAATCGAGCCCTGCAGAATCAGTGCAACCACCCTCTCGAAGGGTGCCATCAGGAAACTCAGCGGAGAAACATTGCACAGAGCGCGGAGAGACTGTGCAACCGACTCCAGTTCCTCTCCTTCCAGGCCATACAGCAGGAGTTCCGCATTTCCGGATAGTATCGTTCTGACGATCATCAGATTGCCCATCATACCAAAAATCAGACCGTACATCCATTCAAAGCTGGCATGTCCCGCTGCATACATCAGCACGTCCCGGTCGTCATTCTCGTCTTCCTTCGGCAAAAGCTTCCAGAAGGCAAAGCATTTGCCGCCTTCCTGGAAGATCACAGCCATAACTGCTCCATACACGGCAGAAAGGAACAGATTTCCGGAGATTTTCTGACCAAATGCCGTGGGCAAAATGAAACTGTGAGCAAGGGATTCCAAAAAGTACACGAAAAACAGTACCGTAACTAAGCCTGTCCAGAAAGGTCTGCTGCTGCAATGAAATTTCTTTTTGCAATAGGCAAACAGGAAGGACGGAACCACAACGCCCAAAATGATATTCAGTGCGATGGCCCCCAAGGTGAAGTAGGAAATCGTATATTCCATGGATGATCTCCAATCTTTTTTCTTATATCATATCACGGTCAAAAGACCATTGCAAGAATAATTACAGGCCCATACTGCACTTGTAAAACACGGCGCAATATGCTATCATAGGAAAAACAATTTAGAAGGCAGATTGATTTTTACATCTTCTCATATACTATAAGCACAAACTTATGGAAATGGGAAGGCTGCAAAATGAATATTTCTTTTCTTTTGAAACGCATGGTCCATTTGGATTATCGCCGCGCTTTACAAACCGTTTCGGCCATTGCCAGCCAGTCAAATACCACTGCCAAAGCCATTGCCTGGGATATGCTGAAATGCGCTGTCAAATACGGTGCAGGTCCTTTGGATTATCAGCTTTTTGAATTTGAGGACAAGAGCGATGCACAGCGAAGCAGTTTTATTACCCGCGGCATCAGTACCGATTTGGTTCACAGGCTGAATAGAAAGAAATACCGGAAATATCTGGATTATAAAAGCCTGCAGGACTCCTGCTTTTCTGATTTCTTGTCCCGAGATTGGTTAAGCACTCAGGCAATGCATTTTGAAAGTTTTTCATCATTCTGCATCAAGCATAGCTGCTTTTTATATAAGCCCGATTCCGGCTCCTGTGGAAAAGGCATTCTCATCTTCGATACCGCAAAACGCTCCCCCATTGGTCTCTATAATGAAATAAAAAAGCTGGCCCCAGGCGTTTTGGAAGAAATTCTGCTGCAGCACCCGGATTTGGAAAAGCTGCACCCGGAATCCGTCAACACCGTCCGGGTCGTAACGATTGTGCAAAACGGGATATGCAATATCGTCGGGGCATATCTTCGCATGGGGCGAGGCGAAAAATATGTTGACAATCTCAACAGCGGTGGAATATCAGCCCGGATTGAAGCAGAAAACGGGCAAATAAAATACCCTGCTTCCGATCGAATGGGACACATTTTTTCTTCCCATCCGGAAACTCACACCGCCATTCAAGGCTTCACCATTCCGCATTGGAGCAAAATTATTGCTCTTTGCAACCAATTATGTACTGTCATCCCGGAACTGCGTTATGTAGGCTGGGATATTGCTGTTAGAAAGGACGACGTTGTTTTCATTGAAGGGAACTGGCTGCCAGGACATGATATCATGCAGCTGCCGGCTTACTGCCCCGAAGGATTCGGGGTCTACCCCAAGATCAAAAGAACAATCGGATAGCATTTTTATGGATAGCCAATCTCTCTATCTGATGATCTCTTCCACCAATACCGGGGTGGGAAAAGTCATTCGAAAAGTCACAAAATACCCCTATAGCCATGTATCCCTTTCTCTTAACCCGGAACTGGATGAATGGGTCTCTTTTGCACGTTATCACAAGGATTCTCCCTTCGTCGGCGGTTTTATCCGGGAGGATATTCAGCGGCTTGCCTCCATTGATACGACGATGCCGGTCAGAATTTTCCGAATCCCCATTGATTCTGAAAACTACGAGAAACTGAATGCACTCTTTCAGACCGCAGGCAATGCCCAAGAAGAATATTACTACAATCTGTTTGATGCTGCTGCCGGTGCCTTTCATAAGGAAATCCGCATTCCGGGCAGCTATACCTGCCTGGGTTTTGCCAATCAGATTCTTGGTACCGACTATCGAAGCATAGCCGAACTGTCCGACTATCTGGATGGACTGATGATTTATGAAGGAGAATATTGGAATATCCAAAATTGGGTTCAGCCGGATCCCAGTGGAGAATATCTGAAAAAAATCTCCTTTTCCCAGCAAATGATCGAAACACTCTATTTTCTGGGAAAACTTGTGAAACGAAGAACCAAAGCCAAGTCCTTTGTCAATCCTCTTGATGAGATTCCGAAAGTACTTCCAACACGTCAGGAGAAGAAAGATCCGTCATGAAACAGCCCACTGCTAATGCGTATTACCGGGAAAAATTCGGCGGAAAGGTATATAAACTCTCTATTGATGCCGGCTTTACCTGCCCAAACCGCGACGGTACCTGCGGAACCAAAGGCTGTATTTTCTGTGCAGAAGATGGAAGCGGCGCCTTTGCAGTCCATGGAAATTCCATTATTCAGCAGCTGGAGGCCGCAAAAGCCCTTGTTGAAAAAAAATACAAAGGGAATCGCTACATTGCCTATCTCCAGTCTTTTACGAATACCTACGCTCCGATTGAAAAGTTAAAAAGAATTTACGAAGAAGCGATTGCTCCCGATTATATCATTGGTTTGGCAATTGGAACCCGCCCCGATTGCCTGCCTGAAGAAACGATAGAACTTCTTTCCGAAATCAACTTGAGGAAACCGGTTACTGTAGAGCTGGGTTTGCAGACGATCCATGATAAAACAGCATACTATATCCGTCGAGGCTATGATCTTCCTGTGTATTCGGATGCGGTAACCAGGCTCAAAGAAGCGGGACTGCATGTAGTAACGCACATCATTATCGGATTGCCGGGTGAAACGCCGGAGATGGCCGCTGAATCTGCAGTATATGCAGAAAAACATGGAACGGACGGAATCAAATTCCATCTGCTCCATGTTTTAAAAAACACAGATCTTGCAAAAGACTATGAAAATGGTTATTTCCGGTGCATGACCATGGAAGAATACGGTGCTGCTTTAAAGCTCTGTCTGGATAGCTTATCCGAAAAAACGATCATCTATCGAATAACCGGTGACGGAGCAAAAAAAGATTTGATTGCGCCGCTGTGGTCCTCGGATAAGAAAAAAGTTCTGAACTACCTGAACAACCTTTTAAAATAAATTCCAAGGATATTCGTAGGGTGGATCCATAGAAAAAGTCATGGAAATACCGGTTGAAGGATGCAAAAAAGATATTTCATGCGACCAGAGGGCGATCTCACAAGGATCCTCGAAGGTCGCATATTTTCTGTCACCAACCAAGCTATGCCCATGTCCGGAAAACTGAGCACGAATCTGATGGGTGCGTCCTGTAATTAAATGAATTTTAACCCTAGAAAACGAATCCGTTTCAGAAAGCACATCATACTTCAGAATTGCCTCCTGGACACCCTTCTCCAAATGATCCACGATGTAGGTTTTCCGTTCTGCCTTATTTCGTAATAAAAGATCGGTCATTACACCATCTGCACTATCCATTTTCCCTCGAACAACAGCCAGATAGGTTTTCCCAAATTGGTCTTCGCGAATTTGCCTGGATAGCTCAGAAGCTGCAAAAGAATTTCTTGCAACAACCATCAGCCCGCTCACCACACGATCCAATCGATGTACAGTACGAATGTCGGCCTTAGGATCACCCAAATATTCCCGAAGCATATCCGGTAATCCTCCTGGTTCGTCCGTCGAAAGAACTCTGGGTGGTTTTACGCAGACTATGATATCCGGATCAAGATGCAGAATCTCCATAGAAAAACTCCAGAATAAATGAGAATAAAAAAGAAAACCTCCGAAAAAATTCGGAGGTTTTATGTTGGCATTACTTATTTTCCCGGGCAGTTACCCGCCAAGTATCGTCAGCGCAGATGAGCTTAACTTCTGTGTTCGGGATGGGAACAGGTGGACCCTCATCGCAATCAATACCAACTAACAGGGACACACCCTGAAAACTGAACATCGTTACTCTTTATTTCGCATTCTCGAAAGCACCACTGAGCCTGCGCTTAAGTCAAGCTTTCGGCTTATTAGTATCAGTCAGCTTAATGCGTTACCGCACTTACACCTCTGACCTATCAACGACATAGTCTACGTCGAGCCTCAGTGGAGATCTTATCTCAGGGGGAGTTTCACGCTTAGATGCTTTCAGCGTTTATCTCGTCCATACGTAGCTACCCAGCCATGCCCTTGGCAGGACAACTGGTTCACCAGAGGTATGTCCATCCCGGTCCTCTCGTACTAAGGACAGCTCCCTTCAAATCTCCTACGCCCGCAACAGATAGGGACCGAACTGTCTCACGACGTTCTGAACCCAGCTCGCGTGCCGCTTTAATTGGCGAACAGCCA
>JAZQQD010000079.1:0-10772 GCA_045628895.1 Faecousia sp.
CTCCCATCGCTGCACTGGAAACCAAGAAGGCTGACACCAAGAAGCTGGGCAAGTTTGCTGACATTGCCGGCGTTGTCATCTTCGCTGTTGTTATCCTGGGCTTCATTTTCAGCAAGAAGCTGCCCAAATTCCCCACCTGGTACATCGCTTTCACCGGCGTTATGCTGATGATCATCTGCGGTACCCTGTCCAAGGGCGAAGCTATTAAGGCTATCCCTGTGGACATCTGCATGCTGTTCGTTGGTGCCAACACCATGGCTACCGCTCTGGTGGCTACCGGCACTGCTGACTTTATCGGCAACATCATCTCCGGCACCGTCGGCAACGCTCCCAACAGCTTCGTGCTGCATGCCGTTTTCTTCATTGTTCCTTTTGTAATCACCCAGTTTATGCAGAACCAGAGCGTTATGAATGTTTTCGCTCCCATCGCACTGATCACCTGCAGTGCTCTGGGCGCTGACCCCAGAGGCTGCCTGATTCTGATCACTGCCGGTTCTCTGACTGCTTACATGACTCCCTCTGCTACTGCTGCTGTTCCCATGTGCATGAGCGCAGGTGGATACGATGTTAAGGCTCTGTTCAAGATGGGCTGGCTCTTCGCTCTGATTCTCTGCGTATGCTATGTCGCATATGTCAGCATTGCATTCCCTGCATTCTAAATCGAATCCGAAAGGAAAATTATTATGAGCAACCGCTATCTTATTCGAAATGGCACGCTGCTTTCCATCATGGACGGCACTGAAACCAAGAAGGACATCCTGGTCGAAGACGGTATCATTACGAAAATTGCAGAGCATATTGCTGATACGGATGTGGATTGCATCGATGCAGAAGGACAGTATGTTTCTGTAGGCTGGCTGGAGGCGCATTCCCATTTCGCCGGAGTTGAGAATTCTCTGAATATCGATCCCAATGAGGATCTGCTGAAGCAGGGCGTGACCTACGCACTGGATCTGGGCACTCTCGGCCCGGATAACTATGAAGCCGGGCGGGCTCGCCTGCTGGCGGAAACAGAGATGAAATTCCGTTGCTTCCTGTGTATCTCTAATGACGGTATTGGCGGTCGCGCTGTGGACTTTGAAGGTCCCGAAGATATCGACAGGGAAAAGGTTCTTGCCTGCGCCAAGAAGTATCGTGATGAACTGATGGGCTTGAAGGCTCGTATTGATGACAAATTCTGTTTTGATCCCGAATACGTGATGACTCAGCTTCGTGCGTTGGGCGATGAGCTGGGCATGCCCATTGCAGTCCATGCACCCAGAAGCCGCATCGGCATTGATAAGCTGCTGACTTATCTGAAAAAGGGCGATGTCCTGTGCCATACCCTGGCGGGCAACAGCGATGTGATGGATGTTCTGGATGCCAATGGCAATATTCGACAGAGTGTTCTGGATGCACGGGACCGGGGCGTGATTTTTGAGCTGTCTCACGGATCCAATGCTTATAGCTATGACACCGCCGAAACTGCATGGAACGCCGGTTTCTTTGTGGATACCGTCTGCAGTGACATTCACGGCAGAAATGTCAACGGTCCTGTGTACTCTCCCAGCGTCATCTATACCAAGGTTCACGGTCTGACCGGAAAGCCCTGGTGGTGGATTCTGAACAAGGCCATTGCTGCTCCTGTTCATCTGCAGAGTATTCCGGGAAAGGCACTGGAAATTCAGGAGAACATGCCCGCCGACCTCACAATATTTAAGATCGAGACCGGCGAATTTACCTACCCGGATTCCAAAAAAGCCACTCGTACATTTGACGAAAAAATCACTCCCATTTATACCTGCTTGGGTAAAAACGTGTATACCTGCCGATAAGTTTTTTCCAGTATTCTGCTGCTCCATTTTGGAGCAGCAGAATATGTCGTTAACGAATATGCTTTATATATGAAAACATCCAAATTGACAGGATGATACAATAAAAAATGACCACCCATAAGGGCGGTCATTTTTTATTGCCATCGTCTGATGGATTCGAACCAATAGGATGCAACTGTCCGGTGGACAGTTGCTTGCCGCCGGTCTCGACGGCGTCAATTCCATAATTTGCCCTTTGGGGCAAATGCAAATCGAATCCCTTATCCACAAAATGAGCAATCATAGATGCAAATCGACTTTTGAGACCGATTTTCTGCATTTCGGGGCCTACTGCACGGCAATGAGCTGCCGGAACGCCAATGTAAGGCCTCATTTGTATGTGATTCTGTAGAAAATCTCGATTTCTTTAAGATAATTTCAATAATTTTTTTCCAACTTTTCTGTAACAAGTAAGGTTGGCTTTTTTATTTTCAGTGCGTTATGCGAAATACACGCCCCTTTTGCTGATAGCGCAAGAGGGGCGTTTTTGTTTTATGTGTGGATTTATGATATGTCGTAAGGACAGTCATTTTTCTTCCAGATTCTAAAATAGAAGTGAAGCGACATTACAGTTGCTACGCTCCAGCCAATGGGCCAGGAGAGCCAAATGCCTTTTGACTCCAAGGGAATAGAAAGAATACAGGCAAGTACAACCCGAAGGATCAGGTCGGTAAATGTGGCAGTCATGAACTGCTTCATTTTTCCCATCCCCCGGAGTACACCGTCAGAAACAAGCTTTGCAGCAACGACAAAGTAGAAGGGGGATACGATTTTCAGAAAAAGGATACCTGTTTTCATGGCGGTTCCGGTAAAGTTATCCAGAAAGACTGAAACCAGGGTTTTGCCGAGGAGAAAGTAGCTGAGCGAAAAAGGAATGCATAAAAGAAAGACCAGCCGAAGCCCGGCCCGAAAACCGGCCCGGATTCGATCGTTTTTTCCAGCTCCAAGATTTTGGGCGGTATAATTGGAAATTCCGTTTCCCAGGGTGGTAAGAGAAGTGATTACCAGATTGTTCAGCTTAATGGCAGCAGAATACCCGGCAATGACACCGGAGCCAAAAGCATTGATAACCCCTTGCAGGATGATGTTGCCAACGGAAATAAAGCTTTGCTGCAAGATACTGGGAACCGCAATTCGGGCGATCCTGCCCAAAAGCGGTAGGGAGAACAGCGCAGGGGTCTCGTGGGTCTCAATTTTCCGAAATCTACGAAAAACAAAAACCATAGCGAGTATACAGCTGATGCCCTGGCACAGGAAGGTTGCCCAGGCTACGCCGTCCACACCTCGGGTGAACACTCCGGACAGTGCGGTGGTGAATAGAATGTCCATGCCGATATTGGCAATAGAGGAAGCGGCCAGAAAGAAAAACGGAGTTTTGGAATCTCCCATGGCAGAGAATATTCCGGTGCTGACATTGTAGAAGAAAACAAAAGGGACACCCAAAATGTAAATTTGCAGATACAGGGCAGAGTCTGCCAGTATGTTTTCCGGGGTATGGATCATCCGAAGCAGGGGATTGCCGAAGAGAAAGCCCAAAAGCATCAGTGCGGCACATAGCACACCGGTGGAAATGAGGGAGGTATAAACCGCGGTTTTCATCTGCGTAAATTGCTTTGCACCGAAAAGCTGAGATGCAATGACGGAACATCCGATATTACATCCAAAGCTGAAAGCGAGAAAAATAAGCGTGATCTCATAGCTGTTGCCGACTGCGGCAAGGGCAGCTTCGCCAACAAATTTTCCGGCGACAAAGCTATCAGCAATGTTATAAAGCTGCTGAAAAATGACACTTCCGAAGAGAGGAAGGCAAAATTTCAGCAGAACTGAGGATGGTTTTCCTGTAGTCAGATCTTGATTCATAGCGATGAGCTCCAATATTTCTATATCAATAAATACTCCAGCGATATTATAGTCAAAAAAAGACAGATGTAAAATAGCAATTTTGCATACCTGGGCAATTACAGGATCAGGTGGCGGATTTTTCAGGATGCTTTCTACAAAACCCGAAAATCAGAGTCAATTTTCCCAGATGCGATTTTGTGCAGGATTTCGTACTTCCCGGGAATTGTTGTGAGATTTCCGTTTAATGTATCAACGATTGGCATGGAAGAACTGTGAACCTCATGCGGTCATAAGCCTCAGTAGTTGTCAACGTTACGCTTAAGAAAAATAGCTTGAGATTTTGCGGGAATGAAAATATCTTAATTGACAAGATGATACAAAATGCCGCCCTTTTCGGGCGGCATTTTGGTACACGAGAGATGGGACTCGAAAGGCCGACCCTCACAAAGTGAGGGATAGAAAGTCGTGGAAAAATCCCACAGGTCTGCTGTTTATCAAAAAACTTCAGACGCTGGTAAGGAGCGCGTTTGCTATGCGCTATCGATTTTTTCGTAAAGTGCCGGTGAATGTTTTTATCAAATCGGCAGGAACAGAACCTTGTTGGTGCCACCGCAGATCATGCCCAGCCGTGCGCCTTCACTGCTGTTCAGTCGATAGGTTCGGATACAGGGGGTGGTTGTCATTCGGGCATCCGTGATTGCTGCGTGTTCTACGGGTCCGCCGCCAATGGTATCGATCTGCCCATGCGCGGTAACCAGCATCATGCTGCCCACGCCACGTGGTGCAGAGCCGGTCTTTTGGGTGATAATACACAGAACGCCGTGCTCTTTGCTGCTGAGTAATTCTGCGGAAACGGAAGCACTGCTGATGCGATTTTTCTCCTGGATGATTTCGGACAGAATACTCACCGCAATTTCACCGGGGGTAACGGCGCCGATGGACAGGCCTATGGGCGCGTGGATGGATTCGATCTGTTCCTGGGAAATGCCGTCTGCGTTTAGTTGGTTCATGGTCTTTGCTACTTTACCTCGGCTTCCGATCATGCCGAGGTAACGGTAGGAACTGTCCAGGATCGTGCGCACGCAAGCGTAATCATCCAGATGTCCGGAGGTAAGCACCGTGTAATAACTATTGGCTTCGAGATGATTCTTCAGATTTTCGAAGCTGTCGCAGATAACTTCCTCCGCTCCGGGAAAACGCTCCCGGTTCGAAAATTCCGGGCGGGGATCCATGACACGAACACGGTATTCAAGCTGTGCAGCCAGCGCGGCCAGTTCCTTGGCGACGTGTCCGGCACCGCAGATAAACAGACAGGGCTTTGGGGCGAACCACTCCTCTTTGATCATGGAAACGTCGATTCCGGCTTCCAATGCCGATGCAATAGCACGCTGGTACAGGCTTCCGTCGTGGGTGGCATGAATCTGGATTTCTTTATCGGGAAAGTGTTCCATAAGTTTATCCACATATCCTTTCTGAATCAGCTGCTGAATGTGCGTGGGGGTAATGCGTGTATCATCTTGAATGTTCAGGCAGCGCTTCACATTTTCCAGACGGAACGCTGCCTCTACGGCGGGTTTCCCCAGAGCGTGCAGTCCGCAGACAATGATGATCCTGTCCGTATTTTCCGGGATGACCGGCTCGGTTTCATTGGGGTATTTGATGGGATAATGCTTGGAACCGTCGGCTTCGACCAGCACTTCGTCCGCTTTTTTACATACGGATTCGTAAACAGATAGGGGAAGTGCCGCAATCTTTTCTCCGCAGGGGATGCCCGCCATGGCATACCCGGTTTCGTCCAGCTTTTTTATAATGTCGTCCGCCTTCGTGGTCAGCAGCGTGCCCGGCTCTATATACATATGGGTCGTGGTGGTGATGAAAACCTTCTTGCCTTCAGCGTGGTATTTTTCTGCCAGCGTGTGAATCAGTGTTGTTTTTCCGCCGGCTCCAACAACAGTGGTGATCATAAACTACGCTCCTTTTTCAGGTGCAGAATGGCTTCCAATGCGCCGCCTGCAATACACCTTGCCTTATCCGAAATCGTAAAGCAGTTGTTATATTCATTTGCTCTGGGGTCGATATCTGCGATTTTGAACCCCTTGGTCACAGGGTATCCGTCGCGGATCAATCCACGAAGCAGTCCGTCCAATGTTGCGGCAACGGGGACGTTTCCTTCCTCCGTTTCAATCACTGCAATGGTCTGCCCTTTCTGAACCGTATCGGTTATGGAGGCAACATTGCGCAGAATACCGGCAGCGGGACTGTGGAGTACCCGTTCCTTATCAAATCCTGCAATTTTACCGGGGATTCCGGTGTTCGGTGCTGCAGCACCGTCGTAAATGACCCGTCCCAGATTATGCCCTCGCTGGGTCTCAATGACGGCATCCACATCGGTTCCTGCAGAAAAGCCCGGCCCCAATGCAACCGTTATAGGGGCCATGCTCCGTGCAGTACCCAGATTTTTCTTGGCGAGGATTCCGTCCACAAGGGCCAGCGGCTGAAAGTCATTCAGGCAGCTTCCCTCCGGATCGATCAGCATCGTGAGTTTGCCCTCAGAAAGAAAATGGGATGCCTGTGCGACGTCCCTTGCAAGATAGCAGGTCACATTTTCCACAGTCTGTGTGCCTTGATATACGGCTTCACTGAAGGCAACATTTCTCCGGATGGCGGAAGGATTCTGCGTTTCCAGAATCAGAACAGGAAAACCGCACTCCCAAAGTTTCATAATGGTTCCGGTTGCAATGTCACCACCGCCCCGGACGATAATCAGTTGGTCCATATTAATCATCCATTCCGCCGCTTCGCGTCGGCACAAAGTGTAGTGAATTAAGGCATCTTATCACGCGAAGCAAAGGAATGATAAGATGATTATTATTTTCAATCAGGATAGTGTGAAAGGAACTTTCACACTATCCCTCCTGCTGCTTTTTTTAGCATGAATTTCAAAAATGCGTGAATGTGAGGAGCAAGAATGTAGTCTTTTCGATGAATCAGGTAGATCGTTCTGCCGGATGTGTCATCGTCCAGAGGGAAACTCAGCACCCTTTTTTCTGCCAGAATGCTCCGGGCTGCCATTTTGGAAATAATGGATATACCCAACCCGCCGGAAACCATATTCTTGATTGCTTCCTGATCGTTAACTCTTGCGACGATATTCAGCGTTTCTTCGGATATTCCCATACTTTCCAGAAAACGGTCAGCCGTTTTTTTGCTGCCGCTTCCTGACTCACGCATGATGACCGGTTCACGCATCAGCTCCCAGAGGGTGCTGCCCTGCTGTTTCAGTTGAAGAAAATGCTCATTTACGGGAGTAATCAAAACCATCTGATCCTGACAATAGGGCGTGCATTCGATTTGATCATCATCTACCCGCATGCCGACCATGCCTACATCAAAAAGTCCTTCTTTCAGCGCGTCCACAACACCCTGACTGTCACTCTGATGAATGGAAAAATAGGTGTCGGGAAACAGTGTACCGAATTCCGGCAGCAGCTCCGGCAGGATATAAGCCGATGGAATGGTAGATGCACCCAGATGGATGATTTTCTGAGGCTGTACCGCACAACATTCCACCATCCGATCCCGGAGACCGAGAATACGAACAGCGTAGTCGTAGACTTCCAGTCCCTTCGGTGTGAGGTCGATGCTTTTGGTGGTGCGGAGGATCAGACGTTTTCCCAGTTCCTTTTCCAGTGCGCTGACATGGGCGCTGACGGTGGGCTGCGAAAGGAACAGGGCTTCTGCGGCTTTTGTGAAACTCTGATGCTTCACGACCGCTGCAAAAGACTGAAGCTGCTTGAAGTCCACGGCAAATCCCCTCCAGGGTAAGAATGATTGCAGCCCCAAGGGGTGCGTTAAAGTAATTATATCATATATTTATTGAATTAGCAAATAAGTAAATTGCTATTATCTATAAATGCTATTTGAAAACAAAATTCGATTCGTCTATAATAAAATCAAATATTATGCGGCCGATGAAGCCATACAAAGGGGTAAATATGGAAGAAAAAATCGTGTTCTGTAAAGGCGGTGGGTGTACTGCAAAGCTGGGTGCCGGCGTGCTCAGCCGAGTTTTGGAACGCCTCCCCAGGGGCAAGGAGGATCCTAATCTGCTGATTGGCTACGACAGTAAGGATGACGCTGCTGTTTACAAAGTATCGGATGATCTTGCTATTGTTCAGACCCTGGATTTTTTCCCGCCTATGGTGGATGATCCTTATACCTTCGGAAAAATTGCCGCTGCGAATGCGCTCAGTGATATTTATGCCATGGGCGGTACCGTAAAAACGGCACTCAATATTGTCTGCTTCCCGGAGAAGATGGATTTGAATGTCTTGGGTGAGATCATGCGCGGCGGTGCAGAGAAAGTTATGGAAGCAGGAGGAATTCTGGCGGGTGGGCATTCCATTGCGGGTGCTGATGTGAAATACGGCCTTTCCGTTACGGGTACGGTGCACCCCAACAGAATTTATCCCAACAACGGGGGACAGACCGGTGATATGCTGATTCTAACCAAGCGGCTGGGTGTCGGCATCATCTGTACTGCGAACCGTGTACAGGAAGCATCTGAGGAAGCAATGAATGCCGCCATCGAGTCTATGACGACCCTGAACAAGTACGCCGCTGAGGTGTGCCGGAATTTTGAAATTCACGCCTGCACGGATGTGACGGGTTTCAGTTTTTTAGGCCATTTGCACGAGATGATGGACGGTAAGTTTTCCTGCATCGTTTATGCGAAGAATGTACCTGTTTTTAAGGAAGCGCTGGACTATGCCGATGAATTTCTTCTGACTGCCGCAGGACAGCGTAACCGAAATTACACCGAACCCTTCGTTCGGTTTGAGGATGTCCCTTTTGCTATGCAGGAAGTGCTTTTAGATCCGCAGACCAGCGGGGGCCTGCTGATCGCAGTCAGCAAAGCAGATGCCCAGGCGCTTTTGAAGGGGCTGAAGGACATCGGCCTGCCCGCAAATATCGTCGGAGAGATTCTGGAACCGTCCGACGTGGAAATCCGTGTCGTCAATAAAGTGAGTAAGTAATTAATTCTTTTAGGAGGATATTATGATTCAGGTCAATGCAATGGGCGATGCCTGCCCAATTCCCGTGGTGAAAACCAAGAACGCAATTAAGGAACTGAAGGGCTCCGGTGTGGTGGAAACGCTGGTAGATAATGAAATTGCCGTCCAGAACCTTACCAAAATGGCAAATCAGAAGGGCTACGGCGTAAAGTCCGAAAAGCTGGGCGAAAACGAATTCAAGGTGACTATGACTGTCGGCGAAGCCGCTCCTGTCCAGGAAACAGAGGAAGAGATCGTCTGCGAAGTACCTGCAAAGGGTAAAAATGTTGTCGTGGTCATTTCCACTGCGCAAATGGGGCTGGGTAATGACCAGCTGGGTACCACTTTAATGAAGGGTTTTATTTACGCACTCAGTCAGCAGGATATGCTTCCCCGTACCATCCTGTTTTATAACGGCGGTGCATCCATCACCTGTGAAGGCTCTGCCTCTCTGGAGGATCTCAAGTCCATGGAAGCCCAGGGTGTGGAGATTCTGACCTGCGGAACCTGTCTGAACTTCTATGGCCTCAGCGAGAAACTGGCCGTGGGCGGAGTGACTAATATGTATGTCATTGCCGAGAAGATGACCCAGGCCGACCTGATCGTGAAACCCTGATGGCACGTCAGAAAAAGCCTGCCCTGATCCTGTCCTTTGCCAGGACAACGGACGCTATGGCGGTGGAAAAATTCTGCATGGCAAATGAGCTTCCGGGGAGGCTGATTCCCGTCCCCAGAGAGATTACTGCCGGCTGCGGTCTTGCGTGGAAGGCAGCGCCGGAGGACGAGGAAGCGTTAACCTCTGCCTTGACAAAAGCCGGACTTGCGTGGAGCGGACTGTACCGTTTGGAGCTGTGAGCATGATTTATCTGGATAATGCGGCAACGACCTTAAAAAAACCACAGTGTGTTATCGATGCTGTGGTTCATGCGATGAATACGGCGGGAAATGCATCCCGGGGAGCCCATGGCTCAGCGCTGACGGCATCCCGCATGGTGTACGATGCCCGTGTAAAAGTTGCGGACTTTTTCAGCTGCAAACACCCGGATCATGTGGTTTTTACTTCCAATTCTACAGAGGCACTGAACATTGCCATTAACGGTGTTCTTTCCGAAGGGGATCATGTGATCACAACGGAATTAGAGCATAATTCTGTTTTGCGTCCGCTGTACCGTTTGGAGGATGAGGGAATCATTCAGCTGAGTTTTGTCAAGGCGGACAGGCAGGGGCGGATCAATTACGAAGATTTCGTCCGGCTTCGTCAGTCCAACACCAAAGCCATTGTCTGCACCCACGCTTCCAATCTGACGGGAAACCTGCTTGACCTGAAGAAGATTCCTCACGATGATCTTCTGCTCATTGTGGATGCTTCTCAGACGGTGGGATCGGTTCCCATTGACATGGAAGCACTGGGCATCGACATTCTCTGCTTCACCGGTCATAAGGGCTTGATGGGTCCCCAGGGCACAGGCGGCTTGTGCGTCCGCGAAGGGGTAGAAGTTCGTCCCTTCAAGGTTGGTGGCTCCGGGATCTGGTCCTATGATCGGCACCAGCCGGAGGAAATGCCCACTCGTCTGGAGGCCGGAACGCTAAACAGCCATGGCATTGCCGGCTTGTCTGCTGCTATCGATTATCTGAACGAAATTGGCGTGGAGACCATTTCAAAGAAGGAAATCGCATTGGCCCGGCAATTCTATGAGGGTGTGAGGGATATTCCGGGTGTAACGGTATACGGTGATTTTACCGATTGGAATCGCGCTGCTATCGTAACATTGAATATTCATGACTGGGATTCAGCCATTACTGCGGATGAGCTATCCGAAAATTATGGTATTGCCACCCGAGCCGGAGCCCATTGCGCCCCGCGGATGCACGAGGCTTTAGGAACAGCAGAGCAGGGAGCTGTGCGGTTCAGTTTCTCCTGGTTCAACACCGAGGAGGAAGTCCGAAAAGCCATTGAAGCTGTCAGGGAATTGATAGGTTAACGCAAAACTGAAGCCCCCCTCGGGGGGGCGGTTTGGCATAA
>JAZQQD010000080.1:0-9383 GCA_045628895.1 Faecousia sp.
TAGTCCATTCTGGTGGGGCCGACCACACCGATGAGACCCTGCATGCCGTCGCCGATATCAAACTTCGTCATGACCACGCTGGTATCCTTCAGCTCTTCGGCAAGATTCTCGGGGCCTACGATGACCCGGGTGCCGTTGGCATTTTCCATGACGGCGGGAAGTCCCGAAAGGGCATCCTCCTCCAGTCCGGTGAGGACCTTCTGGGCCTTATCCACGTCCCGGTATTCCGGCTGACCCAACAGCCGCATGTGACCGGCAACGGATACGCTTGCCTCCTGCTGGTGCCGCAGCACCTCGGAAACATAGTCCACAATGACGGGAACCAGGGGGGCCGCATTGCCGGAAGATTTCATAACCCGCTCCATGACCTCCGGGGTGATCTGAGAGACACCGGTCATAGTCGCGTTCAGCACCGCGGAGAGCACCTGGATATCTCCCTGGGAGATTTCCACAGGCAGCCGCATGAGCTTGTTCATAACCTCGTCGGTGGAGAGCATGACGACCAGGATCACGCTGCCCTGGCCTGCCAGGATCAGATCGAACCGCTGCACCGTAACGCCCCCATTCCGGGAGGAAACGGAAATCGCAGGCAGGTCGGTAGCCTGGGAGATGAGCTTTGCCACCTTCTCCATGACCTTATCCACCTGCTCCATCTTGGCATTCAATGCGGAATTGATGGATTTCGTTTCGTCGATGCTCAGGCGGTAGTCCTGCATCAGCTCATCCACATACAGCCGGTAGCCCATGGGAGAGGGAATTCGTCCGGCGGAGGTATGAGGCTGCTCCAGATAACCTAAGGTGGTCAGCTCTGCCATTTCATTACGAATGGTTGCGGAGGAATACTTGAGATCCGGCATTTCGGCAATGGCCTTGGAGCCTACCGGCTCGGCGGTGCGGATGTACAGATCCACAATGGCACGCAGAACCTTTTTCTTACGTTCTGACAGTTCCATAGGTTTCCTCCTCTCTTTTTAGCACTCTTCACCTCTGAGTGCTAAACATACTATACAACCACCCCACGCAAATGTCAAGGGGATGGAGTATAAATTATTTTTGAACAAAAACAGGAGATTATGCAAAAAACCCTCCCCTTTCTCAGGGGCGGGTGGGTAATTCTTATTGCAGCACATCCACGGGACGGACCACGCAGTATTCCTCAAATCGGGTGTCGGTCAGAGCGGTCATGAACACCAGCTGGGTCTGCTTGTTTTCCACCGAGGTTTCCTCTGCCACGGTCTTGACCTGCAGGGCGGAAACGCCCTCCAGATACAGCCGGCATCTGGCTCCCTCGGGGAGGGTGAAGGCAGGATCCTCTGCCAGGAAGGACACGGCAAAGGTATCGGCGTTGGCGCAGTTTTTCACCACGAATTCCTTGGCCTCGGCAATGACGGTATCCACATCCTCCTCATAGAGGATGTTGCCCTCGGTGGGAATCCGGAAGTCCCGCAGCACCACCTCGGAAACGCCCAAGGTCTTCAGCTCGCTGATGATGCCCGTCAGATAGTTCAGGGTGGTTCCCTTGTCGGGATCCAGCCAGTAGCAGCCGTTGCCGTCCATCCACAGGTAACCGCCGGAGGAATGGGGCACGCCGCAGTTGACGTTGTTCAGGCCGAACTCATAGTCCCGGAAGGCCGGGATCATGGCGATGATATAGCGGTGGGACTTGATAAGATCCGCCACCATGTTGTGGACGGAATTGGCCACGGAATTCTTCTTGGCGCCGGCCATGCCGGTATTATAGTAGAACTCGCCGTAGATATCCTTCAGCTCCATCATGATGGGCACGGTGTCCGGCAGGGCAAGGAGGGTCTTGCGGAGCTCCTCGATATCGCCCTTAAAATGCTGAGCGGTGAGGTAGTAGCCGGCAAACTGACTCAGGTCGCCGCTGATGGCCACCGCGTTTTCGCCTTCATTATAATATAGAGGCACGGGAGCCTTGGTCTCCGGGGGTACCGCCAGCACACCGGAAAGCTCCTGGGCAGGACGGGAAAAGTCCAGCCGTGCGCCCTCCCGGGAGTAGACCACGAAGCGGCCTGCCCAGGCGATCCAGCAGCCTGCGCCGATGGCACAGATGAGCAGCAGGATCAGTATGAATTTTCCCAGACGCTTCAAGCTGCGCCGGGTTCGATAAGGTAAAGCCATAAAACACCTCAAAATTATTGCGCTTTTTCTTGGCTCCCCCTGGTAGGGGGAGCTGTCACGGCTCTAGCCGTGACTGAGAGGGTTACAACGTTCTATATTAGATGGTACTAGAGTTGAGATGGGAACCCTCTCAGTCACCACCTCATACTTCGGTGGCGACAGCTCTCCCTAGCAGGGAGAGCCAAGCGGAGAATCCTCTCAACCCTAGCAGGGGGGAGGCTTTGGGTGCGTCCTTTACTTCCTTGCCGTGACGCAGCGCCAGTCCTCTTTTTCCCGGACAGAGGTTACCGTCAGGCCTGCCTTTTGGAGCGCCGCAAGGACATCGGGCAAGCGCACATCCAGAATACCGGAGCAGATGAGGGTGGTCTCCTCCCCCATAAACGCAGGCAGCACCGGAGATAGTCCGATGATCACATCCGCCACGATATTCACGAGCACCAGATCATAGCTATCCTTGGAAAGCCGCTCCATCATGTCCCGATCCTCGGTGACATTGCCGGTGAGCGCCGTGAATTCGGGGGCGTGAAAATCGTTATAGGCTGCGTTCTCCCGGGCGATATCCTCGGCCTTAGGGTCGATATCCACGCCCACGGCGCTTTTTGCTCCCAGCCGCAGGGCGGCAATGGAGAGGATGCCGGAGCCGGAGCCAAGATCCAGGCACCGGGTATTGGGAGTCACCGCTTCCTCCATGGCCTCCATGACCATCTGGGTGGAGGGGTGAGCGCCGGTGCCGAAGGTCAGACCCGGATCCAGAATGATGGGTTTTTTGCCGCCCTCGTAGGTATCGGCCAGCCAATAAGGCAGGACGATGAGATCATTTCCTACCTCCTGGGGAGGATAGTTGTCCTTCCAGCTTTCCTCCCAGTTGGTCTCCTCCAGAGCCTTTACCTCCAGAGAGTCCTCGGGGACAAGGGTCTTGAGTCTTGTAAGACCGGCTGCATCCGTGTCCTCCAGATAGAGCTTGATGCAGGACAGACCCTGGAGCTTTTCCTGCAGTTCTTCATCAATATAATCCCAATATGCCCGGTTGTCCTCCAGAAAATCCTCAAACTGCTGCTGATCCTCCAGCACCAGATCGGAAAAGCCGTGGGCGGTGAGCATTTCGGCACATTTTTCTATGGTCTCCGAAGCCGTACGGATCGTGATCTCCAGCCATGCCATAGGGAGTCCTCCAAAAGTTTCGTATTTGTCTATCGTAGGGGCGGATAGTATCCGCCCGCAAATCTAAAACACGCACCGCAGTAAAATAAAACCACGTCATTCCGAGCCATCGCGCACGATGGCGTGGGAATCCGTCTCCATGCAGTACTATCTTTTTTAACGAACATCGTTGGGCGAATCTGTCCAAAGGGGAACGGATTGCCACGGTCGCTTTGCTCCCTCGCAATGACGAGGTTATCTTGGTTGCTTGCAGCGATTTCTCATGCCTTCTATGTCATAGACTGCACGGGCGGATACTATCCGCCCCTACGGGGCGCGTGCTTATTTTCTCCATTCTACCCCAAAGCGGCGGTTTTCGCAACCTCGGAAATCATGAATTTTTCGTTTCGCCACTTCCTATTTGGGCAAAACTGGTATATAATAAGGTAACTTCATGAGAAATGAGAAACGAATATGGAATTTTCTTTGCTGCCCGGCGTGACCCTGCGGTGCATCACCGACAAGCGGTTTAAGCAGGGCTGTCTATCCATCCAATTTTTGCGTCCCCTCCGGCCGGAGGAAACGGCTCTGGGTACTCTGGTTCCCGCGGTGCTGCTGCGGGGTTCGGAAAAGTACCCCTCCATTGAGGCCATCACCCGGGCCCAGGACGATCTTTACGGCAGCTATATCGGCGCTCTGTCCCGGAAGATCCGGGACACCTATGCCTGCGGCTTCTTCCTGCGGTTTCTGGATGACCGCTACTGTATGCCGGGGGATGCGGTGCTTGCGCCCATGGTGGAGCTGATCCGGGAGCTGATCTTCCACCCGCTGACAGAGGATGGGCATTTTCTTTCCGAATTTGTAGAAAACGAGAAGCAGAATCTGCTCTCCGCCATTGCCTCCCGGGACAACGACAAGGCAGGCTACGCCGTCCGCCGGCTCATTACCTGCATGGCAGGAACCGACACCATGGCGGTGCCCCGGCTGGGAAATCCGGAGGATGTGGCCGCCGTCACCCCGGAAAGTCTCTATGCCTACTACCGGAAGCTGCTGACTGAGAGCGGCATTGCCCTCTTCTATATCGGCTCCCAGGAGCCGGAAGCAGTGGCCGATCTGCTCCGCCCCGTGTTCGCCCAGGAGCGGCAGCCCGTGGCTCTGATCCCCCACACCCCCTTCCGGGGAAACGACCCCGGCACCCACGAAGAATCCCAGCCCATTCAGCAGAGCCAGCTCTGCCTGGGCTTCACCTGCCCCATTGATACGGAGCACCCCCTCTATGCCGCCATGCTGGTGGGCAATAGCCTCTACGGTGGGGGTATGACCAGCAAGCTCTTTAGCTATGTTCGGGAAAAGCTGTCCCTGTGCTACAGCATCAGCTCCACCTATGTGGCCGCAAAAGGGGTTCTTCTGATTTCCGCCGGCATCGATGCCGCCCAGCGGGAAACCGCGGAAGCGGAGATTTTGCGGCAGATGCAGCTGGTACAGGCAGGAGACATTACCGAGGGAGAACTGAGATCCGCCAAGGAGAGCCTGCTTTCCTCCCTGCGTTCCCTGCAGGACAGTCCCTCCGCCATGGAGAATTTCTTCTCCGCCTGCTATATCGAGGGACTGGAGGCAGACATTGCCAAGCGGATGGCCGCCATCGCAAAGGTGAATGCCGAGGATGTAGCCGCAGCCTTCCGCACCTTAGAGAGACACACCACCTATTTTCTGAAGGGAGACCGCCCATGACCGTCACCGAATTTCCCGCTCTGGGGGAGACCCTGTACCGCACCGTTTTGAAAAACGGACTGACGGTACTGACGGTGAGAAAACCGGGGTTCTCCAAGAAGATTGCCTACTACACCGCCAACTGCGGCGGCATCCACACGGAATTTACCCTGGATGGAAAAAAGATCCAGGTACCTGCCGGCACCGCCCACTTTCTGGAACACAAGCAGTTCGATATGCCCGGGGGCAGGGACGTCACCGCGGAGCTCTCCGCTCTGGGTGCCTACCCCAATGCCTTCACCGGCTTTGATACCACGGCCTATTATTTTTCCTGCACAGAAAATTTTAATGCCTGTCTGGAGCTGCTGCTGTCCTTCGTTTCCACCCCTTATTATACAAAGGAGACTGTGGAAAAGGAGCTGGGCATCATCGGTCAGGAGATCGACATGAATCTGGATTCCCCGGAATCCCGGTGCTACGATGCCCTCACGGAGGCCATGTATGCCGTCCATCCCATTCGTCAGCCCATTCTGGGCACCCGGGAAACCATCGCAGAGATCACCCCGGAGATTCTGACCCTCTGCCACCGGGCCTACTACCACCCGAAAAACTGCGTTCTGGCGGTCATCGGAGATGTGGATCCGGAAGCGGTTGCCGCCATTGCGGAAAAGGTTCTTCCCGAGGACTGGGGTGAGGCTCCCATCCTGCCGGAAACCTGGCCGGAGCCCATGACCTGCCCCGTCCACGAGACACGGATGACCATGGATGTGCCGAAAGCCATCTTCCATCTGGCCTTTAAGTGTGAGGATGTTCCCGAAGGGGAAGCCGCCATGCGGCAGGACTTCATCGGCGATCTGGCCGCGGAGATTCTCTGCGGCGAAAGCTCCCCTCTTTACGGGCAGCTTTATGCGGAAGGACTCATCGACACCGCCTTCGCCTGCGGCTTTGATGCCGTCACCGGGGCGGCCCAGCTGATTTTCTCCGGCGAGAGCGACACCCCGGAGGAAGTAAGAAGCCGGATTCTCGGCTACGGACAGACGCTTTTGAAGGAAGGCATCGAGGATGCCGCCTTCCGTCGCCTGGTGCGCAGCTTCCTGGGTCAGCGGCTCCAGGGCCTGGACAGCTTCGACGGCACCTGCTACCGGCTGTGCTGCGGCCACTTTATAAACTTTGACTTTTTCCGTTTCCCGGAGGTGCTTTCCTCCATTTCCCCGGAGGAAGTTCTGGACTTTATCGCCAAGGTCGTGCAGGCAGACCGCTGCACCCTGAGCATCGTAGAACCGGAGGAATAACAGCAGCCTAAAAGCCTCCCCTGTGCAGGGGGAGGTGCCTGCCACAAGGCAGGCGGAGGGGGTGGAATCGGATGACAGAAATCGCAGTACGAATCATATCCAAACCTGACACCCCCTCAGTCAGCTTCGCTGCCAGCTCCCCCTACACAGGGGAGCCTAAATAAGGAGGAACACTATGTATTACACCACCATCTCTTTTCCCAGTCTGGGCATTGAAATCGACCCCATTCGGTTGTTTCATATCGGCCCGCTGACCATTCATCTTTACGGCGCCATCATCGCCTTCGGCTTCCTGCTGGCCATTTTCTACTGCTGCAAGCGCTCCACCCGGTTCGGCATCCCGGAGGAGACTCTGGAGGACGGCATTTTGTGGGTGGCTCCCTTTGCGGTGATCTGCGCCCGGATCTATTACTGCGCCTTCGCCTGGGACTGGTACAAGGATAACCCCATCTCCGTGCTGTACATCTGGGAAGGCGGCATCGCCATCTACGGCTCCGTCATCGGTGCGGCCATCGGCACCGCCGTATTCTGCAAGTTTAAGAAGCTCTCCATTCCCGCTGTGCTGGATCTGGTGTGTCTGGGCTCCCTCATCGGCCAGTTCATCGGCCGCTGGGGCAACTTCTTCAACCGGGAGGCCATCGGCGCCGAGACTGACACCTTCCTGCGGATGGGTCTGACCGAAGCCGCCACCGGCATCACCCGGTACTACCACCCCACCTTCCTTTACGAATCCCTTTGGAATTTCGTGGGCTTCTGGCTCCTGCACTTCCTGTCCAAAAAGCGGAAATACGACGGCCAGATCGTCCTTTCCTACCTGGCCTGGTACGGCCTGGGAAGATTTTTCATCGAGGGTCTGCGCACCGACAGCCTGTACTGGGGCTCCTTCCGGGTCAGCCAGCTGCTGGCAGCGGTAAGCTGCGTCATCGCCGTGGTTCTGCTCCTTTGGAACAAGAAAAAGGGAAGCAGCACCCTGTCTGTCAATCAGGGAAAGGAAGAATAAGGCATACCCGAAAAAATGCCGTCATTGCGAACCAGTGACCGATGTCTACTCCGGTGGCAATCCGTTTTCCCTTTGTACGAATTCGCCCAACGCTATGCAGTAAAAAAGATAGTACCGCAGAGAAACGGATTGCGACGCCAGTCTGCGGACTGGCTCGCAATGACACGATAGATTTTAGTCAGTTGCAATATGAGCAACGTGTCATCCCGTCAGCACCCCTTGACATTTCCATTCTTTTCTGCTATACTCCTCTCAACTTCATAGGACAGTTCGTGACCATCCTGTCGGTAAACAAAACTAGGGACTTTGATGGGCGCAGTTTGCGCTCTTTTCTTTTTGATGGGTGCAATGCGCTCATTTTTTTGTGCTTTGGGATGGACGTTCTGCGCCCATCTTATTTTTTTGGAGGAAAACCATGAAAGTATCTACCCGTACCCTGACCCACGCCGCTATCATCGGCGCTCTGTATCTGGTGCTGACTCACCTGCAGAATATCATTCTCCCCGGCTCCGCCACCTGGGCCATCCAGTGCCGTCTTTCCGAGGCTCTGTGTGTGCTTGCTCTCTTCACTCCCGCAGCCATTCCCGGCCTGACCATCGGCTGCCTGCTCTTTAACCTGACCTTTGCCGGCACCCTGCCCCTGGACTTCCTTCTGGGTTCTGCCGCCACCCTGGGCGCTGCCTTTGTGATGTGGCTGACCCGGAAGGTGACTGTGAAGGGTTACCCTCTGCTGGCCATGGTGCAGCCCGCCATCTGGAATGCGGTGCTCATCGGCTGGGAGCTGACCATGTACATCGGCGGTGGCTTCCTGTTCAACGCTGTCATGGTGGCTCTGGGTGAGCTCATCGTGCTGCTGATTCCCGGCACAGCCCTGTACTACGGCATGAAGCACCGTAGCCTGGATCAGAAGCTGTTCGGATAACAAAATATTCCGCTTCTTGGCTCCCCCTAATAGGGGGAGCTGTCTTTTTGCCAAAGCAAAAAGACTGAGAGGGTGCCGAACTTGGCTCCCCCTAATAGGGGGAGCTGTCAGCGAAGCTGACTGAGAGGGTGCCAATGTTCTATTATAGATAGTACTAGAGTTAAGATAGGAACCCTCTCCGTCACTCCTTCGTCGTGCCACCTCCCCCTAGCAGGGGGAGGCAAGAGGGAATCCCTGCATTTTTTGTTGTTGAAAACAGGGCGAAAAACTGTTATAGTTATTTTGAGATATTATGAACCGGAGGCAGCCTATGAACACCCTGCTGCATATTTGCTGCGCACCCTGCGCAAACCAATGTATCGATGTCCTCCGCACCGACGGCTACGATGTCACCGGATTCTGGTACAACCCCAACATCCACCCCTTTACCGAGTACCGCTCCCGCCGCAACTGCCTGCGGGACTATGCTCAGACGATTGAGCTGCCCCTGATTGAAAAGAACGACTACGGCCTGCGGCCTTTTGTGCGCACCGTTGCCGACGACATTGCCGGTCGCTGCGTCAAGTGCTACGAGATGCGGCTTTACGAGGCCGCACGGCAGGCATCCGAGGGCGGCTTTGACAGCTTTACTTCCTCCCTTTTCATCTCCCCCTACCAGAGGCATGACCTCATGCGGGAGGTAGCCGAACGTGCCGCTTTTGAATACGGCGTAGAATTTCTCTACCGGGATTTCCGTCCCTACTTCAAGGCAGGCCAGGAACGTGCCCGGGAGTTGGGCTTTTATATGCAGAAGTACTGCGGCTGCGTATTTTCCGAGGAAGAGCGGTACCTGAAGGCAAGCAAGATCATTCCGTAAAGGAATGCACAAAAGCCTCCCCTGTGTAAGGGGAGGTGGCAAAATCGAGGTACGAGATTTTGACTGAGAGGGTTCCCCGCTTGGCTCCCCCTGCTAGGGGGAGCTGGATTCGCTGAGGTACGAAGCGAAGACTGAGAGGGTTCCCATCTCAAATCAAGTACCATCTATAATAGAACATGTGCACCCTCTCAGTCAGCTTCGCTGACAGCTCCCCCTATTAGGGGGAGCCAAGTGACAAAATTTGTATTTCTCCACAGCCCCCTGTGAAATGTGGATGAATTTCTGTGGAAAAACGGTTTTCCCAATTTTCGACTTTGACCC
>JAZQQD010000081.1:0-2961 GCA_045628895.1 Faecousia sp.
TGGCTCATTTCTCTATATAGTAACATATAATTCGAACCCATCCCCGATACGGAATATCTGGTTCGCATTATATTCCTTTCGTGCCGGTGACCGGACTCCAACCGGTACGCTGTCCCCAGCCGTGCATTTTGAGTCCACTACGTCTACCATTCCATCACACCGGCAAGTGTGCTCACTTAATATACATCATTTTATAGGAAAAAGCAAGCACAAATTTGATGCTCAGCAGGTATAACCAACCAGCACCTTCAGTGTGTTATAAACGCCATCCACGTGGCTTCTTTCGTATCCGTGACTTGCGTATACACCGGAACCGATCAGACCGTGACGGATATCAACACCGCCGCGAAGGGTAGCTTCTACATCAGAGCCGTACATAGGATAGATATCAACAGCGTAGTCGGCACCGGTTTTCTTTGCTGCATCAATGAGCTTTCCGGTGACCTGATAGCTGTAAGGGCCGCCGGAATCCTTTGCACAGATGGAGACCTGTTTTTCGGTACAGGTGAGGCCTACACCGACACAGCCCATGTCCACGCTGATGGCTTCGGTAACACCTGCAGGAACGGAAGAGGAACCGCCGTGACCGACCTCTTCGTACACGGTGATGTGTGCATAGGTTCTGCGATCCAGGGTAGTCTGATTGTCGGACAGGTATTTGGCAAATCCCAGCAGAATTCCAACGGACAGCTTGTCGTCTAAGAAACGGCTCTTGAGATAACCGGAGGAAGTTTTTCTGGTTCTGGGGTCAAAGCATACGGGATCGCCGACCTCAATGCCAAGTGCTCGGGTGTCTGCTTCACATTTTACGTCCTCATCCAGTACGATTTCCACCGTGTCCCATGTTCTTGTGGTGCTGGCATAGTCCTTATTGACATGGGTGGATGCGTTGCACAGCTGGCAGGTTCCGTCGATAACTCTGCCGTCGCGGGTATAGATTCGAACATTTTCAGCCTCTGCGTTGTTTGCGCTCATACCGCCAAGATTGGAAAGGCGAAGTCTGCCGTTGCCTTTTACTTCGGCAACCATGCAGCCCAGAGTGTCGGTATGTGCGGCCAGCAGAAGACCGTCGTTTTCATCTTTGCCGCCGAGGTCTACCAGAACACCGCCTTTTGTGGTGATCCAGCTGTGAAATCCAAGAGAAGCAAAAGCTTCCTTTACCCACTGTGCAGCTTTATCTGTGTAACCGGTAGGGGAATCGATTGCAAGAAGCTGGGAAGTTTTCTCCCAGGCGAAATCTGCATATTTTTGATCGATCATTTTTTAACCTCCAATTGTTGAATAGTACCATACTGCGACGATTTCCCGCAGAAAGTAATTGATTTGAACGGAAAAACTGCTTGTTTTGGCGGGAATTCCATAGGCAGTGACTCCGTATGGTGATGCAAACATTTTTGCTCGGAACAAATGATATTCACTGGAAAGAATTGCAATATCACCCGGTATGGCACCGGTTTTGTTCTCTATTACGGAAAGAGAATACTGTATATTTTCCGATGTGGTTGTCGCTTTTTCCTCTTTCCATATCCGATCTTCTGCAATTCTGTTCCGGATGAGATAGCGATACATACATTCTGCTTCCGAAATGTTCTCTCCTCCGCCTTTGCCGCCGGAAACGATACATATGGCTTCTGGATATTCTGCAAGATACATTATTGCAGCGTCTAAACGGTCACGCAGAGATAGGGAAGGCTCCGTACCATTAACGCCTGCTCCTAAAACAATGACATATTTGCAGTTATCGGGTGCATCGCCACGGGATGCAGACAGAATCAGTGTTCCGGTTATCACTGAAGCAATTATCAAAATACAGAGTGCGACAGATAAAAGGTGAATCAGGCATTGAGCAACTGCAGGTTTTCTTTTCTTAAGATGAAACAGAAGATAATAAAGGAATCGAAGAAAAGAAATACCTGCGAGAATCAATCCAATGAAAGAGTGACCTCCGCGTGTTGCTGCGAGAGCGGTACCACAAAAAAATAACAGAAGATAAAATATCCAAAGAATTTTCCGTTTTGCAGCCACAGAATCACCTCATATTCGCATAGGATTATTCAAGCCGCCCGCAGGCGGCTTGAATGGATTATTTTATACTTCCTTAGACTTGGTGGCAATTTCCATCAAACACTTTGCCAGGAATTCGTCAGGGGACATAGCGCCAAGATCAGCACCGCTGCGGGTACGCACGGAAACAGTGCCGTTCTCAATATCCCGGTCACCAACAACCAGCATATAGGGAATCTTGCCCAGCTGTGCCTCGCGGATCTTGTAACCCAACTTCTCACTGCGGAGGTCACCCTCAGCACGAATGCCGGCTGCGGAAAGCTTTTCCACGAGACTGTTTGCATACTCGTGTGCGCGGTCAGTAATGGGCAGAACCTTAACCTGAGTGGGCATCATCCACAGGGGCAGGGCACCGGCATAAGTCTCCAGCAGGTAAGCCAGAGTACGTTCGTAGCAGCCCAAGCTGGTACGGTGAATGATATAGGGAATCTTCTTCTGACCGTCAGCATCGGTATACTCCATGCCAAACTTTGCAGCCAGCAGCATGTCAATCTGGATGGTAACGATGGTGTCTTCCTTGCCGAAAACGTTGTGGTACTGAATATCCAGCTTGGGGCCGTAGAAAGCTGCCTCGTCAATGCCAACGGTGTACTCCACACCCAGGTCGTCCAGAATCTGCTTCATGGTAGCTTGAGCGGTCTCCCACTGTTCAGCAGTTCCTTCATACTTGTTGTTGGGGTTGGCAGGATCCCACTGGCTGAAGCGGAAAGTACAATTCTCCAGCATACCAACGGTCTCCAGGCAATACTTTGCCAGATCCAGGCAGCCCTTGAACTCTTCTTCCAGCTGCTCGGGACGGAGCACCAGGTGACCTTCGGAAATGGTAAACTGGCGCACACGGATCAGGCCGTGCATCTCGCCGGAATCCTCGTTGCGGAACAGGGTAGAGGTCTCGCC
>JAZQQD010000082.1:0-3044 GCA_045628895.1 Faecousia sp.
CCAATACAGAAATGTAAAACTAGGAAATCAGTAAGAGGAAGATTATGAACGAGATTTTTTTGATGAAATTAGGCGAGGTTGTTCTGAAAGGCGCCAATAAACGCCAGTTTGAGAGCAAGCTGCGTCAGAATGTCCGCAGAAGAATGAAGCCCTACGGCAATTTTGATGTGTATATCATGCAGTCCACTGTCTATGTGGAGCCTCAGGATGAGGATGCCGATGTGGAAGGGGCATGGGAAGCCTGCCGCTCTATTTTCGGTGTGGTCAGCCTGTGCCGCTGCCGCCCCTGCGAGAAGAACCTGGACAGCATTTATGAAGCCGTTGTGGCATACCTGGGGGATGATTTGAGCTGTGCAAAATCCTTTAAGGTGGAGTCCAAGCGTTCCGATAAGCAGTTCCCCTTGACCTCCATCGGTATCTCTCAGGAGATTGGCGGTCGCCTGGCAGAGGCTTATCCCGAATGTGAAGTAGATGTCCATCATCCCGAGTACACCGTCTATGTGGAAGTCCGGGATCTGGCAGCCTACGTCCACGGTCCGGCAGAACCCGGCGCAGGCGGTCTGCCCACCGGCGTAGGCGGCAGAGCCATGTGCCTGCTGTCCGGCGGCATCGATTCTCCTGTGGCTGCTTATATGATAGCAAAGCGCGGCGTGGAAATCGAGTGCGTCCATTTCTTCTCTTATCCCTATACCTCTCAGCTGGCAAAGGATAAGGTCATTGAGCTTGCCAGACTGGTGACCCGTTACAGCGGCAGAATGACCGTCAATGTGGTGGGCTTTACCGAAATTCAGGAGGCCATCCGGGATAACTGCCCCGAGGAATATTTCACTCTGATCATGCGCCGTTTCATGATGGAAATCTCTCAGCGCATTGCCAAGGAAGACGGCTGCGGTGCTCTGATCACCGGTGAGAATCTGGGACAGGTTGCCAGCCAGACCATGGAAGCCATGACGGTTACCGGTGCGGTTGTTGACATTCCTGTTTTCATGCCTCTGGTTGGTATGGACAAGGAGGAGATCGTAACCATTGCCCGGAAGATCGGTACCATGGAAACCTCTATCCTGCCTTATGAGGATTGCTGCACGGTATTTACCCCCAAGCATCCCAAGACCAAGCCCACTCTGGGACAGGTGATCCACGCCGAGAGCAAGCTGGATCGGGAAGCACTGATTGAGCGCGCCCTGCAGAATGTGGAAAAAATCAAGGTGCAGTATCATGATGAACCTGTCATCTGAAGTAATCGCAGCCTATCGGAGCAGAACCATTGCGACTGCCGAAAGTCTTACCGGCGGCGGAATCGGTGCGGCGCTGACTTCCGTTCCCGGCAGTTCAGCGGTGTATAAAGGCGGTATCATCAGCTATACCGATGAAATCAAGCACGCACTTCTGGGTGTCCCCAAGGAGATACTTGAAAAATTCGGAGCCGTATCTGCGCCTGTGGCGGAAGCCATGGCGGAGGGCGCAAGAAAAGCTCTTTGTGTGGATGCGGCAGTATCCGTAACCGGCCTTGCCGGCCCTTCCGGGGATGACTACGGCAATCCTGTGGGAACGGTGTATATTGGCTTTTCAAACGATGAGAAAACGATCTCTATGCATTTCGTTTTCGGTGGTGACCGGGAAGCGGTTCGCAGCCAGACCATTGAAGCTGCTTTGAAACTGTTTTTGGAAAATAAATAAGAAAGCTCCCCATTTTCCTAGGAAAATGGGGAGCTTTTGTAACTGTTTACAGAGTGACGATGGCTGCCTTGATTCTGGCCACGGTTCTCTCGTAACCCAGGATCTGCATAACGGTATAGAGATCAGGGGAATTGGTCTTACCGGTAACGGCCACACGGATAAAGGTGGAGATGTCTGCCACAGTACCGGGGAAGGCGGTGGGATCGGCCTTGTATGCCTTCATGTCGGTGGTGAAGCCCAGCTTTTCAGTGACTGCCTTTACCTTTTCAAACCAGACAGCGGAATCATCCGCGGGGTCAAAGGTTTCCAGGAACGCATTCAGAGCAGCGGCAACGGTCTTGCCCTCAAACTTCTCGTCAAATACAGGCTTTTCCAGATACTCGTCATAGAAGAAACCCATGTAAGGCTTGGCATCCTTCCAGGTTGCCAGATCCTTGCGGGGCTTCTTGCCGCCGCGGCCAATGGCAAGGATAGCAGTTGCATAGGCAGGATCCGCTTCCAGCTTCTGTGCAAAGTCAGCGTCGAACTCCTTTGCCCATTCGGTGAGCAGAGTGTAGACCTTTGCAGCATCCATCCGGGCAATTTCATTCTTGGAAACATCTACCAGCTTGGCATAGTCAAAGAGGTTGCCGGCGGGGTTCAGCTTCTTGGGGCTGAACTTGAAATCTGTGGCGGCTGCGGTGGGGTTGGCTCTGCGCCAATCCTCATAGTTGGAGTTCAGCAGAGTCATAATGTACTCATAAACAGCCTCAACCGGGAAGCCTTCTGCCTTATAGAAGGTCAGAGCCAGCTCCGGATCCTTACGCTTGGAAAGCTTACGCTTGGAAGTGCCGTCCATTTTCATCAGCGGTCCGATGTGGACATACTTGGGCAGCTTGAAGCCCAGAGCGTTAAACAGCTGAATATGGAAGGGCAGGGTGGGGAGCCACTCGTCACCGCGAACCACATGGGTGGTGCGCATCAGGTGGTCATCCACGGCATGGGCAAAGTGGTAGGTGGGAATGCCGTCGGACTTCAGTAGAACATGGTCTACATTGTTCTCAGTGATGGTCAGCTTGCCCTTGACCAGGTCGTCGAACTTAAACTGATTTTCGATGCTGCCGGTGGAGCGGAACCGCAGCACCCAGGGCTTGCCTGCATCCAGCTGAGCCTTCACATCCTCCAGGGAGCGGTCACGCCAGATGGCATACTTGCCGTAGTAGCCGGTGTTCTCCTTGTTTGCCTCCTGGGTCTCACGCATGGCGGCCAGCTCTTCTTCCGTGCAGAAGCAGGGATAGGCCTTGCCCTCGGACACCAGCTTTTTGGCGTAGACGTGATAGATGGCAGCGCGCTGACGCTGACGGTAGGGGCCGTACAGGCCGTTGTCG
>JAZQQD010000083.1:0-2271 GCA_045628895.1 Faecousia sp.
TTCGGCCAGTCCGCAGGCGGCGGCAGCACCCTGTATCATTGCACCTCTCCCAAGGCAAAGGGCCTGTTCCAGAAAGCCATTGCCGAGTCCGCCGGCGGTGTCAAGCCGGTGTATCCCTCCCTGTTCCTGCCCGTTGCCGCAGACTTTAAGAAACAGGAAGCCGAAGGCGAAAAATTCCTGCGGGAGGTGCTGGGCTGCAATACCATCGCCGAAGCCCGTAAGCTGGATGCCCAGCTGATCATGGATAAGTATACCGAGAGCGGGTATTTCTGGCAGGCGGTCATCGACGATCAGTACATCCTGGCCCAGTCCTATGAACGGGTGCTGGCAGATGAGATCAACGATGTGATCCTCATGTACGGCAACACCACCGGAGAATTCCAGTCCGTGCCCCAGGGCGATGTGGCTGCCTGGATCCGGGAGCGCTTCGGACCCATTGCAGAGCAGTATCTTGCCCTGGTGAAGGCGGAAGCGGGAGACGACGAGGAGGCTATGCGGAAGGCAGCCACCATCGGCGGTTTTGACCTGTGTGCCAAGATGTCCGGTACCGTTATGGCACAGCACGGCCACAAGTTCTATTACTATGTGTTCGGCCCCACCATCCCCGGTGACAATGCCGGCGCATTCCATTCCTCTGACCTTTGGTTCGAGTTTGAGACTCTGGCCAAGTGCTGGCGTCCCTTCGACGGCCATCACTATGACATTGCCCGGAAGATGTGTACCTGCTGGGCAAACTTCGCTAAGAGCGGCAACCCCAATGGCTTGGACGCTGACGGCACACCGCTGCCGGATTGGAGACCTTTCACGGTGGAGGATCCCTGCATCATGTATTTTAAGGACGAGGTCTATTCCGACAACAGTCCCTTCCCGGAAAAGACCCAGCTTCTTATCGACACCAACCTGGCGCAGTACCAATACTGATTGGCAAATAATAGGGGGAAACAAATATGATTGACACCAAGAAGAAACCTTTTTCTCCGCAGGAGCTCCGGGTGATCGGCCAGAAGTCCTTCCCAAGACCTGGCCATCCCACCGTAAGCATTTTTAATACGCCCATTTCCTACCGGGAGAATGCTCTGTCCCTGTTCCGGGATCGAAAACCCTGCTTCGCGGTCACGAATTATGACTTCTCCGGTCTGAACTGCGGCTTCTATCAGGAGAAGCTGGGCAGAGCCGGCCGGGGGGCAGACAAGATGACGGATGCCTTCGGTGTGGAATGGATCTTTGAGCCCACCGCAGGCGGTTCCATTTCTGTTGCCGACCGTCCTCGCTTTACCTATGTCAATGACTGGCGGGATGCCATCGCCATGCCGGATGTAAATGCATGGGATTGGGAGGCGGATGCCCTTGCCCATCCCGTGGATACCAATTTTGCCGTGGAAATGACACCTGTAAACGGCTTCTGGTTCGAGCGCATGATCTCCCTCATGGACTTTATGAATGCCGCTATGGCGCTGGTGGACGAGGATCAGACCGATGCCATCCACGACCTGTTTGAAGCCACTACCCAGTTGGCCTGCGATATTGTGGATAAAATCTGCCAGTACTGGCCCGCTGTGGACGGCTTCATGGTACATGATGACTGGGGCAGCCAGAAGGCTCCCTTCTTCTCCGATGAAATTGCCCGGGAACTGTTCCTGCCCCATGTGAAGAAGCTGGTGGACCATATCCACAGCAAGGGCAGATATATGGGCATCCACTCCTGCGGCTGCCTGAAGGATCGGCTTCCTGTGTTTATCGATGCGGGCATCGATACCTGGCAGATGCAGGCTACCGCAAACCGCATTGAAGAACTTTATGACGATTTCGGAGATAAGATTATCCTGCAGGTTACGATTCCCCAGTTTGATGTGAACGATGAAAAGGCTGCGGTGCAGGCCGCAAGAGACTATGTGGATCGCTATTGTCAGCCCGGAAAGCCCACTATGGTCGTCAGCCGCACGGCATTCCAGAGTCAGGTGTTTTCTGAGGAGTTGTATTCCTACTCCCGGAAGCATTTCCTGAAGCAGTAAGCTGGTGGCTCCTATGGCAGAAGATATGATTTATTGTGCAGAGCGGATCCGCCGGATCGGCGAAATGGAACGGATCCTTGACGGCGCCTCGGAGACAGTAGCGGAGCTGCTTCCTGCCCTTGCCCGATTTGAGGAGCAGCTTCCTGCCATCCGGGAACTGATCCGCTATTATGAGTCGGATACCTGGCGGGAGGATTTTGAGGCGGATGCTGCCGGGGAGATTCCCACCTTCGTGAAACGGGGGATCCTGTCGGAAGAT
>JAZQQD010000084.1:0-2833 GCA_045628895.1 Faecousia sp.
ATCATACCCAGCGTAATGGTTTCGGGGGGATCCACGGGCACCTTTGCCACATCGCACTCCCAGCCGTGCATCAGAAGTTCGTTGGTAATGCTCATACCAAGGCCGTTTTCCACCATAGCCCACGCCGAAAAACTCTCATTGGTGGAATAGGCGATCGCAGGGTCAATATGGTACTTGCGAAACACCTTCACCACGTCATCATCGCGGCCCATAGCCGGCATGATGAACGCCTCCTCATTGCACCGGCTCAGCGGATAACGGTCGGCGTGAGCAAGGGGGTGATTTTTCGGCAATACGGCGATCATGGGGTCTTCGGCAAGAGGGATCCAATCGTAATTCTCACACTCCACGCCGCTGCTCAGCAGTCCTATATCCGCCCTGCCTTCCTCCATCCAGTGCAAAACCTCCTGCCGCACGCCCTCCATGAGGTTGATGTGTATGTCGGGATACTTCTGCTTGAATCCGGCAATGACCTTGGGCAGCCAGTGGGTGGCAATGGAGGAGTAGGCCGCAATGTGGATCGTACCGACCTGCATGCCCGTGATATCTGCTGCCAGTTCATACATTCTGTTCTCCTGCTGCACAAAGGCGCGAATGGCAGGCAGCATCTTCTCTCCCTCCGCCGTCAGCGCAACACCCTTGCGCGTCCTTTTCAGCAGCGGAAAGCCGAAATCGTTTTCCATGGCCGATATCAACTGACTCACACCGGAGGCCGTATAATTCAGTTTTTCCGCCGCTTTGGATAAACTGCCGCTCTCCACCGCCGCGATAAATGCTTTACATCTTGCACTTTCCATTTATATCACCTTTTAAGTTTTACTTAAATAGCACTTAACTGTTTGCAACTTTACTTCAAGATAACATGAGCCTATACTAAAGTCAACCTAGGTTACACCATATTTCGAATATTTTGAACTTAGGAGGATTTTCCTATGAAAAAGCTCTCTTCCGCCGCACTGACAGCCATTACTGTCATAAGTCTTCTTCTCAATGTGGTATTCACCTATCTCTGGTGTACGCTTTCCGCACCGGTATCCGGTGTTTTCGCGGCACTGTTGTTGGTGGCAGCCATCATTTTCCTCGTTTGCATTTTTACTTTTACCGAAAAATAACTTCCATTTCTCTCAAAAAAATCTCGCAAAACCCGTGTAAGGAGTCTGCGATCGCCAAAAGGCCGCAGACTCTTCCACACACTAAAACGGAGGCCAGATGAATCATGATGTTTTTGAAAGGTATCGGCGCACTTTTGCTGACTTTAACCGCCTTTTCTCTGTTCAGCCTGAAATTGCCCAAGGGCGACAAGGCCATGAATGGCTTAGCCAATGCGGCCGTCACCACTTTTCTGGTGGAGGCGATTTTTAAATATATCTGCGGCGACTTTGCCGGCATTTCTTTTTTGGGTCAGGTCGGTGCCATGTCCGGCAGCATGGGCGGCGTGGCAAGCGCGGCGCTTGTCGGTCTTGCCATGGGCACCAATCCCGTGTACGCATTGGCTACCGCCGTTGCCGTAGGCGGATTGGGTATTCTGCCCGGCTTCATCGCCTCCTATGTGCTCCATTTCATTCTCAAGTGGTTGGAGAAGAAAGTCCCCACGGGACTGGATATCATTCTCTGCTCCTTGGTTGCCGCCGGTATTGGTCGCGGCATCGCTCTTGTCATGGACCCCGCGGTGCACGCCGTTATCACCACTGTGGGCGATTCCATCACCGCCGCCACCATGCAGTCGCCTCTGCTGATGGGGCAGCTGCTGGGCGCTATGATGGAGGTAATCTGCACCTCGCCGCTGAGCGCCATGGCATTGACCGCCATGCTGGGTCTGACGGGCCTGCCTATGGGCATCGCATCTCTTGCCTGCTTTGGCGGTGCCTTCTCCGACGGCATCGTCTTCAAGCGCCTGCATCTTGGCGATAACAGTCGGGTACTGGGCGTCATGCTGGAGCCTCTGACTCAGGCGGATATCGTGATGAAGAATCCTCTGCCCATCTTTACCAGTAACTTCTTCGGCGGCGGCCTCGCCGGTATCGTTGCCGTGACGCTGGGCATCGTCAATAACGCGCCCGGCACCTCCGCTCCCATTCCCGGTCTCCTCGCCCCCTTCGCCTTCAACAAGCCCACCACCGTTCTGCTGGCGCTGGTTCTGGCGGCTCTGTGCGGCACTTTGGCTGGTTTTGCGGGGTCTGCCGTCTTTGCCAAGTTGGGATTCCGAAAAGAAACTGCCGAAAACAACGAAGATACGGAAATCATGCCTCATACCGCCTGCGCCTGATTTTTCACCGCTTGCTTTTTGTTCTGTTCTGCGCGTATAATAATCGTACACAACCGACAGAAAGGAACCGTATCTGACGATGAAAGTCATTGCACCCGGTTATTATTCCCGTTTTCGCTGCATTGCCGGCGCCTGCCGCCACACCTGCTGCGAGGGTTGGGAAGTAGATATTGACGAAGAGAGCCTGCTGCGTTACCGCACCATGGCGGATATTGCGCCTCAGATCGAAGAATCTGACGGCACGTCCCATTTCCGTCTGGGCGAAAACGAACGCTGCCCTTTCCTCAACAACGATAAGTTATGCGATCTGATCCTGCGCCACGGCGAAGATATTCTGTGTCAGATCTGCCGTGATCACCCCCGTTTTCGCAGTTTCTGGTCGGATCGTACGGAAATCGGTCTGGGCCTCGTATGCGAAGAGGCAGGACGACTGATTCTTTCGCAGGAAAAGCCCATGGAGTTGGTGGCGCTGTCCGATGACGGAACCGATGCCCCACTCCCCGAGGACGAAGCATGGCTGCTTGCCTACCGTGACGAACTCCTGCAAAACATAGAAGAAACCGGCCC
>JAZQQD010000085.1:0-5645 GCA_045628895.1 Faecousia sp.
CGACTTCAGGCCCTGACCTTGGGATTCGGCTGGAACAGCGCATACCGGGCGGGATTTCTGTTCCAGGCGGTTCTGGTTGCGGTACTTCTGGTTTTCCGCAGCAAAAGTCGGATCGTAGCCATGTCGGTCTGTGAGCCAAGGAGTTGCAACCTAGAGTTGTCTTCCTAAGACCGCTTGGCCCTCCGACTTCAGGCCCTGACCTTGGGATTCGGCTGGAACAGCGCATACCGGGCGGTATTTCTGTTCCAGGCGGTTCTGGTTGCGGTACTTCTGGTTTTCCGCAGCAAATGGAAGGCAGCGGTTACCGCAGAGGGCGAAACCGCGGAGCCGATTCCGCTGAAGAATGTGGTGCGATTCTCCGGTGTTCCCGCTGTCATGGTCACCTTCTTCTGCTATTGCGCATTGGAATCCACAGCCATGCTGTGGTCCAGCAGTTATCTGGTTTCCGTGGGTTATTCTGCGGAAAAGGCTGCGGGATTTGCCTCCATGTTCTTTCTTGGTCTGACTGCCGGACGAGCAGTAAACGGATTTTTGACCATGCGTTTCTCGGATGCTACCATGATTCGGGTGGGCCAGAGCATCATCGGCCTGGGAATTCTGCTGCTGATCCTTCCTCTGGGCAGCACTGTCAGCCTGGTGGGACTGATTCTCATCGGCCTGGGCTGTGCACCCATCTACCCCTGCATTATTCACAGCACTCCCGCACTCTTTGGCGAGGATAAATCGCAAGCCATCATCGGTGTGGAGATGGCCAGCGCCTATATGGGTACTTGTCTGATGCCGCCGCTGTTCGGTATGCTCACGAAATACCTGACCCTGTCCTTGTTCCCCTGGTATCTTGTGGCGATTCTGGGGTTCATGGTTCTGACCCACGAGTATCTGGAAAAGAATGCGGCGGGAGCATAAAATAGCCTACCATTTTTGGATCGGCTGTGATATGATGAAGAAAACTGTCAAGCGGAGAGAGAACTATGGAACGTGGAGACTACTTATATCAGCAGTTTGTAAATATCCTGCATGAGGAGCTTCGGCCTGCCATGGGCTGCACGGAACCCATTTCCCTGGCCTATGCCGGTGCAAAGGCACGGCAGATCCTCGGAAAGCTGCCCGCAAGGATCGAAGCAAAGATCAGCGGTAATATTATTAAGAATGTAAAGAGTGTCATTGTACCCCACACCGGGGGACTTCATGGCATTGTGCCGGCCATCTGCGTTGGCGTGCTGGCAGGAGATGCGGATGCGGAGCTGGAGGTCATCAGTAACGTTCCGGAATCGGTTTATCCCGAGCTGAAGGACTATATTGCAGGTCTGGAAACCCAGATTTCCCAGTCAACCTCCGATCTGGCTTTTGACATTGATCTGACCCTCTTTGCGGGGGAGGACAGCGTCCGGCTGCGGATCGTCAACAATCATACGAATATCGTATATATTCGAAAAAATGCGGAAGTTCTCCTGGAAAAGGAGATTGCCGATTCCTCTGAGGATTCGCTGACGGATAAATCCTGCCTGTCCATCGAGAGAATCGTGGAATTTGCCGATGTGCTGGATCCCGCGGATGTGGCGGACTGCATCGGCCGGCAAATCGCCTATAATATGGATATTGCCGAGGAAGGCCTCCGGGGCAACTGGGGCGCCAATATCGGCAGCGTGATTCTGAAACGCCAGGGAAATACGCTGGAAAAACGTGCCGGAGCCTATGCGGCAGCGGGTTCTGATGCCCGTATGAGCGGCTGCGAAAAGCCGGTGGTCATTGTTTCCGGCAGCGGCAACCAGGGTATGACTGCCAGTATTCCTGTGGTGGTCTATGCCCGTGAGATGCAGGCATCCCAGGAGGAACTGTGGAGAGCTGTGGCGGTATCTGATTTGGTGACCATCCACCAGAAGGCCGGTATCGGACGACTGTCTGCCTACTGCGGTGCCATCAGCGCGGGCTGCGGTGCCGGCGCAGGCATTGCCTATCTCCAGGGCGGCAAGGCTCATGCGGTTGCCCATACGGTTGTCAATGCCATTGCCATTCTTTCCGGCACCATCTGTGACGGAGCAAAGCCTTCCTGCGCAGCCAAGATTGCCGCCGCGGTGGACGCGGGCATCCTGGGTTACGATATGTATCTGGAGCATCAGCAGTTTTACGGCGGTGACGGCATCGTCACCAAGGGCGCGGATAATACTGTGCGGAACATCGGCCGACTTGCCCGGGAGGGTATGAAAGAAACGGATAAAACCGTCCTGCAGATCATGCTGGAAGGTGAATAAAGGATAGGAGGAACCAAAATGAAAATTACATGGATCGGACATTCCTGTTTTGCGGTGGAGAGCAATGGCTTTACTGCTGTGCTGGATCCCTATGAGCCCGGCAGCGTTCCCGGACTTGCCAATGTGGACCTGACTGCCAATGCTGTGCTGTGCAGCCATGAGCACGGCGATCATAACGCAAGAGGCTGCGTGAAGGTGGTAGAGACCGAGGCGGCACCCCTGCAGGTGGTGGAGCTGAACAGCTTCCACGATGACACCCAGGGCAGCCAGCGCGGCAAGAATATCATTCGCATCTTGTCTGATGGCAAGGTCAAGGTTGCCCACATGGGTGATCAGGGCTGCGATCCCACTGCCGAGCAGATGGAGACGCTCAAGGGCGTGGATGTCCTGCTGATGCCCGTCGGCGGCCACTTTACTGTGGACGGCAATAAGGCAGCGGAGCTGACGAAGGTAATTGGTCCCAAGGTGGTGGTGCCGATGCACTTCCGGGATGATGTGGCTCCCTTCGGTTTCGGCCTCATCGATACCGCTGATACCTTCCTGAACGCCATGGGCGTGCCTGCTGCCAAGTTGGGCGACACCCTGGATACCGACAGCATGCCCTCTGAGCAGATCGCTGTACTGACTCCCGAGAGACTGGGTAAATAACAAGCTAAAAGGAAAGCCCTTTCACCGATGGTGAAAGGGCTTCTTTTTAGGTATGGGGATCCGAGATCCCGAGAATTTCGTAAATGTCTTCTGCAGAGGTGAGATAGAAGGTTTGTGTTTCGAACAGTCCCTGTGCCGCGACAGCGCCGTTGGGATTCCGATAGCCTTCAAAGTTTCTTGCGGCCAGTGTGCCGTAGATCACCGCGCTTCCGTCAAAGTCGGACATATCCAGAAGGACTTTTACTTTGACCTTTGTGCCTTCCTCGGTGTGGATGATGGCGAGAGGTTCCGCCGAAACCGGGATGTTATTCACAAAGAGGTTGAAGCCGTATTCTCCCACCGGGTCGCCGTACATTTCCAGGACCACTTCCATAGGCTTGTTAGCTTTGAAGGAATAGATATCAATTCCGGACATGGGGTTTCCCCAATCTCCACGACGACCATTGACAAACAGTCGGTAGGGAAGGTCATAAGGCAGGCAGAAGGGATGGGAATCTGTTTCCTGAAGGGACAGAATTTCCCCTTCATTCAGTTCCATGGTTTCCTCCGTGACAGAGATCACACGGCTTGTCACCTCCGGCTGAGTGACAGAAATAGGATCCTTCAGGAATTTGACCTTTGCAGGTGCTGCTGCCCGCATACCGGTGTACTGCAATCCGGGGTTACTGTCCTCCAGAAAATAGTTGGGGTTTGTGATGGCAACGATTTCCAGATTCATGGTCTCTCCCTCGGCACCATCCATGGGAACGAGATAAAGGTTTTGATATACGGCTCTGGTGAGCTCCTGGCGGTCGAAGATGGTCATATAGGAGTATTTCGTGTCCTCTTTCAAACGGTAGGTTTGGGGTTTGCCGTTGAGGAACAGCAGCAGACCAACCTGATTGACGGTACCCGATACGTCAACATAAGCCTTTACATTCAGTTCTTCGCCTTCGTAGGTGTATTCCGGGAATACATCATTTAAACCGTGTTCACCGGCAAAGGCAACGGTCAGATGGCCGCCATTGATACCGCCATGCAGCCAGTTGTCGTAAATTTCTTTGTCCTTTTGCTTTTGTTCAAGATACAGCGCTGCTTCTATGGCCCGGAGTTCGGCTTCCAGTTCTTTTTGCTCCGCTGCAAGTTCTTCGGGTGTTTTTTCGGGGACTGCTGTGGTTTCGGGAATCTCCGGCTGGGTTTCGGGTACCTTGGGATCCGTTGCCAGACAGGCGGAGAGGGCGATGGAAAAGACCAGGGTGAGGGCAATAAAACCGATTCCGGTCTTTTTGACTGCGGCAAGATTTTTAATTCTGTGCATGGTGTTGTTACCTCCAAAGGGAAGGGAGAGCACGGCAGGAAGCTTGTTCCTGACCGCAAGATTCAGCAGGGAAGTGCAGTAATCCGCACGGATGCCGCTGCCCAGCTTGTTTACGATGGCTTCATCGCACCGCATTTCCATATCCCGGGTAAAGAGTATAAATGCCAGCCAGACCAGGGGGTTGAACCAATGGGTGCAGAGAGCGACGAAAAACAGTAGCTTTGCAAGATGATCCAGATGCCGGATATGGTACTCCTCGTGGGCGATGATATATTCCTGCTCGGATTCTAAAAGGTTTGTGGGCAGATAGATTCGGGGATTCAGAATTCCCAGAACAAAAGGAGAGGCGATGGCATCACCAAAATAGATGTTGCGACGCAGCAAAACGGGAATTCCGATTTTTTTGCGGAGTATTAGAAGAGAGATAACGCTGTAGGTAAACGCGGCTGTCATTCCTAGAAGCCAGATGATAACCGGCAGGGGAAGGCTGGGTGTCTCATTTTTCACAGGAACAGAGAGAGCCGGTTCCGGAGTGGGTGTGCTGACGGCTATCTGCTCCGGTATGGTGATGGCAGGCAGGGGGTCATGGCGCGTTTCCAGGATGACGGTTTCCGACCACCGGGAAACCACGGTGTGTGCGGCTGTTTCCTCCGGCATAAAGGAAATGGGTGAGGAAATGGAGATGGGGCAGAGAAGCCGGAAAAGAACGACTGCCCACAGAAAATAGGTGATTCCTTTCGGTGCCTTTCTCAGCAGCAGTCGGGCAAGGCAGATGACGGCAATGACGATGCTCGCCTTCATGCTCATGTCGATGATTTTCATAAAGAGCATTTCCACGGAATCACCCCCGCATCTTGTCGATGATCCGTTTCAGCTCCTCGATTTCTTCCTCGGAAAGATTGCTTCCGGAGCCGAAGGCTGCCAGGAATGCAGGCAGGGAGCCGCCAAAGGTCTCCGCCACATATTGACGGCTGTGCTTTGCGTAGAAATCCTCCCGGGAGATAAGAGAGGAAACCGTACCGCCAAGATTCTGAAAAATACCCCGTTCACACAGCCGCTTGAGGACGGTGAAGGAAGTGGTCTTCTTCCAGCCGAATTCGGCTTCGCAGAGCTTGGCAAGCTGACCGGAAGGGATGGGTTCATTTTCCCATACAAGGTCGGCAAATCTTGCCTCGGCAGTGCCCATTTTTAAATCGGACATGTTTTATACCTCACATTCTACATTTTGTAGTATGAACATATACTACATGTTGTAGTACGGAATGTCAAGCTTTTTTCAGAAATGTTTGGAAGACACGGAATTAATTAGTTGCGATGGGAACTTTTTTGAAACTCAATATTACCATTTTGAGTAGACAGAAATTGCCGTTTGCGGTATAGTAATATTGTTGATCAAAATGTAGAAAGCTGGGTATATTCAATGGAAAAGCAAAATTCTCAGCGCAAAA
>JAZQQD010000086.1:0-4162 GCA_045628895.1 Faecousia sp.
CTCTGCCAGGATCTCGATCAGGTGATCCTGGTCGTGGTCGTAGAGGTGGTGCATGGTGTAGGCGTTGTCCCAGTAGATGCGGAAGTCGGTGGCGGCGGGCTTCAGCCGGGCGAAGCGGCGGACGGTCTCATCGGAATAGGAGATGCCCTGGGGGTTGGAGTACTTGGGCACGCACCAGATACCCTTGATGGCGGGATCGGAGGCGACCAGCTTTTCCACCATGTCCATATCCGGGCCGGTGGGCAGCATGGGGATGTTGATCATCTCAATGCCGAAATACTCGGTGATGGCGAAATGGCGGTCGTAACCGGGAACCGGGCAGAGGAACTTCACCTTGTCCAGCTTGCACCAGGGGGTGCTGCCCATAACGCCGTGGATCATGGAGCGGGAAACGGTGTCGCACATGACGTTCAGACTGGAGTTGCCGTAGATGGTAACCTGCTCGGGGCGGACCTCCATCATGTCGGCCATGAGCTCCTTGCACTCGTCGATGCCGTCCAGTACGCCGTAGTTCCGGCAGTCGGTGCCGTCGTCGCAGCTGAGGTCGCTTTCGGAGTTCAGCACGTCCATCATTCCCATGGACAGGTTCAGCTGATCCTGGCCGGGCTTGCCACGGGCCATATTGAGGGTCAGCTTGCGTTTCTGGAATTCTTTATATTCAGCCTTCAGGGCTTCCTTCAGCGTCAGCAGTTCTTCCTGGTTCAGTTCGGTATAAGGTGTCATGGTTGCCTCCTGCATTTTGCGGAATTTGCAAGTTTTTCTGGCACGACTTGCATATTGCCTATATCATACACGGAAATAGGGGAAAATTCAATGGGCAGTATGACCATATTCCGAAGGAAAAGAGAAGCATTTATGCACGGCTCACACAGTGAGGTTACTTATTCACTATTCACTCTTCACTATTACTTCAATTTCCCGCTGGGGATTCGATTTGCATTTTTTGTTTTTACAAAACAAAAAATGAAGGTGGCCACCAGTTTTTGAACTGGTGGCTGCGATATGCCACCGGCATATCGCATTTGATCGGTTCGAATCCCGCGGGAAACAAAAGAAAAGCAGCCAACCCGTAAGGGTTGACTGCTTTTCTGGTGACCCGCTGGGGATTCGAACCCCAGACCCATTGCTTAAAAGGCAATTGCTCTGCCAACTGAGCTAGCGGATCATTTGGCTGGGATGGCCGGATTTGAACCGACGGATGCGGGAGTCAAAGTCCCGTGCCTTACCGCTTGGCGACATCCCAATAGAAATGCGCCCTCGGCCGGACACACATGGTATACTATCATATAATTTTTTGTTTTGCAAGTAATTTTTTCGTGACCCTCGGAAAGATTGCCATTTTCTCCCGGATATGCTATGATTATCCCCAAAGAAGAGGTGAAAAATCCATGGAATATAATGATGTTTATGACCGGGATCGGAATCTGACCGGCAGGGTTCATGTCCGGGGCACCCGATGGGAGCCGGAGGAATACGGCCTTGTGGTGTGTGTCTGGGTATATAATAAGGAAGGGAAGATCCTGCTGACCTGCCGCGCTCCGGAGAAGAGCTTCCCCGGCACCTGGGAAAATTCCGGCGGTGCCGCCAAGGCAGGGGAGGATAGCCGGACGGCCATTGCCCGGGAGCTGTTCGAAGAGACCGGTATCCGGAAGGAGCCCGGGGATTTCCTGTTCCTGGATTCCGGCATGGATTCCTGCACCCATTATGATTTCTACGCGGTGCGGGCCGACGTTCCCCTGCCGGATATCGTGCTGCTGCCCGGAGAGACCGTGGATGCCCGGTGGGCAAGCCTTCATGAGATCCATGGTCTGATCGATCGCGGGAAGATCTGCCGGGTGATCGCAAGGCAGTTTCTCCGCCAGGAGCCTATGCTGAAAAAGCTCATGGGTAAAGGATAAGAACCTGCAATAGATAAAAGAGTCTCCCTTGTAAAAAAGGGAGGCTTTTTGTACCCATAAAACAAAAAAATCGAGGAAAGATCCTCGAAAAAAATCATATTGCCCATTGACTTTGCTTTTGCGATGGTTTATAATGGTAGTCCATACTGTGATAATATGCCCTTCTGTGGCTTCTACCATTCACGGGTATATATTACCACAGGATATTGCCGCTGTCAAGAATAAAATCGAGCAAAACTTGCAACGGCGCCAAGCGTATCGTATAAACACATCATTTCGAAAGGCTGTGATGAGTAATATGGCAATGGTCAAGGACGTACAGTTCGGCAAGACCATGCGTAAGTCCTACGCAAAGTACGAAGAAATTCTGGAAATGCCTAACATGCTGAAGATCCAGAAGGACTCCTACCAGTGGTTCCTGGATGAGGGCCTGCGGGAAGTCTTCAAGGATGTTGGCCCCATTACCGATTTCTCCGGCAAGCTGGAGCTGACATTCCTGGATTACTCCATGAATGACAAGCCCAAGTACACCATTGAGGAGTGCCGTGAGCGGGATGCTACCTATGCCCGCCCCATCAAGGTGAAGGTTCGCCTGCGCAACACCGAGACCGGTGAAATTAAGGAGCAGGACATCTTCATGGGCGACTTCCCCATTATGACAAACGGCGGCACCTTCGTCATCAACGGTGCTGAGCGTGTCAACGTTTCCCAGATCGTCCGTTCCCCCGGCATGTACTACGGTGCCGAGGAGGACAAGAAGACCGGCGAGCATACCTATAATGCCACCGTCATTCCTTACCGCGGCGCATGGCTGGAATATGAGACCGATAACAACGGCCTGTTCTGGGTGCGCATCGATAAGAACCGCAAGCTGCCCATCACCTGCCTGATTCGGGCTATGGGTGTCAAGACCGACGACGAGATCCGCGAGATGTTCGGCGAGGATGAGCGCATCCTGGCTACCATGGAGAAGGATCCCTGCAAGACCCGGGAAGAGTCTCTGCTGGAAATCTACCGGAAGCTGCGTCCCGGTGAGCCTCCCACGGTGGAATCCGCTCAGGCACATCTGGAAGGTCTGCTCTTTGACGCACACCGCTACGATGTTTCCAAGGTCGGCCGCTATAAGTTCAACAAGAAGATGGACATCTGGAGCCGTCTGGCAGGCCAGGAGCTGGCAGAGGCCGTTGTGGATCCTCTGACCGGTGAAGTGCTGGCAATGCCCGGCGAATTCCCCGACCGCGCCAAGGCCCAGGCCATTTCCGCCCGGGGTGTCAACTCCGTTGTGGTGAAGGTAAACGGCAAGAACGTGAAGATCTTCTCCAACGACATGGTGGACATGGCTAACTTCGTGCCCTTCGATCCCAAGGCTTTTGGCATCCGCGAGAAGGTTCGCTTCTCCGTGCTGAAGGAAATGCTGGAGACCGTTCCCGCTGACGGCTGGGAAGCTGCCCTGCAGGAGCGTCACGATGACCTGATTCCCAACCACATCATTGTGGATGACATCATGGCATCCATCAACTATCTGAACTGCGTTGCCGAGGGCATCGGCTCCGTGGACGATATCGACCATCTGGGCAACCGCCGTCTGCGCTGCGTAGGCGAGCTGCTGCAGAACCAGTTCCGCATCGGCTTTAGCCGTCTGGACCGCGTCATCCGCGAGCGCATGACCGTTCAGGGTGTGGAGAGCGTCACTCCCCAGAGCCTGATCAACATCCGTCCCGTGACTGCCGTCATCAAGGAATTCTTCGGTTCCTCCCCTCTGTCTCAGTTCATGGATCAGAACAACCCCCTGGCTGAGCTGACCCACAAGCGCCGTCTGTCCGCTCTGGGCCCCGGCGGTCTGAGCCGTGAGCGCGCATCCTTCGAAGTGCGTGATATTCACTACACCCACTATGGCCGTATGTGCCCCATCGAGACCCCCGAAGGTCCCAACATCGGCCTGATCAACTATCTGGCCTCCTTCGCACAGATCAACGAATACGGCTTCGTCGAGGCTCCCTTCCGCAAGATCGAAAAGGAATTCGACGAGAACGGCAAGTGCATTGCCTCCCGCGTCACCGATACCATCGACTATATGACCGCCGACGTGGAGGATGACTTCTACGTTGCGCAGGCCAACGAGCCCAAGGATGAGAACGGCTATCTCCTCAATCGCCGTATTACCTGCCGCCACCGCGATGAGATCATCTCCGTCGACCGCGAAATGATCGACTATATCGACGTTTCCCCCAAGATGATGACCTCCGTCGCAACCGCCTTCATCC
>JAZQQD010000087.1:0-16624 GCA_045628895.1 Faecousia sp.
CAGAAGGTACGCACCTTATCGCCGTACTTTTCGGTCTTGTAGACAATCTTGCTTTCATAGAGCTCGTCGGTCAGGTGGGAGAAGACCACCGCGGGCAGCTCCACCCGAACGCCCAAATCCACCCGGTTGGACTTGGTGGGAATGTCCATGCTCTTGCACACGGTTTCCATCCACTTGCTGCCCACACGGCCCACGGAGATGATGCATTCAGCGCAGGTGAAGGTTTCCTTTCCGCAGTCCACCTCGTAGCCGCCTTCGACCTTCTTCACCCCCAGAGCCGGGGTGTCGAAGTAGAAGTCCACCTTCTCCTTCAGATCATTATAGAGATTTTCCAGCACCACATAGTTGATGTCCGTACCCAGATGCCGTACGGAGGCATTGAGCAGGTTCAGCTTGTTCTGGATGCAGAGCTTTTTGAACTTGGAGCCGGCGGTGGAATAGAGCTTGGTGCCCTCGCCGCCGTAGCGGAGGTTGATGCCGTCCACATACTGCATCAGATCCAGGGCCTGCTTCTTGCCGATGAGCTCGTGGAGGGTACCGCCGAAATCGTTGGTAATGTTGTATTTTCCGTCGGAGAATGCACCGGCACCGCCGAAGCCGCTCATAATGGAGCAGGACTTGCAGTGGATGCAGGAGGTGATCTTTTCTCCGTCGATGGGGCAGCGGCGCTTGTGCAGGGGATGGCCTGCTTCAATCACCGCGATCTTCTTTTCGGGGCAGAGCCGGGTCAGCTCAAAGGCGGAGAAAATGCCGCCGGGGCCGGCACCGATAATCACAACATCATAATTCATGGTTACACCTCAGTTTGTTTTTGTCATATCCTTATCCATTATAAAAAGTGGGGTCTTTCTTGTCAAGGACTGTTAATTTTGTGGAATGGAGCCTTATACAATTTCAAAATTGCATATTCTTCCTTGTGCTGATATAATTTACCCAGATAGTGGGATTTTGTGTCCCAAGCCGAAATCGGAAAGGAGCTGCAGCAACATGACTGTAGAGGAAAGACTGCTCGTCCTGCGGGACTGGGCAGAAAAGAATGTAAAGGAATATATGTTCCCCTTCTGGACCAGCGACTATATCCGTGACAGCGTCAACGGCGGCTATTACGGCACCGTGACCTTCGACATGGAGCGGAAGAACGATATCGACCGTTCTCTGGTGCTGTACGGACGTATGGTCTATGCTTTCTCCAATGCCTATGTGGTGTTCGGGGATGAGAAGTATCTGGAAAGCGCCAAGTATACCTTCGATTATCTGGTGGATAAGTTCTATGACCCCGAGTTCGGCGGCGCTTATTCCTCCGTTACCACCGAGGGCGAGCCTGCCAATACCGACAAGGGCGTTTATACCGAGTCCTTCTTCGTCATGGCCTGTGCCGCTTACTATAACGCCTGCAAGGATCCTCTGGCCTACAAGCTGGGCATGGAGGCCTTCCGGGCCATCGAGACCTGCAAGACCGGCCCCGGCCAGTACCTTGCCAACATCACCCGGGACTGGAAGGAACAGACGGAGGTCAAGGGCCGCTTCCGCTTCCCCTCTGATGCCATCATCTTCCCCCATCACCTGTGCCAGGCTTATGAGCAGCTCTACCGCGCCACCGGCGAACCCGAAGTTCTTGCTGCCCTGAAGGATCTGGCTTCCTTCCTGCTGGGACCCGCTTTCGATGAGGAGAACCTGTGCTTCACCACCTTTGTCGATAAGCAGGGCAAGCGCATCGGCGACCACCAGAGTCTGGGTCACGACTGCGAAATCTCTTACCTTGCAATGGACGTTGCCGAGCTGACTGCCGACGGCGACACCGTGGAGAACATGAAGAAGACCTGTGCCACCGTCCTGAACCGGGTGCTGGAGATCGGCGTGGATCCCTACGGCGCTGTCTGCGACGGTTACGACATCAAGACCATGGAGATGTCCAAGAGCCATGTGTGGTGGGCATCTGCCGAGGCTGCCAATGCTATGATTTTTGCTTACTGGCTGACCCGGGACGAAAAGTTCCTCGATGCCTGCGAGAAGGAAGTGGAGTACATCGACAAGTATTTCATCAACCGGGAGCATGGCGACTGGTACAACGACCTGTATGTAGATGAAGAGGGCGTGCACATCGTTACCGGTATGCATGGCCTTGACAAGCTCAACGGCGGCAAGTGCCCCTTCCATAACAGCCACATGAGCTTCGATATCATCCGCAGAGTCAATGATATCCTGACGGGAAAGTAATCGTCCCCTCGTAGGGGCGGATATTATCCGCCCGCAAACTGTGAGATTCCAAAATGTAAAATCGGCGCAGGCAACCAAAATAACCTCGTCATTGCGAACCAGCGACCGATGTCACTGGTGTGGCAATCCGTCTCTCTTTGTACGGATTTGCCTTACGCTATGCAGTTAAAAAGATTGTACCGCAGGAAACGGATTGCCACGCCAGTTTGCGAACTGGCTCGCAATGACCGTGTAATATTTAGTCAATGCGCCTATCTTGCTTCTATGCAAACCGTTAGATTTGCGGACAGATTCGTTCTATAATAAAAAAGGAGTTAAACTTATGAAAATGCTCATCGGCGGTCAGTGGGTCGACGCCTCTGACGGAAAAGTTCAAAATGTTGTAAATCCTGCCACCGGCGAGGTGGTGGACACCGTTCCTGCAGCCACTCGTGAGGACGTGGAGCGTGCTGTTTCCCTGGCCGTGGAAGGCCAGAAGGAGTGGAATGCCGTTCCCCTCCATGAGAAGCTCCGCATTCTGGAAAAATACTGCGTGCTCGCAGAGCAGAACACCGAGCGTATCGCCAAGGTTATGTGCGAAGAGGGCGGCAAGCCCTATGAGCAGTGCGTCACCGAGGTGGCTGCCAACGCTGCCATCTTCCGCATCTATATCTCCGCTGCCAATACCTTCTATGGCCACACCCTGCCCTTCAATGCAGAAGCCCGTTCTCAGGGCGACATTGCCATGACCATTCATGAGCCTCTGGGTGTGTTCGCCTGCATCGTGCCCTTCAACTATCCCTTCGAGCTGGCTGCCCATAAGACCGCTCCCATGCTGGTGGCCGGCAACTCCGTAGTGCTGAAGCCCTCCAGCAATACCCCCAGATCCGCTCTCATCCTCTGCGAGCTGCTGCTGGAGGCAGGCCTGCCCGCAAACGCCATCTCCTGCCTGACCGGTTCCGGCTCTAAGGTCGGCGACTGGATGGTAAGTGATCCCAGAGTTGCTGCCGTGTCCTTCACCGGCAGCACCGAGGTGGGCATCGGCCTCGCCAAGATCTGCGCCTGCGACCTGCGCCGGGTATCTCTGGAGCTGGGCGGCAACGATCCTCTGGCGGTCTTTGATGATGCCGACTTCGACAAGGCTCTTTCTGAGGTCATCGGCGGCCGTATCGGCAACGCCGGCCAGACCTGCTGCGCTTCCAAGCGCTTCCTGGTGCAGAACGGCATCCGTGAGAAGTTCACTAAGGCTCTCGTGGAGAAGCTGGCAACCGTGAAGATGGGCGATCCTTCCGACCCCACCGTGGAGCTGGGCCCCGTCATCAGCGAGAGCGCAGCCATCACCGCGGAAAAGCAGATCAATGCTGCCATTGCCCAGGGCGCAAAGCTGCTGTGCGGCGGTACCCGCCAGGGCGCATTCATCACCCCCACCGTCCTGGAGGTCACCCCCGATATGGATATCGCCCGTGGTCAGGAGGTCTTTGCCCCTGTTTGGCCCATCATCGGCTTTGATACTCTGGAGGAGTGCATCGCCATTGCCAACAACACCAAGTACGGTCTGTCTTCCGGCGTCATGTCTGAGAATATGCAGACCTGCATGAAGTTCGCCACCTCCGTCCAGGCGGGTGCCTGCATCGTCAACGGCACCGGCAACTACCGCCTGGCTCACCAGCCCTTCGGCGGCTACAAGTACTCTGGCCTGGGCCGCGAGGGCGCTGTCTGCACCCTGGAAGAAATGACCCAGCAGAAGATGATCTCCTTCAAGGGAATCCTGAACTGAGATAAAGAAAACGCCTCTCCCCGGAGAGGCGTTTTTTCTTGCCCTTTTCCGTGAAATTTTTGGCGAATTTCTTGCATTTGTGTTAGAATCTGGTAAAATATAGGATTAGAAAACGAAAGGAGGGGATCTTGTGAACCGGAAAACATCGGTGCTGCTGATGATGGCCGTGACGGCGGTGCTGCTGGCGGCGGCAGTGGCATTTTTTGGCGGTATGAGCAGAAATGCTTCTGCCCTGTCCCAAGCCGTTTTTGTAGATGAGATCCTTTCCTCCAACCGAACCTATCCCAATGAAAACGGCCTGTGCTGCGACTATATCGAGCTGCACAACACTTCTGACGAGAGCATTTCCCTTGCCGGCTACGGCCTGACCGACACCAAGAAGAAGATGCGTTTTGTCTTTCCTGAGGATGCGCAGATTGCCCCTGGGGGCTATTACACCCTGTGGTGTGACGGTGCTTCTACAGATATGAATATCAGTCGGGAAAAAAGCGAGCGGATCTTCTTTGTAAATCCCGAGGGCAAGGCGCTGCAGACCGTGGATACTCTGCCCTGCAACCCCGATGAGGCCATGATCTATGAAGGCGGCCGGTGGAGTCTCTGCGCTTTCCCCTCTCCCGGATATGAAAACACCCAGGCAGGCTCCCTGCAATATCGGCAGCGCCTGCAGGGAACCGGCAGCATTCGGTTTTCCGAAGTGATGTCCGGCAATACCCTGTATTTCCACGACGGCGGCAATACCTGCGACTGGATCGAGCTGCGAAATACCTCCGAGAGGGAGGCGTCTCTGGCAGGCTATTACATCACCGACGGGGAGGGCAGAACCCTGTATGTTTTCCCGGAGGATGCGGTGATCGGGGATTTTACCCTGCTGTACTGCTCCGAGGAACTCCATGGCTATGCTCCCTTCGGCATCTCCGGAACCAAGGCGGCAACCTATGTCCTCCGCAGTCCCGACGGCACCCCGGCGGACATCCTCTGTACCTCTGCCTGCCCCCAGAACTGCTCTCTGATCGCTTCCGACGGCACCTGGACGGTATGCGATGCCCCTACCCCCGGATTTTCCAATGATGCTGCCGGCCGTACCGCCTTCCTGCAGGCAAAGGGCTATGAGAATTGCCCGGTGCGTATCACGGAGCTCATGGCGGATAACGGCGCAACCCTTGCCCAGGAAAAAACCTTCCCGGACTGGATCGAACTGACCAACTTCTCGGGTGCTCCCTTCGACCTTGGCAACTGGTATCTGTCGGATGACGGGGATGCGCCCGGCTGGCAGATCCCGGATGCGGTGCTAGCCCCCGGGGAATCCCGGGTGTTCTTCTGCGGGGAAGGGAGAACGGATTTTTCCCTTTCCGCCCACGGCGAAACGATTTTCCTGCGTACCCCTCTGGGCACCGAGGCGGATCGGGTGACCTATCCTGCTCTGGAAACCGATGCTGCCTACAGCCTCACATCTTCCGGAGAGTGGGAAGTGACCCGGTATGCCACTCCCGGTGTTCCTAACGACGAAGATTATACCCGGCCCTGCAGCGGCCTTGTGATCAGCGAGCTTCAGACCGCTAACAATCGCTACTTTGACTATGGCTATAACCGGTATTATGACTGGCTGGAGCTGCGCAATCTGTCCGACGAGTCTGTTGACCTGTCCGATTACTTCCTTTCCGATGACAGCAAGGATCCTGCCATGTATCGCCTACCGGAAACTGTTCTGGAACCCGGGGAGTGCTTCGTGGTGCTGTGTACCGGGGATGCTTCTATGACAAATAGCCGCTATACCTGCACCAATTTCGCCCTCAGCTCCTCCCGGGATACTCTGTACCTCTTCGATAAAGCAGGAAATCCTGTGGATTATACCCCCATTGTCCCCATTCCCGGGGACTGCAGCTTCGGCCGTCTGCAATCCGGCTGCTTCGGTTACTTCGATAACCCTACCCCCGGCTCTGCCAATGGGGAGGGCTACGCCCGCATCGCCCCGGCTCCCGTAACCCTTACCTCCGGCGGCCTCTATGATGGGGTGGAGGGTGGCATGGATATCGCCCTTTCCGGAGAAGGCGACATCTATTACACCCTGGGCGGCGATATTCCTTCCACCGGCTCCAACCTGTATACGGAGCCCATCCATATCGACAAGACCACGGTGATCCGGGCCATTTCCTACCGTGATGGCATGCTGCAAAGCCCAATCATGACGGAAACCTACTTTCTGAACGAAGGCCACACCCTGCCGGTCATCAGCCTGGTGTCCCCGGAGAAGGGCCTTTTCAGCAATGAAAGCGGCATCTATGTGAAGGGCAACTACACCAACTACTATCAGGATTGGGAACGTGCTGCCAACATCAGCCTGTATAATGCGGACGGTACGGAATTCCAGCTGGACTGCGGCCTGAAGATGTTCGGCGCCGGCAGCCGGGAATCCTGCGAGAAGAAGTCCTTTAAGCTGCTCTTCAACGGCAGATATGACGGAGACCTCAGCTGTGATGTCTTCGGTGACGGGGATGTGACCCGGTTCCATTCTCTGGTGCTTCGGGCAGGCGAGGATTATCGCTTCGGCCTGATCCGGGATAACCTGCTGGAGACTCTGGCAAAGCAGGGCTGTCCCACCCTTATGACCCAGAACTGCCGTCCTGCCATCCTGTATATCAATGGCAGGTACTGGGGCATTTACACCATCAAGGAGCATTTTTCCGAGGAATACTATTCCTCCTACACAGGTTTCGACCCGGATTCCGTGACCATTCTGCGGTCGCCCATGACAACCACCAATCCTCTGCGGAGCCTCATGATCGATTCTGCCTATGCGGATATGTCGAGTGATGATTTCCTGAATCGGGCATCGGAAATGGTGGATCTGTCCAGCCTCATCGACTGGACCATTATGCAGGCCTACGCAGGCAACAACGATATCAACGGCAATATCCGCTATATTTACAGCACGGAGGACGGCAAGTGGCGCTGGTGCTACTTCGATCTGGACTGGTCTCTGTATATTTCCGGCCATTTTAATGAGGTGCTGATGCCGGATCGGCAGTATTCTCTCCTGCCCAGAAACCTTCTGCGCAACGACACCTTCCGCAGGATGTTCTGCGACCGCCTGGCGGAGCTGAGCACCACGGTGCTGTCGGGAGAGAATGTGGCTTCCGTCATCGATACCTATGCCGCCATGCTGGATCCCGAAGTAGAGCGGGATTTCGCCCGGTGGAGTCTGAAGCTGTATAACTGGAATTATTATATTGAGAGTATGCGGTCGCTGGTCACGGAGCATGACCGCTGCGGAGAACTGATGGATTCCCTGTGCAGAATCATGAACATCAGCGATTCGGAAAGACAGGAATACTATGAAAAGGCGGTGGAGAGATATGAAAAAGACAAATAAAACCATGTATTTATTCATGGCAGCCACGAGCCTTCTGCTGATTCTGCTCTGCGCCGGCCTTTGGGATGTCTCCAAAACTGCCCAGGGCAGTCAGGACGGCAGGGATTTCCCGGTGTATATCAGCGAAATTCTCACAGGCAATACCCGTTATCCCAATGCCGACGGCCTGTGCTGCGACTATATCGAGCTGCATAACGGCGGCGATCACGCGATCAATCTGGGAGGCTTCCAGCTTTCCGACGGCAGCAAGAATAAGCGCTATAAGTTTCCCTCCCGCACGGTGCTGGAGCCGGGGGACTATCTGGTAGTTTCCTGCGACAGCAAGTCCGCGGATTCCGGCTATGCCCGGTTCGGCCTGTCCCGCTCCGGGGGTGAGACCGTCATGTTCCTGACCTCCAAGGGCGTGGTCGTCCAGAAGGTCACAACGGTGGAGGCGGGCATCAACCAATCCATGATTCCGGGAGGCAGCGGAACCTGGATCCTGGCGGATCCCACTCCGGGACTTCCCAATGATGCGACCGCTCTGACCTTGGATTACATCACGCCCCTGCGGATCACCGAGGTCATGACGGCAGGCTCCGGCAGCAGCTTCGATTGGGTGGAGCTGCACAACACCTCGGAGCAGGATCTGGATATCTCCGGCTTCACACTTTCGGATGATATTTCCTCTGTGGGCTACCGTTTCCCTCAGGGCACGGTGATTCCCGGGGATGGCTATCTGGTGGTGCCCTGCACGGATGAGATGCCCGGAGCGGATATTGCCCCCTTTTCCCTCAGCCGCCAGGGCGGCGAATCTCTGGTGGTAAAGACCCCTGAGGGACGGATCGCGGATATTATGGATACCGTGGCGGTGTCCGACGGTCAGTCCATTGCTCTGATGGATGGCACCTGGCAGGTAACGGAGCGGATTACCCCGGGTTTTGCCAATACCGAGGCCGGTTGGGAGCAGTACCAGACCCAGACCGGTGCCGGCAGCCGCACGGTGATCATTACGGAGATCATGGCCTCCAACCGGAGCACCCTGGCATGCAGCGCCGGGCAGTTCTGCGATTGGGTGGAGCTGAAAAACAATACGGATCGGGCCATCCATCTTTCCGGCTGGTGCCTGTCCGACAATCCTCGGGATGCAAGAAAGTGGGAGCTGCCGGATGTGACGCTTGACGCAGGGGAGTACCTCCTGGTGTTCTGCTCCGGCAGCTGTACCGGTGAGGATCTCCATGCAGCCTTCTCCTTGGCATCCGACGGGGAGACTCTGATTCTGACCGCCCCCGGCGGCACTGTTTCCCATTCGGTGACCATCACCGATGCCCAGGCCGACCGCTCCATCTGTATTGACCCCGATACCGACGAGCAGACCGTAACGGCGGAGCCTACCCCCGGTTATGCCAATACCGATGAGGGTAGGGAAGCCTTCTGCGGCAGCCTTATTCCCAGAGGGGCACTGGCCATTTGGGAGGTTATGAGTTCCAACGATACGTATCTTCCCCAGTTTCGGGGCAAGTGCTATGACTGGGCAGAGCTTCGGAATATCTCCGATGTCCCGGTGAACCTGTCGGATTACGCCATTACGGATAACCCGGGCTTTCCTGATCTTGCGGTTCTGCCGAATCGGATTTTGAATCCCGGAGAAATGACCGTGGTGATCCTTTCCGGAGATCCGAAACTGACCAATCAGCAGTATTTCCATGCCGGCTTCTCTCTCAATGCAGGGGAGGATAGCGTGTATCTGTACTGCAAGGACGGCACCCTGGCGGATTATGCCTTTGTTTACGGCATCCCCAAGGGCAGCAGCCTGGGCAGACGGGAAAATGCCGGCGGCTTCTATTACATGACGCCCACTCCCCTGGGGGAGAATGAGCTTGGAGGATCCGGCACATGATTGCAAAATTCCGACAAGAGCATAAATACCGCATCAGCCTCCGGAATCTGGAGCTTTTGCGGCATCAGCTTCCCTGCGTCATGCAGCGGGATGCCCACGCCGGCCCCGACGGCGGTTACTGGATCCGCAGCCTGTATTTCGACGACCGGGATTATACCGCCCTCCGGGAAAAGCTGGACGGCGTCAAGGAGCGGAGCAAATTCCGCATCCGGTTTTACAACTTTGATGAGAGCTATATCGTGCTGGAAAAGAAGGAGCGGCTGGGTGACCTCTGCCGTAAATCCTCCCAGCGGGTCAGCAGGGAAGTGGCGGAGCGCATCGTCTCCGGTCAGCGTTCCGGGGGCGGCAGTCCCTTGCTGGAGGAATTCGACGGCCTCGTGAGCGGAGGATTGCATCCGGTGGTGCTGGTGGATTATCACCGCTATGCCTTTTCCAGTCCCGTGTCCGATACCCGGGTCACCCTGGATTCCCATCTGCGCAGTCCCATCTACAGCCTGGACTTTTTCAATCCCAATCTGCCGGAATTTCCGGTGTTTGAGGAGGAAGAAGCCCTTGTCGAGGTCAAATTCGACGAGTTTGCGCCGCCGCAGGTTGGAATGCTGCTGGAGGGGATTCCCAAGGTGAAGCTTGCGGTTTCCAAATATGCCAGATGCCTTTCCATGATAGAAGAATAAAAAGAGGGGTTTTCCAATGACGAATTATACTTTTACCGACATTATCAAAAATCGTTTCCTGCAGGAGTTCACCGAGATTTCCATGGGTTCCATGCTGGGTGCCCTGTTCCTGGCCTTTGTGCTGACCTGCTTCGTGCTGCTGGTCTATCGGTTCACCTATTCCGGTGTGCTGTATAACCGGGGCTTTGCTCTGAGCCTGATCCTGCTGTCCATGGTGACTTCTCTCGTCATCATCACCGTGTCCTCCAATGTGGTGTTGTCTTTGGGCATGGTGGGCGCCCTGTCCATCGTTCGTTTCCGCACCGCCGTGAAGGAGCCTATGGATACCATCTTCATGTTCTGGGCCATCGTCATCGGCATCACCACCGGCGCGGGACTGATCCCCACCGCCATCATTGCCACCTTGTGCATCGGCCTGATCTTTATGGCAGCCCACCTGGCCACGGGGAAATTCAAGACCAATTCCTATATGGTCATCATCCGCTATGACGAAGACGGCACAGATGCCGTGAAGAGAGCCATGGAAAAGGCTCCCAAGTCCCGGCTGAAGTCCAAGACCTCCAATGCCCAGGGGGAGGAGATCGTGCTGGAGGTCCGGCTGGATCCTGCCGCCGAGCGCGCCTTCGATGCCCTGAAGAAGCAGCCCGGCATCAAGGAAGTCAATCTGGTGGCCTACACCGGAAGCACCATGCTGTAAAGAACACACCGCCTGCCGATAACCGGCAGGCGGTGTTCTTATGGAGAAAAGTTTGCCCGTAGGGGCGAGCATTGCTCGCCCGTGCAATCTGCGTTAACCACCGCACCAAAATCTTTTGAGTCGTAGGGGCGGATATTATCCGCCCGTGCAAACTCAGATGACGGAAGTGCTAAATGCTTTGCAACCAACGAAAATAACCACGTCACTGCCGTGGCAATCCGTTTCCTCTTGGGCACAATCCGCTTTCTATCAGACTTCTGCGACGAACCATGCGGGGCGTTGCCCCGCGGGACTCTCCCACGGCGGGAAAACATGCCACCGGCATGTTTTCTGATCCTCCTTTCGAGTCCCATGATCGCCATAAAAAAAGAACACCCTTTTGGGTGTTCTTTTTTTATGGGGTGGATAATGGGACTCGAACCCACGATCTTCAGAGCCACAATCTGACGCCTTAGCCAACTAGGCCATATCCACCATATTCAGTTCAATCCATCGGATGGTATGCCAGGAGGGACTCGGTTAATCAAGGAGCGGCTCGGTCAAGCCCTCGCCGGCAACGCTCGTCCGCGTTGCATTCAATCGTTCTCGTCCTGTCTCCTGATGCCCCAATGTGGTACGCCAGGAGGGACTCGAACCCCCTACCTACTGCTTAGAAGGCAGTTGCTCTATCCAGATGAGCTACTGGCGCATGTGGAGCGGGTGACGGGAATCGGACCCGCGTATCCAGCTTGGAAGGCTGGTGTTCTACCATTGAACTACACCCGCAAACTCTCTGCATCCGCTGAATCAGCATGACGATTCTACCATAGTCTCCGGGGAATGTCAAGCTTTTCCCCGGAGAATCTCAGGAATTTTTTCGTAGATCACATCCGCAACGCTGCCCGCGGCGCAGGGACACACGTTGGGAAACTGGTCTGCCACGGTGCCGTCGGCGGGGCAAAAAGCGTAATCTGCCCCCTGCAGCATGGGAATATCATTCTTTCCGTCGCCAATGCAAACCAGGATTTCCTTGCCCAGCTTTTCCTTCAGCCACCGGGCGGAGTTGGCCTTGGAAGCCCCGGGAGCCTGTACATCCACGATGCGGCTGCCGGCCTGGAACACGCTGGCCTTGTCACCGACCAGTTCCTTCAGCAGCTCCACCACATGGGAGATTTTTGGCTCGTCCTCGGAGCTGCCCTCGAAGATCCCCTCGGCTTTCTCCGGGTGGAAGGGCCCCAGCAGAGTGAATTTCAGAAAAGGGCCGATATCGGCACCGGGTTTTACGAAGCAGTAGGGGCAGCCCATTTTCTCGTTGAGCCTTGCCCACAGGCCGTTTTCATGGAAGGCATAATGGGCATCCAACCCTTGAATTTCAATAAGCATTTCCGGTACCAGGGCATGGGCCTTCCGCACCGTGTCCCACAGATCCAGCGGAATGGTCTCGGAATACAGCAGCTCCTTTTTGCCTGCGTCGTATGCCGCGCCGCCGTTGTACAGCAGCAATGGCGCGTTGACGGGCACCTTGGGCAGCTGAGAAGAGAACATGGGCACGCTTCTGCCGGTATTGACCGTGAAAGTGCCGCCTTCGGCCATAAAATACCGGATGGCCTCCACATTCCGCTCCGGAATGGTGGCCTTGCCGTCGGTGAGGGTGCCGTCAAAATCTGCAGTCAGCAGAACGGAATCATAAATACCCACTTAGCTCATCCTCTCCAGTTTCTCCAGAACCTCCCGGAAGTATTCCGGCAGGGGAGCCATGGTCACCACCGGCTGCTCATTTCTGGGATGGCGGAAGCTCAGCACCGAGGCGTGCAGGCATTGGGTGTCCTGACCCAGCTCCTTCTTATTGTGGCCGTAGACGGTGTCCCCCAGAATGGGGTGGCCGATGTAGGCCATGTGGACGCGGATCTGGTGGGTGCGGCCGGTTTCCAGCTTGCAGCGGATATGGGTGTAGCCCTTGTATCGCTTGACGACCTCCCAATGGGTCACGGCTGACCGGGAATTCCGCTCCGTGACGCACATCCGCTTCCGGTCCGTGGGGTGCCGGCCGATGGGGGCATCCACGGTGCCGCTGTCCTCCTTGAGGTTGCCGCAGACGATGGCATCGTAGGTGCGGAACATGCTGTGATCCTTCAGCTGGGATGCCAGCACCACATGGGCAAGATCGTTCTTCGCCACGGCCAGCAGGCCGGAGGTATCCTTGTCGATGCGGTGGGCGATGCCGGGCCGGAGCTCCCCGTTGATGCCGGAAAGGCTGTCTCCCATGGCATACAGCAGGCCGTTGACCAGGGTGTCCTGCTCATGACCCGGAGCCGGGTGCACCACCAGACCCTTGGGCTTGTTGATGACCAGCACATCCTCATCCTCGTAGACAATGTTCAGGGGGATCTCCGTGGGGGCGATATCCACCGCTTTCGGCTCGGGAATGGTTACGTCGATCGTGTCGCCGATATTCAGTTTGTCATTTTTCTTTCCCGGTTTTCCGTTGCGCAGGACGCAGCCTTCCTCCAGCAGCCGCTGGGCGGCAGACCGGGTCAGACCCTCGGCACAGCGAGCCACAAAGGCATCCAGCCGTTCACCGGGAAGATCGGCGGTAAAAGTCATTTCTTTTCTTCCTTCCAGAATGCTTTGTTGCAGAAAATCAGGTGGGCGATCAGCAGGATGCAGCCGCAGGTGATGAAGCTGTCGGCCACGTTGAACACGGGAAAGTTCATAAATTCCGTCTCGATCATGTCCACTACATAGCCCATCCGGACCCGATCCACCATATTGCCCAATCCGCCGCCGTAGATGGCAGCCACGCACCACCATTCCAGCTTGGTAAAGCCGATACGGTTGCCCTTCCAGGCGTAGAGAATGCCCACAGTGAAGGCGATAAAGATGATGGCAAAGAGCCATTGTGCCCCCTCGAAGGAGGAGAAGGCGGCTCCGGTGTTGCGGACGTAGGTCAGCCCCAGAAACCCGGGGAGAAAGTCCACATGGCCGAAGAGGGGAATCCCTGCCACCACGAGGTATTTGGTATATTGATCCAGGGCCACAATGCCCAGAGCAAACAGCGTCAAATAAGGAAACATGATTTCGCTCCTATACATTATAATATAAGAATATACCACGAAGCCGGAAAGATGTCAAAAGAAACCTAAATTACACTGTCATTGCGAGCCGCTTCTTCACTCTTCACTATTATTTATTCACTAAAAAAACCGCCCCAGGTATTCCCAGGACGGTGCTTCGAAAAGCCGTATTCAGCTCGCCAGAAATTTTTCTGACGCGTGGCGGAAGGATTCCCATTCGGCTGCAGAGCAGTCCATGCGAACCCGCAGAGGGTCATTCTGATCCAGGGCCACCAGACCCATGAGACTTTTTGCGTTGACCCATTGATAGTCGTTCCCCACAATGACCCGGAAGGGCTGTACGGTAGCCAGGGAAACAAATTCCACCACATCTTCGAAGGAAGAAAACTCTACGTTGAATTCACGCATATTTTTACCCTTTCCTTTCGCCGATACTATACAAAACGGTTCATTTCGTGTATAATGATGAAACCCGGTTCTCAATTCCGGTGCCCCTATTATAGCAGTTTCGGCGAAGATTTCAATTCGCCGATTATATGAATCGCACAAAAATAAAACTTTGAATTTGGTGAATATAAACATGAAACTAGGCTTTTACACCCTTGGATGCAAGGTGAACCAATACGAGACCCAGGCCATGGAGCAGTTCTTCCGGGAAAAGGGCTACGAGATCGGGGACTTTCACGGGGACTGCGACGGCTATATCGTCAATACCTGCTCCGTCACTGCTGTGGCGGATAAGAAGAACCGTGCCGTCATCCGCCGTACCCGCCGGGAGCACCCGGATGCCGTCATCGGTGTCTGCGGCTGCTACCCCCAGCATGCCGCCGAGGATCTGAAGGATCTGAAAATTGATGTCCTTTCCGGCAGCGGCGGACGGGAGACCTTTGTTGCCATGATGGATGCCGCCCTGCAGGGCGGGGGCTACCAGGAAAATCTGGATAATGCCCTCCGCCGCCGCAGCTTTGAGGTGCTGCCTGCCGGCGGCCTGGAGGAGCGTACCCGGGCCATGCTGAAGGTCCAGGACGGCTGCATCAACTACTGCACCTACTGCATCATTCCCTATACCCGGGGCCCTGTCCGTTCCGCACCTCTGGAGCTGGCGGTGGAGCAGGCCAAAGCCCTTGCCGACCGGGGATATCGGGAGATCGTGGTCACTGGCATCGAAATCGCCTCCTGGGGCGTGGATCTGCCGGGGAAACCCACCATGACCGACCTCGTAGAAGCGCTCTGCGCTGCGGTACCCGATCTGCGGGTGCGCCTGGGCTCTCTGGAACCCAGGATCGTCACAGAGGATATGTGCCGCAGACTGTCTGCTTTCCCCAATCTCTGCCCCCAGTTCCACCTGTCTCTCCAGTCCGGCAGCGATACCGTCCTGGCAAGGATGCGCCGGAAGTACGATACCGCCCGGTATTATGAGAGCGTGCAGCTGCTTTGGCAGTATTTCCCGGACTGCGCCGTGACCACGGATATGATCGTGGCATTCCCCGGGGAGACCGAGGAGGAATTTTCCGAAAGTCTGGCCTTTATCCGCAGATGCGCCTTTGCGGATATGCACATTTTCCCCTATTCCCGCCGCCCGGGAACACCTGCGGATAAAATGGATGGCCAGCATGGCAACGCCGTGAAGGAGGAACGCTCCGCCGCAGCCATCCGCGTGGCAGAGGAAATGAACCAGGATTACCGCAGAACCCATGTGGGCACCGTGCAGGAGGTCCTTTTTGAGGAAATGCAGGGTAAATTCTATGTGGGCCACACGCCCAACTATATAAAAGTGTATGCCGAGGGCGAAAATCTCCATAATGAGGTTAGAAAAGTACGGATCCTGGGCCTCTATCAGGAGGGCCTCCAGGGCGAGATCCTGTAATTTTTGCAAGTTTATCGACTGCGAATTGCAAAAATGTTCGCCGGCAAAAGACGAATGATTTTTGAGCGTTTTTCACAGAAAGAATAGCCAAAGAAACTGAGCGAATTGTATATTGCTCTTTCAATTACGTCGCCGTAACGGGAATCAAGTTCAAGATTCTGCATTCTCAGACAGAACATTGCGAGTGCTATGGAAGCACACGTTTCGGTATATGCCTGTCCGTTCTGCAAATCGTAGGGAACGGTGAACGCTTCGCCGTGGTGCGATTGCCCTATACCTGCGGTGATGTACATTTTTTTGTTGTAAATGTCATCAAATATTTTTTTGCACGCATTCAAAAGTTCGCTGTCCGAATATTCACGGGCAATGTCAGCCATACCCGTGTAAAGGTAGCACGCTCTTACGGAGTGACCTTCTGCGGTAAACTGTTCACGGCAAGGCTTGTGGCTCTGGTAATATCTGTCGGATGTCCAGTCATTGCCTCTCTCTTCTTTTTCGGTACCCCTTTTGTCAATAAAATGTTTTGAAAGTTTAAGATACCTTTTTTCACCCGTACAGCGGTAAAGTTTAACGAGTGCAAGTTCTATTTCTTCGTGTCCGGGCGTATTGAAAGCGGCGGTTTTGTTTATTTTAAATGCTTTTTCGATGCAGTCAATGTATTTGCACATACATTTTAAAAACTTGTCCTTGCCCGTGGCGTTGTAGTAAGCCACCGCCGCCTCTGTGAGATGCCCTGCGCAGTAAAGCTCGTGCCAGTCGCGGTTGGTGAAACGCTTCTGAGGCTCGCAGACAGTGAAATAAATGTTGAAATAGCCGTCTTTGAGCTGATTTTTTTCTATGAGGTCAACCACCTCGTCAACCTGCTTTTCGAGCAGGGCGTCGGGTGATTTTTCGATTATGTAAGCCGCGCTTTCGAGCCATTTCGCGACATCGGAATCGCAGAACAAGTAGGGCTTGTTCGCCATGCCCTCTTTCCAGTTGAATTTAAACGCTTCAAAACGCCCCGTGTCGGTGAATCTGTCCCTTACGGAGTGAATTGTAACGGCGTGGATGAGGCTCTGTCTGTCATTCCAGAAGCCGCCGAGTATGTCAACATCTCTGAAAGATACGG
>JAZQQD010000088.1:0-17513 GCA_045628895.1 Faecousia sp.
AAAAAATCCCCGCCCTGTGAAAACAGGGCGGTGAAAATTTTATTTGGTGTACTTTTCGATCCAATCGGTGATCTCCTGCAGGCGGCGGAGGCGATGCTTGGGCTTACCGGAGCGGGAAAGCTCATGGTTCTCGCCCTTGAACCAGCAGAGTCTTGCAGGGATGCCCCGGTCCACCAGAGCGGTATACATCTGCAGGCCCTCTGCCATGGGGCAGCGGTAGTCCTCATCGGAGTGGATGAAGAGAGTGGGAGTCTTTACATTGGCGGCATACTTCAGGGGGGACAGATTCCAGAGCTTCTCGGCATCATCATAGATATTGCCGTCGCACTGATCGGAAGCGAAGTAAGTACCGATATCGGAAATGCCGTAGAAGCTGATCCAGTTGGAAATGGAACGCTGGGAAGCAGCGCAGGCAAACCGGTCGGTATGGCCGATGATCCAGTTGGTCATGAAGCCGCCGTAGCTACCGCCGGTGACGGCAACCTTGGTGCCGTCGATCTGGGGGTACAGGCGCAGCACTTCATCGGTAAAGTCCATGATGTTCTGATAATCCGTATGGCCGTACTCACCGCGGATATCGGCAAAGTCATTGCCGCGGCCGTCGCCGCCCTTGGGATTGCAGAACATTACGAAGTAGCCGCGGTTTGCCCAGACCTGCATCTCATGGGTGTAGACAGGGCCATAAACGGTCTTTGGGCCGCCGTGGATATCCAGCACAGCAGGATAGTTTTTGCTGGGATCATAGTCCTTCGGCTCCAGCACCCAGCCTTCGATCTCCAGATCGCAGCTTGTTATGGTCAGACGCTTTGGCTCGGCAACATAAGTATCGGCAATCGCAGCATCGTTGATGGAAGTCACCTTTTCCAGCTTGCCGGTAGAAATCTCATAGGAATACAGCTCCTGCAGGCGGTTTTCCAGCATGGCAACCATCAGAATGGTATCGTTCTTCTCGGAAACAGCCATGCAGTCCACACTGCCCTCGGGGGTGAACACCGGGGTGCTGGTGCCATCCAGATCCAAGCGGTAGATATGGGAGTTGCCCCAACGGGTTGTGATATGGTACAGACTACCGCCGTGGACACCACTGCCTGCACCGCCGCCCAGACGGCAATCGCCGCCCACGCTGCTGTACATGCTGTAGTCCTCTTCCCGGACCAGAACCAGGGATTTGGTTTCATCGTCATAGCGGTAAACGAAGGCATTCTCGTTCAGGCCGTGGAACTTGCTCTCGGTACCCTTCACAAGAAGGGTATCCCCAACCAGAGTCATGCCCTCCATCCGTATGGAGGAAGCGGCAATCAGGCACTCGGCTTCGCCGGTGACAGTGTTCAGCCGCCACAGATCGCTGTGGAAGTCCAGCTTGGAAATCTTGGTGCTGCCGGAGAAATAGGCAAATTCCCCCACAAGAACCACATCATCCACATCAAAGGCAGGTGCAGTAACCCGGGTGACCTTCTGACCGTCAACGAGGAACAGAGCAGTTCTCTCCTTATTGGTAAAGCCCTGGCCGTTGCCCCAGAAGGGAATCTCATCCAGCACATGGTAATCTTCGTCTTCCTTCTTGGCTGCGGCGGCCTTCCGGCGATCCTCGGAGGACTTGAGGTAATTGTCGGGATCCTCAGAATCGATGGTACCGGTAACCACATATTTTCCATTCCCAACGCACAGGAGCTTGCCTGCGCCAAAGGGCAGGGAGAAGGCGGGCATGGCTTCGCCGCCGTTTACATTCAGGCGGTAGAAGAAAGTAGTTGTCTCCCCTACTTCGTTCTTCTTTCGCTCTTCTGCCTTGCGGACTGCGGGGAACAGCAGATTGTCATCATCCTCCCAGACGAAGCGGGATTCCTTGCCCATGTCGGTAAGCTGGCGGACAGCGCCGTTCTCATACAGATACAGGCGGCTCTCATAGCAGTTTTCTTCCTCGTTGCTGTTTGCCACGGTGAAGGCGGCACGGGGGCCGGAGGGGTTATAGGTCACGCCTGCCAGGAACTTGAAGTTAAGCAGGTCACGAATTTGCAGTTCTTTCATCGTATTCTCCTTTATACTTCACGGGTGTATTCTGCCAGCCAAGCTCTTTCCTCCTCGGTCATGTAAGGAGCCAGGGTAGTATAGACCAGCTTGTGGTAATCGTTGAGCCGCTGGCGCTCCTTCTTGGTCATGGCATCGGGATCGATGGCGTCCAGATCGATGGGAGCGTAGGTAATGTTCTCGAACTCCATGAACTGGCCGTACTCGTTCTTTTCTGCCTTGCGGCATACCAGCTCATTTTCGGTGCGGATGCCATACAGGCCCTCCCGGTAAACACCGGGCTCATCGGTAGTGATATGGCCCTCCTCAAAGGCTGCGTAGCCCCGGGCAGAACCCAGCTGCCAGGCGAAATTATTGGGACCCTCATGGACATTGAGGATGTAGCCAACGCCATGACCGGTGCCGCACTTATAGTCGATGCCCAGATCCCACAGGGGGCCGCGGGCAAGGATATCCAGATTGGGGCCGTTGACACCGTAGAGGAACTTGGCAGCTGCGAGATTCAGATTGGAACGGCAGACTGCGGTAAAATGCTCCCGCATTTCCTCGGTGATGGGGCCAAGAACAAAGGTACGGGTGATATCGGTGGAGCCTTCCAGATAGTGTCCGCCGGAGTCCACCAGCAGGAAGCCTTCCGGCTTCAGCTCCGCATTGCTCTCGGGGGTGGCGCTGTAGTGCATCATGGCGGCATTGGCGCCGTATGCGCAGATGGTATCAAAGCTCAGATCCAGGAATCCCGGCTGGGCTGCCCGGAGGGAAGCCAGATAGTCGGAAGCGGAAATCTCGGTCATAGGCTGCTTCCCGATATTCTTCTTCAGCCAGTACATGAATTTGGTCACTGCCACGCCGTCCTTTACATGGGCAGCAATGGTATTGGCAACTTCCACAGGATTCTTCTTGCCGCGCATAGGCTCGGAGGGATTCATCATCTCCACGGTCTTTACCCCTGCGGGGAAGGCAGAAACGATGCGGTAGTTCACCTTGCCGGGAGCCAGCAGCACGCAGGCATCCGCAGGAAGCTGGGCAGCATAGGCATAAATCTCGGTATAGGGCTTCACAGAAACACCGATAGGAGCCAGATAAGCCTTAATTTCATCCGTAAGGGCAGCATCCTGGACAAACCAGATGCATTCCTGCTCCGTCAGCACCAGGAAACTCAGGATTACGGGCACATGGCTGATATCGTCGCCGCGGATGTTCAGCAGCCAGGCAATATCATAGAGGCTGGTGAGGATATGTACCGTTGCCTTCTTCTTTGCCATGACCTTGCGGACGGCAGTGAGCTTCTCGGCAGCGCTCTGTCCGGCATACTTTTCGTCCAGGATCCATGCCTTGCTGGCAGGGAGCGCAGGACGATCCTGCCAGATCAGATCCATGAGGTCCTCGCTGCAGGCAATGGCGGCATTCTTTTCCTCGGCCATTTTTACCATGCGCTTGCCCCACAGGCTGTTGATGACACGGCCGTCAAAGCCCAGCTTGCCCCCCTGGGGCAGCTTATCGGCGATAAAGGCATCCACGGTAGGAACGCCCTCTTCGCCCATGCGATACAGGGTCACCGTGGTGTCCTTCAGCTGGCGCTCGGCCTGGACAAAATAGCGGCCGTCGGTCCAGAGACCGGCCTCGGTCATAGTGATGACGGCAGTACCGGCAGAACCGGTAAAGCCGGTAATATATTTTCTTGCCTTAAAATACTCGCCCACATACTCGGACTCATGGAAATCGGCAGTTGGAACCACATAAAGGTCAATGTTCCGCTTTGTCATCTCCGCCCGAAGAGCACTTAGTCTTTCAGGGATCATGATTTGCCTCCTGTAACATAATATCGGATTTATTTTAGTCCCGGGCAGCTTTCCTGTCAATAGACATTTGTTTTCACTCGAAATACAAGAAAAGCGGACACTTTCGTGTCCGCTTTCAAACATATTATCTGCCTTCCCGCAGGGCGAAATACAGCTCCGCTCTGGTAGCATGGACATAGGGATTCACATAGAAAACACCCACAAGTCCGCCGGTAATGGCGCTGAGCAGGAACCAACCGATGAAAGAAAGATCCAGTTCGAAGGTTGCCCAGCGGTGGCCCTCCATCATATTCTTGCTGATCTCCAAGGCTTCGGATGCGGTAATGTCCGTCCGGTCTGCCAGCACATAAGGCACCAGGCAATAGGAATAGGCCTTCATGATGCCGGGAATCACCAGCAGAAGAGACCACAGAATGATGAAAATCTTCCGCAGGAGCTGGGCAGCTACGATTGTGCCGTAGGTGCCGGAACGGAAACCGAAGGAAATCAAGCCGGCATTGGCGTTGGCGCTGGCATTTTCCATGTAGAACCGGGCGCCGCTGACCTCCAGAACCGAGAAAACCAGGATGTTAAGCAGTGTCAATGCTCCGCCGGAAAGGGCAATGGAGCCGATACGGAGGAAATTGGAACTATCCGCGCCATCCTTCACGGTAAGCACTGTTCCCAGCATTACCACAAAGCTGACCAGCACACAGGGCCAGTAATTTCTCTGAAAGGCAAACTTACCCCGCATTTTCAGTTCCATTCGATTCCACATAGCAATCACTCCTTTTGAGAAAAAACGATTAAAACAATATTTTAGAGGATATCGTCATTATATGTAACTTAGAATATCTTGTCAATGGGATTCACAAAAATGTAACAGCCTCAGTTATCTGCCCGGTTATAGCCGTTTTTCATGTGCTGGCTGGCATCCATGAGCACCTTATTGAGGGTATTGACGGTCTCCTTCTTTGCCATGGCACAGAGCTTCTCATTGGCTTCCTCCAGAAGGGCTGCATTGCCGGACTCTGCCACCTTGCGGTCATACTCGTTGAGGATGGCTCTTGCCTGGCTCATGACGGAATTCTGGTACCGCTCCACATGGACGATGCCGGAGCCGTAATGGGGATCCGCCAGGGCACCGATCAGGCGGCTGCCCCAATAGAAATTCTCGGTGGAGGTATCCATGGTCACCTCGGTGAGGTACTTGGGCAGCTTATTGACATTGGTGTACACCGGCAGCGCTGCATCAAAGGTGGTAGAACCGAAGCAGACCCATTCCACAGCCTTCAGAGCATCCGGCTTGTCACCGCGAATCTGGCAGATGGAGGTGACACCGGTGCGGTTAATGCCAATGGTGCGGTAGATGCCCTTCCGGGGATCGTTGGCATGGGCATAGGGATTGTAGGGTGTGCCCTGGTAATAAGAGGACAGGATATATTTCACATCCTCCACAGTGAGCTTCTTCTCGGGGACGAAGGACCAGGGAATGTTATCGCTCATGGGGGTGAAATCCGCATTTTCGCCGTCCCAGCTGTACTTGGTGGGGTTCACATAGCGACCCATGAACCAGGCACGGGGGGTATTATAAATGTGGTCAGAGTCGGAATGGGAGCCGAAGCAATCCCGGGGATTGAAGCTGCCGCCGTTGCCCAGATTCAAATGGTTCTCCTCGATGAATTCCCGAAGATCGGCAGAGCACAGGTTCTCCTTCTGCTCGCCGAAGGCATCGGCAAAGTCAAACCGATCCAGGCCGAACTGGTTGGGCATGACCACACACTCCTCATCCCGGACACGCTGGGCAATCCAATGGTGACCACCGATGGTCTCCATCCACCAGATCTCATTTTCATCATTGAAGGCGATGCCGTTGGACTCATAGGTGCCGTACTGCTCCAGCAGAGCACCCAGCCGCAGGACGCCTTCCCGAGCGGAATGGATATAGGGCAGGACCAGGACCACAATATCCTCCTCGCCGATGCCGCCGGGGATATCCTTTTCCTTTTTATTCGCGGCTTTGCGGTAGCGCACCATGGGGTCAGCACCCAGCACCCGGGGGTTGGTGGTGATGGTCTCGGTGGCAGTCATGCCCACATTGGCTTCATTAATGCCGGTAGCAGCCCAGACACCGTTTGCCGGGTCCACACTGGGGCAGGAGGTATAGCGCATGGGGTTATCCGGCAACTCCACAGTCAGGTGGCCGATGACACTTTTATATATTCTCGGCTGCTTTTTCGGATCCACAACGATGATCTTCTTTACATCGAAGAAGCCGTCATCGGTTCTGGCGATCATAGTAGAGCCGTCATTGCTGGCTTTTTTACCCACAAGAAATGTTGTACAAGGCATAAGGAAACCCTCCCAAATTGATTTGGCCTCATTATAGCACAGCACCGGCAAAAATCCAACGGCTTTCTGCTTTTTTCGTCACTTCCATGGAGCCGCTTGTCATGAGACTTTTTTATTTTTGAAAAATATAACCCCCCAGGGGGCTTCCCTCCTATATTTCAGTCGGTTATACTAAAGCCAACCTCGTAGAAAGAAGGTATGCACTATGCATATGGCTGATGCCCTCCTGGCTCCTGCAGTTGCCGCTACCATGTATGTAGCCTCCGGTGTGACTGTGGGCGCTTCCGTAAAAACTCTGAAAAAAGATGAAAAGCTGGAAAAGCTGCCCACCATGGCGGTTGCTTCCGCTCTGGTCTTTGCAGGCCAGATGGTCAATTATACCATTCCCGGAACCGGCTCCTCCGGTCACCTCTGCGGCGGCATGATGCTCTCCGCCCTGCTGGGACCCCAGGCAGGTTTCCTTTCCATGGTGGTGATCCTCGCCATCCAATGTCTGTTCTTTGCCGACGGAGGACTTCTGGCTTTGGGTGCCAACTGCTGGAATATGGCCTTCTACGGCTGCTTCATCGGTTATTATTGTCTGTGGCGTCCCATTATGAAGAGTAATCTCTTCGGCGGCACCGGCAAAAAAGCCTTCCGCATCAAGATTGCGCTGGCTTCCATCCTGGGCTGCGTTGTGACCCTGCAGCTGGGCGCTTTCTCCGTCACTCTGGAGACCACCCTCTCCGGCATTACCGAGCTGCCCTTCGGCGCTTTTGTTGCGCTCATGCAGCCCATCCATCTGGCCATCGGCCTTGTGGAAGGTCTGATCACCACCGCTGTGGTGCTCTTCGTTTACGAATCCCGTCCCGAACTTGTGATGGATGTGAATGCCGCTCCCTCCGAGAATAAGCGCAGCCTGAAAACCACTCTCATCATTCTGGCTGTTGTGGTTGCCATCGTGGGCGGCGGCCTGAGCCTGTTTGCCAGCTCCAACCCCGACGGTCTGGAATGGACGCTCTTCGGCAATGCCGAAGAAGGCTACAGCGAAAACATGGGCCTGGATGAGGAAAACTTCGGCGTTCAGAGCAGCATTGCCGATGCAGCCGCATCTGTACAGGACGCCACCGCTTTCCTGCCCGACTATGCTTTCCCCGATAGTGAAAGCGCTGTGGGCACTACCGTTTCCGGTCTTTTGGGTTCTGCCATGGTCGCCGGTGTTGCCGCTGCGGTATGCCTTGCCGGCGGATTCTTCCGCAAGAAAAAAGTTGCCGCAAAATAAGAAATATGTTATGATTTAGGGGTATCCTCGGATACCCCTATTTTTGTATTCAGGTATGATTTATGGATAAACTGACAACTGCCCAACAGGAGCTGGACGAGCTGGATCATCTGGCTGCGGGGGATTCTCCCCTGCACAGGCTGCATCCCCTGGCAAAGCTTCTCACCACAATTTTATATATCCTGCTTGTGGTTTCCTTTCACAAGTACCAGCTTTCCGGGCTGATGATCATGGTGCTTTATCCTGTATTTCTGTACCAGGCTGCAGGGATCCCGGTTTCCACCTGCTTCCGAAAGCTGAAGCTGATTCTCCCTCTGGTCTGCGCCGTGGGAATTGCCAATCCTTTCCTGGATCGCACGCCTATGCTGCGGGTCGGCACCCTGCTGATCACCGGCGGCATGATCTCTATGGTGAGCCTCATGCTCAAGGGTGTCTTTTCTCTGATGGCTTCCTTCCTGCTCATTGCCACTACCCCCATCGACACGCTGTGTGCCGCTTTGCGCATGGTGCATTTCCCCGATGTACTGACGACTCTGCTGCTTCTGACCTACCGATATATCGGCGTCATGATCCGGGAGGTCAGCATCATGACCCAGGCCTATGCCCTGCGGGCCCCCGGGCAAAAGGGCATCCACATCTCCGCCTGGGGTTCCTTCCTTGGGCAGCTTCTGCTGCGGAGCATGGATCGGGCCCAGGAGCTATACAGCAGCATGCGGCTTCGAGGTTTCAACGGAGAATTCTTCTATGCGGATATTCCGCTCTTCTCCCGTTCCTCTTTTCTCTTTGCCGCCACATCCTGCGCAGTTTTGCTGCTGTTCCGTTTCATTGACATTGCTTCCCTTTTGGGAAGACTCATAACCGGGTGATTCTATGATCGAATTTCAAAATGTATCCTTCTCCTACGGCTCCCATTCCGTGCTGGAGAACCTGAGCTTCTCCATTCACAAGGGGGAGACCGTCGGCCTGATCGGTGCCAATGGTGCCGGAAAATCCACCATTATGAAGCTGATGCTGGGCCTGCTTTCCGGTTCCGGCAATATTCTTGTGGATGGATTGCCTATGAACCGGCAGAATCTGGCCGTCATCCGCAAGAAAATTGGCTTTGTTCTGCAGGATTCCGACAATCAGATGTTCATGCCCACGGTCTTTGAGGACATGATGTTCGGCCCCAGAAATTACGGACTGAGCAAAGAAGAAGCCGAGCAAAAGGTGGATTCCGTTCTCGCCTCTCTGGGGCTCACAGAGCTCAAGCATCGCCACAACCACAGCATTTCCGGCGGTGAGAAAAGAATGGCAGCCATTGCCACCATTCTGGCCATGGAGCCGGATGTAATTCTGATGGACGAGCCCTCCACCGCGTTGGACCCTGTGAACCGGAGAACCGTCATCAACACCATTAAGAAGCTGCCCCAGACCAAGCTCATCGCGTCCCACGATCTGGACATGATTCTGGACACCTGCCAGCGCGTGATTCTCCTGTCCCACGGTGACATCGTCGCCGACGGCGATGCCAGAACCATCCTGCAGGATAAAGCTCTCCTGGAAGCCCACCGCATGGAGCTTCCCTTTTGTCTGCAGGGATTCCCGAAATAAAAAGAAGGCCATCCTAACGGATGACCTTTCTTTTTTGGAGCAGGGTACGGGAGTCGAGTTAATTTCGGTTTCGACCAGTGTTCGCACTGGTCGACGCAAGTGTCCACCGGACACTTGCATTTATTGGGTTCGACTCCCTTCTTTAAAAAATAAGACCATCCGAATGGATGGTCTTATTTTTTGGAGCAGGGTACGGGAGTCGAACCCGCCTCCGAGGCTTGGGAAGCCACTATAATAGCCGATATACTAACCCTGCAAGCTCCAGAAGATTATAACATAGGGAGCAGGGAAATTCAAGTTCTTTTTGTCGAGGGAGGCTTTCTCCCAGGTTTGACAAACCGATTTTTCTACTCTATAATAATTGACAAATACTAGAAAAATGGTGATATCTATGGATTTAAAAACCAGATTAACTTCCCGCTTCCTGCGTTATGCCGCTGTAACCAGCCAGAGTCTGGCAGGTGCCGACACCGTGCCTTCCACTTCCGGTCAATGGGAGCTGGCAAAGCTGCTGGCATCCGACCTTGCCGAGTTGGACCTGGTGGACATCTCCCTCAGCGAGCACTGCGTGGTCATCGGTCATCTGCCGGCCCGGCTGCCGGAGGGTCATGCGCCTGTCCCCGCAGTGGGCTGGGTAGCACATCTCGACACCGTGGATGTGCAGATGTCTCCCGAAGTACATCCCCAGATCATCCGCAATTACGCCGGCGGCGACATCTGCCAGAATCCGGAGGAGGGCCTGTATATCTCCGAGAAGGATCATCCGGAGCTCCGCAAATACATTGGCGACGACATCATCGTCAGCGACGGCACCTCCGTACTGGGTGCCGACAACAAGGCTGCCATTTCCAACGTCATGGTTGCCCTGGAGGTACTGGCAGAGGACACCTCCCTGCCCCACGGCGAGATCTATGTAGCCTTTGTCCCCGATGAAGAGGTTGGTCTGCTGGGTGCAAAGTCCATGGACTTTGCTAAGTTTCCCGTGGAATTCGCCTACACCATTGACTGCTGTGAGCAGGGCGAGGTGGTTTACGAGACCTTCAATGCCGGCTCTGCCTGGCTGGAGATCCGGGGCGTAACCGCCCACCCCATGTCCTCCAAGAACAATTTGGTGAATCCCGTTATGGTTGCGGTGGATTTCATCAATCTGCTGGATCGGGCAGAAACTCCCGAGCACACCGAGAAGACCGAAGGCTATATCTGGGTCACAGGCGTGCAGAGTGACGTGCTCCAGGCCAAGGTGACCATGAATATTCGTGACCACAACAAGCAGAAATATGAGGCCAAAAAGGCCTATCTCCAGAAGGCCATGGAGCTGGTGCAGCTGAAGCATCCCAAGGCTGAGCTGAAGCTCACCACCGCCGATGTCTACGGCAACATCGCCGATGCCATCAGTCCCAACAACCGCAAGTGCATTGAATACATCTATGATGCGCTGAAGGGGCTAAGTATCCAGCCCAACACCATCGCCATGCGGGGCGGTACCGACGGGTCCTTCATCTCCACCAAGGGCATCCCCACTCCCAACTACTTTACCGGTGCCCACAACTTCCATTCCAGCGCGGAATTCCTGCCCCTCGGTGCCTTTGAAAACTCCTGCAAGCTGACTTTGAAGCTCATCTCCCTGATCACCGGAGAATAAACGATTCCAACACTTTAGGAGGAAACATTATGGGATTCAATAAGGGAATCTTTGACGGACATGTGCACACCCACGGCGGCTTTGGCGTGGACAGTTACCTGCGCAATGTCACCGACCATCTGAGCGCCGGAGGATTGGACGGCGAGAACCTGATCTGCGTCAAGCACGGCAGATCCGCCTGCATCACGGAAGCGGACGCTCTGGTGGCCAGAGCCCTGCATCCGGACAAGTTCACCATTTACGGTCACCCGGTATTTCTGATCCCCGGCTTCGACGGCACTCCTGAGGGCGTTGCGGAGCAGGCAAAGGATATGCTGGAGGGCGGCTTTGACGGCATAAAGCTGGCTGACGGCAACGGAGGTGATGCACCCCTGGATTCCGAGATCTTCGATCCTTTGTTTTCCATGCTGGAACGCTTCGATGCGCCCCTGCTCTACCATGTTGCCACCACCCCTTGGTTCCCGGCACGGCGCACCTTCCAGAAAAATCATTTCCCTGTGGAGAACCCGCCCTTCCTGATGTACCAGAAGGGGATTGATGACGATCACCCCGCCCGGGACGGCCTGCCCAGAGAGATTCTGAACCGGAAATTCGGCGAAATGGATCGGATTTTGGCACGGCATCCCAAGCTGAAGCTGACCCTTCCCCACTTCTATTTCCTGTCCGATGACCTGGACCGCTGCGCTGCCTTCCTGGATAGCCACCCTGCGGTGGGCATCGATCTCACCCCCTGCCCTGAGATCTACTACAACCTGTCCCAGAATCCCGCAAAGAGCCGGGACTTTCTGTGTGCCTACAGCAGCCGCATCAACTTCGGCACCGACAACGACACCTCCTCCGATCCTCTGACCACCGTTACTCTGATGCGTCAGTTCCTGGAGTCGGACGACACCTTTTTTGCGGTTCGTTGGGGCTTCGATATGACCGGCGTCAATCTGCCCCAGGATGCTCTGGAAAACATCTACAAGAACACCTTCTTCCGGGTGCAGCGGGAGCACAGCTTTGATACCAGGAAAGCTGCGGATTACTGCGAAAAGATCTATGAAACCGTGAAGGATTTCTCCGAGCTTCCCGAGGAAAACAAGCAGGAAGTTCGAGATTGTGCAAAGAGACTGCGCAGCCTGTAAGAAGCTGTCAAATGACCGCCCGGATGGGCGGTCATTTTTTCATATACAATCAAATAAGTCTCTTTTCCTGTTGACTTTATTATAGTAAAGTGGTAAAGTATACAGGAAATGTATCATCAAAGGAGTAAATAATATGCTGCCCCATTCACCTTCTATGGATCGACTGTTTCAGACCCTTCTCAATCTGGAAACCCTGGAAGAATGCTACGCTTATTTCGAAGATCTCTGCACCGTGAAGGAAGCGGAGGATATGGCCCAGCGGCTGGATACCGCCATACTGCTGCGGGAAGGCCAGAGCTACCAGAAAATCGTACAGCAAATCGATATCAGTACCGCCACCATCGGCAGAGTGAGCCGCTGCCTGAACTATGGCTCGGGAGGCTACGCCGCCGCCATCGAGAAACTTGAAAAAACGAGGAACCACAATGAATAAGATTTCCCAGCTTCCCAGCGAGCAGATCACCTTTTCCCTTCGTTCCCTGTACGATGGGTATGGGTACACCCGCTACAAAATGAATAAATTTGAGGAATACGACCTCTACGCAAGAAATAAGGACTTTCTGATTTCCGACAGCGTCATCACCTTTACCGATACCACAGGAAAGCTCATGGCGCTGAAGCCGGACGTGACGCTCTCCATCGTGAAGAACACCGTGGACACCCCCGATTCCGTTCAGAAGCTATATTATAATGAGAATGTCTACCGGGTCACCAAGGGCAGCCGCTCCTTCCGGGAGATCATGCAGGTAGGGCTGGAAGCCATCGGCAATGTGGATGTCTACTGTATCTTCGAGGTGCTGCTTCTGGCTGCCAAGAGTCTGGGAAGAACCGGCCGCAACTGCATGCTGGAGGTCTCCCATATGGGGATATTGCAGGATGTGCTGTCCGACATGGGCATTTCCCCCGGAAATCAGGAGGACATTCTCCGCTGCATCGGAGAGAAAAATCTGCACGATCTGAAAAAGATCTGTGAGAATCTGGGCATTTCCGAGGATAAGACGGCCACCCTGCGGGGGCTGCTTTCCCTGGGCGGAACCGCCGACCAGGTACTGCCAAAGCTGGATGCTCTGCTGGGGCAGACCCGGCAGGTCAAAGCCTTTACGGAGGTCATCTCCGCACTGATGCAGGTTGCCGACACGCCCCTGCGCATTGACTTTTCTCTGGTCAGCGATCCCCGGTACTACAACGGCTTCGTGTTCAAGGGCTTTGCTGAGGGGATCCCCTCCAGTATTCTCTCCGGCGGTCAGTACGACAAAATGATGCGGGAGATGAAGCGGAAATCCGGTGCCATCGGATTTGCGGTCTACCTGGATCTGCTGGAGCAGTATGCCGTACGCTCCGATCCGGCAGATGTGGATATTCTGCTTGTCTATGACGAAACCTCCTCTCTGACGGACATTCGAAAGCTTGCGGAACAGCTGGGCAGTGAAGGAAAGACCGTCATGGTACAGAGAAATATCCCGGAGAATCTGCGGTATCAGAAACTGCTGATTTTGAAAAACGGTAAGGTGGAGGAAACAAGAAATGCTTAATATTGCCTTACCCAAGGGACGGTTGGGAGAAAAAGTCTATGCCATGTTCGAGAAGGCAGGTTACCCCTGCCCCTCTATTCAGGAGAACAACCGAAAGCTGATTTTTGAAAATCCCAAGGCCGGTGTCCGGTATTTCTGGGTAAAGCCTTCGGATGTGGCCATTTATGTAGAGCGCGGCGCTGCGGATATCGGCGTAGCCGGCAAGGATATCCTGCTGGAATACGAACCGGATATCTACGAACTGCTGGACCTGAATATCGGCAAGTGCCGCATGGCCGTGGCTGCGAAAAAGGATTTCCGGGATGATCCCCTGCGCACCTTAAAGGTAGCCACCAAATTCGCCAACATCGCCGGAAACTACTACCTGCAGAGGGGCAGGGACATCGATATCATCCACTTGAACGGCTCCATTGAGCTGGCACCCATTCTGGGGCTTTCGGATGTGATCGTGGATATCGTGGAAACCGGAACCACGTTGAAAGAAAACGATCTGACAGTGGTGGAAACCGTGGTTCCCATCAGCGCCAGACTCATTGCCAACAAAGCAGGATATAAATTCAAGAGCGCACAAATCGATGCGCTGGTTGCCGATATGGCAGCTCAGGTGGAGGGATCCCTATGATCAAGATTTTAAAAGCAGGGCAGGTCGCCAAGGAAGATATCTTTGCCCGCAGCGAACCGGTAATGGATGTGGCAGGCACCGTATCTGAAATTATTGCCAATGTCCGGAAGAACGGAGATGCCGCCCTGCGGAAATATACCAGAAAATTTGACAAAGCGGAGCTCACCTCCCTGCAGGTCACCCCGGAGGAAATAGAAGAGGCCTTTGCTCAGGTGGAACCCAAATTTGTGGAGATCCTGCAGAAAGCAGCTGCCAATATCCGCAAGTTCCACAGCCGCCAGGTGCGCAACAGCTTCATTCTCAACGATGAGGACGGTATCGTCATCGGTCAGAAGGTGATTCCTGTAGATCGGGCAGGACTCTATGTCCCCGGCGGCACGGCAGCCTATCCTTCTACCGTGCTGATGGATTCCATCCCCGCCAAGATCGCCGGAGTAAAGGAAGTGATCATCGTCACCCCTCCTAACGCCCAAGGAAAAATCAACCCCGTAATTCTGGCTGCTGCCAAAATTGCAGGGGTGGATCGGATCTTCAAGGTTGGCGGTGCCCAGGCAATTGCCGCCCTTGCTTATGGCACGGAGTCTATCCCCAAGGTGGATAAGATTGTTGGCCCCGGCAATGCCTTTGTGGCGGAAGCCAAGAAGCAGGTCTTCGGCATGGTCTCCATCGATATGATTGCCGGCCCCAGCGAGATCCTCATTGTCTCTGATGGAAAGACGGATCCCCGGTTTGCCGCTGCGGATCTGCTCTCTCAGGCCGAGCATGACAAGATGGCCAGCGCTGTGCTGGTAACGGATTCCGAAGAACTTGCCTACGCCGTACAGGCAGAGCTGGAACGACAGATTCCTCTCCTGGCCCGTGCAGAAATCGCCAGAGCCTCCATTGACAACAACGGTAAGATCATCATAGCCGAGGATCTGAATGCGGTCATTGAAATTGCCAACGAGATTGCTCCGGAACACCTGGAGCTGTGCGTAGATCAGCCCTTTGACTATCTGGATAAGATCCGCCATGCCGGTTCCGTGTTCATGGGCCGCAACTGCCCGGAGGCGTTAGGTGACTACTTTGCCGGTCCCAACCACACCCTGCCCACCAGCGGCACCGCTAAATTCTCCAGTCCCCTTTCCGTGGACGATTTTGTGAAAAAAATGCAGTATACCTACTACACAAGAGACGCTCTGAAAAAGGTAGCAGAGGATGTCGCCTACTTTGCCCGGCAGGAAGGTCTCACGGGCCATGCCAGAAGCGCAGTGATTCGCACGGAGGAAGATGTATGAGCCGTTTTTTTAGTAGCAAATACAGCACCTTAGTGCCCTACACCCCCGGCGAGCAGCCCAAGAAAATGCAGTATAACAAGCTCAACACCAATGAATCTCCTTTCCCCCCTTCACCCCTGGCCCTGGAGCTTGCGGAAAAGGCTGCGAAAAATCTGCAGCTTTATTCCGACCCGGAATGCACCGAACTGGTGAAAACGGCTGCTGCCTATTACGGCGTTGCGGAGGATGAAATTCTTTTCACCAACGGCAGCGATGAAATTCTGAATTTTGCCTTTATGGCCTTCTGCGACGAGCAGACACCGGCGGCATTCCCTGACATTACCTACGGATTTTACAAGGTCTTCGCCGATCTGAACCATGTTCCCTATACCGCTATCCCTCTTTCGGAGGATTTTACGGTGCGGGTAGAGGACTATCTAGGCATCGGCAAAACCATTTTCATTGCCAACCCCAACGCTCCCACAGGCATTTGCCTGTCCCTTTCCGATATTGAGCGGATTTTACAGGCCAATCCCGGCAATGTGGTAGTCATTGATGAAGCCTATGTGGATTTTGGCGGGAAAAGTGCCGTGCCCCTGATTCACAAATATGAGAATCTCCTGGTAACCCAGACCTTCTCCAAGTCCCGCTCCATGGCGGGTGCCAGACTGGGCTTCGGCATTGGCTGCAAGGGCCTGATTGCCGACCTCAACACCATCAAATATTCCACCAATCCCTATAACGTGAATAGCGTCACCATGGCCGCCGGTATCGGTGCCATCCGGGACAACGACTATTTCACTGGGAACTGTGCCGCCATTGCGGAAAACCGGGCATGGACAACGAATGCGCTCCGCAGCTTAGGCTTTACCGTTCTGGATTCCAAAGCAAATTTTGTATTCGCAAAAAGCGATCGGATGGGTGGCCAGGAGCTGTACCTCCGTTTGAAGGAACGCGGAATTCTCGTGCGGCACTTTGAAACGGATCGGCTGAAGGACTATAACCGCATTACCATCGGCAGCTTGCAGCAGATGACTGCTCTGGTCGATACCATAACGCTTTTGCTGGAGGAAACAAAATGAGAACAAGCGAGTTAAAAAGAACCACGGCCGAGACCAATATTTCTCTGTCTTTGAATCTGGACGGCACCGGCAGCAGTCAGGTGGACACCGGCTGCGGTTTTCTGGATCACATGCTGACCCTGTTTGCCAAGCACGGTCGGTTCGATCTGACAGTTTCCTGCAAGGGTGACACCTACGTAGATGACCACCACACGGTGGAGGATATCGGCATCGCTCTGGGCAGCGCTTTTGCACAGGCGCTGGGAGATAAACGGGGCATCGTACGCTATGGCGATACCACCCTGCCCATGGATGAAGCCTTGATTCTCACAGCTGTGGATCTTTCCGGCAGAAGCTATCTGGGCTACGGACTGACAATTCCCACCCAGAAGGTTGGCACCTTCGATACAGAGCTGGTGGAGGAATTCTTCCTGGGCTTTACCCGCAATGCCCAGTGCAACCTGCACATTCGTCAGTTGGCCGGTTCCAACTCCCACCACATTATCGAGGGAACCTTCAAGTCCGTTGCCCGTTCCCTTAGAAAGGCCGTTGCCATCGATCCCGAATTTGCGTCTGAGATCCCGTCCACCAAAGGAGTGCTGTAATGATCGCAATCGTTGACTATGGCGTGGGCAACCTCTTCTCCCTCCGCTGCTCCTTTGCCGCCATTGGTGCAGAGGTCTGCGTCACCTCGGATCCCGAGGTAATCCGTGAGGCAGATAAGATCGTGCTGCCCGGTGTTGGGGCCTTCGGAGATGCAGCGGAAAAGCTTCGGGCTCCCGGATTGGATGTTCTTTTGCGGCAGGAGGCAGCAAAGGGCAAGCCCATTCTCGGCATCTGCCTCGGTATGCAGCTCCTGTTCGAAAAAAGCTTTGAATATGGGGAACACGAAGGGCTCGGTCTCATTCCGGGTTCCGTTCGCCCCATTGGGGATGTGATTCCCGCAGGGCTGAAAATTCCCCATATCGGTTGGAATGCCCTGCATTTTACGAAGAAAAGCCCTCTGTTTTCCTATATTCAGCCGGGAGACTGCGTATATTTTGTTCATTCCTTCTATGCATCCGACTGCGAGGATGCCGTTATTGCCGATGCGGAATACGGAGCAATGCTGACTGCCGCAGTGCAGAAGGGTAATGTTTTCGGCTGTCAGTTCCACCCGGAAAAGAGCGGAACCGTTGGTCTCAATATTCTGCGGGCATTTGCAGAACTGGAGGTGGACAAGCTATGCTGATTTATCCTGCCATTGACCTTTTTGACGGCAAGG
>JAZQQD010000089.1:0-20071 GCA_045628895.1 Faecousia sp.
CCAGATATTTGAGGGCGGCATCCATGTCGTTAAACACCTCATACTGGGCGGTGGGGATGCCGTATTTCTTCATCAGATTCTTGGAGAAGACCTTGCTGCCCTCGATGATGGCGGCATTGGCCTTGGGGCCGAAGCAGGGAATGCCCTTCTCGTTCAGAGCATCCACGGCCCCCAGAACCAGAGGATCATCCGGAGCCACGACAGCATAGTCAATGGCATTTTCCACGGCAAAGGCCACGATCTTCTCAATATCGGTAGCCCCGATGGCAACGCACTCGGCATCCCGGGCGATGCCGCCGTTGCCGGGCAGGGCATAAATTTTCTCGACTGTGGGGTTCTCTTTCAGTTTTTTAATGATGGCGTGTTCCCGTCCGCCGCCACCCACGACCATGAGTTTCATAGTAAACCTCCTAATACTTAATCAGCTCCTCCAATGGCTCCCCTGTGTAAGGGGAGCTGTTAACCATTGCGCAAACCGGGGCCTGAGGGGTTGTAACCCTATAATCTTGAACGACCTGTAATCGAACAATCAACCTTACAACCCCTCCGTTCTTGCCGCTTTGGGCGGCAAGTCCACCTCCCCTTACACAGGGGAGGCTTTTGGGGGATGGTGCTAAAGAAACACCGAAAGGGGGCGGTGAAAACCGTCCCCTATTACAATTAATGGTGGAACAGACGCATGCCGGTGAAGGCCATGGCAATGCCGTCCTTGTCGCACTCGGCGATAACCAGATCATCACGGATGGAGCCGCCGGGCTGAGCAATGTACTTTACGCCGGAAGCGTAGGCACGCTTGACATTATCCGCAAAGGGGAAGAATGCATCGGAGCCCAGAGCCACGCCGGTCTTGGTTGCAAGGTACTCTTTCTTATCCTCGGCGGTCAGAGGCTCGGGACGAACGGTGAAGTAGTTCTGCCAGATGCCGTCGGCGCAGATATCTTCTTCGTTGCCGTTGATGTAGCTGTCAATGGCATTGTCCCGGTCAGGTCTGCCCAGGCCTTCCTTGAAGGGCAGGGCCAGGGTCTTGGGATGCTGGCGGAGGAACCAGGTATCTGCCTTGGAGCCTGCCAGGCGGGTGCAATGCACACGGGACTGCTGGCCGGCGCCGACACCGATGGCCTGTCCGTCATAAGCGAAGCAGACGGAGTTGGACTGGGTGTACTTCAGAGTGATAAGGGACACAACGAGGTCGATCTGTGCACTTTCGGGAATGTCCTTCTTCTCGGTGACCACATTGGTCAGCAGGGAGGCATCAATCTTAAAGTTGTTGCGGCCCTGCTGGAAGGTCACACCGTAGACCTGCTTGGTCTCCTGAGGATTTGGAACGTAGTTCGGGTCGATGGCAACGATGTTGTAGCCGCCCTTGCGCTTCTTCTTCAGAATCTCCAGAGCCTCGGGAGCATAGCCGGGAGCAATCACGCCGTCGGAAACTTCCTTGGCAATCAGCTTTGCGGTGGGAACATCGCACTCGTCGGACAGGGCCACCCAGTCACCGAAGGAGCAGAGGCGGTCGGTACCACGGGCGCGGGTATAGGCACAGGCAAGAGCAGAACCGGCAAGGTCGGCATCTGTGACGAAGCAGGCCTTCTTCAGCTCCTCGGACAGGGGCTTGCCCACAGCGGCGGAGGTGGGAGAAACGTGCTTAAAGGAGGCAGCAGCCACCATGCCCGTAGCCTCCTTGAGTTCCTTGACCAGCTGCCAGGAGTTCAGAGCATCCAGGAAGTTGATGTAGCCGGGACGGCCGTTCAGAATGGTTAAGGGGAGGTCAGAGCCGCCTGCCATGTAGATGGAGGCAGGCGTCTGGTTGGGGTTGCAGGCATATTTCAGTTCAAAATCCTTCATTTTCGGCACTCCTTACTGATTCTTATTGATGATCCGAACGGTCTCCTCGCCGGTGGCCAGATCGGTATAGCTTACATACAGGGAAATCTTGTTGTCGGCATCCAGACTGTTCCAAACTTCCTGGGTGAACGCATCGATGTCGCTGGGGATGGCTACCCGCTCAGGCTCACCGCAGAAGGTGGGGATGGGGTTGCCGTCGGTGATATAGGTATGGATGAAATGGCCCAGGCCGGCAATGGGAGTATAGCGGTAGGTATAGCGGTTGCAGACAGTGCCCTCCAGATCACCGCTCTTGAGGATGCTCATCTGATAGGTGAAGTCGCCGTCTTCAAAGGTTGCCATGCCGGAAATACGAGGGGTCCAGTTGGGGCCGTCGGGCTCGAAGCAGCGGGATTCCAGGCTCTCGGAGAAGCCCATGCCGGCAATCAGACCCCTGTAGATGGTGTCGGTCTGGTCGCCATTGGTGACGATCAGGTGCTTACCCAGCTTGCGGACAGCGGCATAGATGATGAGGCTGGGATCCTCCACCAGGGAAGCGTCGAAAGGCTCGGTGTAGAGGCTGCCGTCCTTCATCGTGAACACGCGGTTGCGGCTGTTTTTGCTGCGACCCATGATGAAATAGGCTGCAACAGCGCTCTTGCCGTCTTCGCTCTTACCCAGCACCACGCCGCGGCCGGGATAGGGGTTGCCCTCCAAGCGGGCATTCATGGTCTTTACTTCATAGACATTCATATTCATTTCTCCTGTAACTGTTTGCTGACCAGTTCGGCCGCCTGGGGCAGAAGCTTCCACTCTGCCTGTTCCATAACTCTGCGCTGCAGCACCTCAGGGGTATCACCCTCGAGAATTTCCACAGCCTTCTGCAGGATGATCTTGCCCCCGTCGGGGATCTCATTGACAAAATGCACCGTGGCTCCCGTCACCTTCACGCCGTAGGAAAGGGCAGCCTCATGGACATGGAGTCCATAGAAGCCCTCGCCGCAGAAGGAAGGGATGAGAGACGGATGAATGTTGATAATACGCTCCGGGTATGCGTCGGTAAAATCCTTGGAGAGGATGGCCATAAAGCCGGCAAGGATAATGAGCTCGATGCCGTTTTCCTTGAGGACGGCCTTCAGCTTCTCTTCAAAGGCCTTCTGGCCGCCGCATTCCTTCTTGTTCACGACCATGGAAGGGATGCCGGCCTTTGCGGCACGCTCCAGGGCATAGGCACCGTACTGATTGGAAACCACCAGCACGATTTCACCGCTGTTGATTACGGAACCCTGTGCATCGATGAGCGCTTGTAAATTGGTGCCGCCACCGGAGACGAGAACAGCAATTTTGGTTTTCACTCCAGAATCACCTTTTCCTCATTTTTCACGATGGAGCCGATGACGTAGGCATCCTCGCCATTTGCCTTCAAAATAGTCAGGGCTTCCTCTGCCTGAGCGGCAGGAACCACCACGCTCATGCCAACGCCCATGTTGAAGGTGTTGAACATATCGCGCTCGGGGATGTTGCCGGTCTTGGCAATGAGCTGGAAGATGGGCAGCACCTTAACGGCGCTCTTCTCGATCTTAGCGCACAGGCCATCAGGAATGGATCTGGGAATATTCTCATAGAAGCCGCCGCCGGTGATGTGGGAAATGCCCTTCACATCCACCTTCTCCAGCAGAGCCAGAATGGACTTTACATAGATGCGGGTGGGAGTCAGCAGGGTCTCGGCAATGGATTTGCCGCCAAGGAAATCATTGGGCTTCATAAGGTCAGGGTTGTTCTCCACATCGAAGACCTTACGAACCAGGCTAAAGCCATTGGAATGGACACCGGAGGAAGCCAGAGCGATGACCGCATCGCCCTCGGCCATACGGGTATTGTCCAGAATCTTTTTCTTATCCACGATGCCCACGGAGAAGCCGGCCAGGTCATAGTCATCCTCAGGCATCATGCCGGGATGCTCGGCAGTCTCGCCGCCGATGAGGGCGGAGCCGGACTGGACACAGCCCTCTGCCACGCCGCCAACGATGGCAGCGATCTTCTCGGGGATGTTCTTGCCGCAGGCAATATAGTCCAGGAAGAACAGGGGTCTTGCGCCGCAGCAGATCACGTCGTTGACGCACATGGCAACGCAGTCGATACCGATGGTATCATGCTTATCCATGAGCATAGCGATCTTCAGCTTGGTGCCGACGCCGTCGGTACCGGAAACCAGGACGGGCTCCTCCATACCGGCGATGGGCAGGCCGAAGCAGCCGCCGAAACCACCTACATCATCCAGGCAGCCTTCGTTGCGGGTACGGGCAACGTGCTTTTTCATGAGCTCCACAGCGCGGTAACCGGCGGTGATATCCACACCGGCAGCGGCATAGCTCGCAGAATGGGAATTCTTGTGATCTTCCATTTTTTAATCTTCCTTTCCGTTCCAGCAGTAGGTGCAAACCTTGCACTCCGGCAGACCGATGGATTTCAGAATGCCGTCCAGGGTCTGGTATTCCAGAGATTTGAAATGCAGTTTATCGCAGATGGCCTGGCGCATTTTCTTGCCGCGCTCGGTGGTGCCATCCATATACTCTTCCAGATGGTTGAAGCCTTCCTCGCCTTCCAGCTCCATGATGATGTTCCGGGCAATGAGCTCATGCTCACCGGTGGAACGGGAGAAGTTCAGGAACTTGCAGCCATACATGATGGGAGGGCAGGCAGAACGCATGTGCACTTCCTCGGCGCCGTGCTCATACAGGAAATCAACGGTTTCCCGGAGCTGAGTACCGCGGACAATACTGTCATCCACAAACAGCAGTTTCTTGCCGCGGATCAGATCGTGGACAGGCACCTGCTTCATCTTGGCAACCACGTTGCGCTCCCGCTGGGTTGCGGGCATGAAGCTCCGGGGCCATGTGGGGGTATACTTGATAAAGGGTCTTGCGAAGGGAATATGGCTCTCGTTGGCATAGCCGATGGCATGGGGCGTGCCGGAATCAGGAACACCGCCCACATAGTCGATATCCTGGGCAATGCCATTCTTCTTATCGGCCTCTGCCATGATGGCGCCGTTCTCATAACGCATGACTTCCACGTTCTTGCCTTCGTAGCTGGAGGTAGGATAGCCGTAATAGGACCAGAGGAAAGCGCAGATCTTCATCTCTTCGCCGGGCTCCTGCAGCACGGTGATACCGTCGGGGGTGATCTCCACGATCTCACCGGGGCCAAGATCCCGGACATATTCATAACCCAGCTTGTCGCAGGCAAAGCTCTCAAAGGTAACAGCATAGGCATCTTCGGTCTTGCCCAGAATGATGGGCAGGCGGCCCTTGAGATCACGGGCGGCAATCAGATGACCGTCATCCTTCAGGATCAGAATGGATGCGGTACCCTCAATGGACTCCTGGGCAAAGCGAATGCCTTCGGCAAAGCTTTCCTTCTGGCTGATGAGGGCAGCAATCAGCTCGTTGGAGTTGACGCGGCCGCCGGTCATGGAATCGAAATGGCCGAAGCCGGAATCCAGATACTTTTCCACCAGAGCATCGGAATTACGGATGATGCCGATGGTGCAGATGGCGTAAACGCCCAGACGGGAACGGATCAGAATAGGCTGGGGATCCGTGTCGCTGATGCAGCCGATGGCTGCGGTGCCCTGCATCTCCTGCAGGATCTTCTCAAACTTGGTACGGAAGGGAGAATTCTCAATGCTGTGAATCTCTCTCTGGAGGCCCTTCTCGGCATCATAGGCTGCCATGCCGCCCCGGCGGGTGCCCAGGTGGGAATGGTAGTCAGTTCCGAAGAACACATCCATCATACAATCTCTTTTTGCAGTACAGCCAAAAAAACCGCCCATAGGAAACCTCCTTACACTTCAAAACGGGCACGGACAGCAGCATCTTTCTCCAGCACCTTGGCAGCATCAGAAGCACGCTTGGCATCCAGCTTGGATGCAATCGTCTCATCGGACACGGCCAGAATCTGTGCTGCCAGCAGGGCTGCATTGGCACCGCCGTTGATGGCAACGGTGGCAACGGGGATGCCGGAGGGCATCATAACCGTGGAAAGCAGAGCATCCATGCCATCCAGCACGCTGCCCTTGCAGGGAATGCCGATGACCGGCAAGGTCGTATTGGCAGCGATGGCGCCGGCCAGATGGGCTGCCATACCGGCAGCAGCAATAAGCACACCGAAACCATTCTTACGGGCATTTACGGCAAAGTCTTTTGCCTGCTCAGGGGTACGGTGTGCAGAATATACGTGAACCTCAAAGGGGATCTCCAGATCCTTCAGGGTGTTCATGGTTTTTTCCAGGATGGGCAGATCACTGTCGCTTCCCATGATAATTCCGACTTTTTTCATTGATAAAACCTCCTTGGAAACCAAAAAAGGGCACACCTTCCCTATCAGGAAAGATGTGCCCAGACGGTCGGCTTTTCTACCCGCCACTTCATGTGGTTTGATCCACGGTTCCGTCAGTCATGGCGGGGATTTCTTTCATACACAGTATAACATGATTCCGCATATTCCGTCAATTCACAAAAAACCACATATTATGGAAAACGCGGCCACTTTCCATGGTAAAAATGCCAAATATTTATCTGGATTTTTCTTCCTCCCGGAACACGAAGAAACGGTCGTAAAGGTATTCCAGAACGAAATTCAGAACCATATTAAGGATCGTCACCAGGGTGCCGTTCCACAACAGGGTATCGGCAAGGTAGCTGCCCAGATAGGTAGATGCCGGGGTGAACACCGCATAGAAGGCCGCCACCTTGGCCATGGCAATGGGGACATTGGAGGCCGAATGGAAGGTGAAATTCCGGTTCAGAGTGAAGTTCCAAAGCACGGAAAGGATCAGGGCAATGAGATAGCAGGGCCAGTAATTCCAGGAGGTGAAGGAATCCAGAAGGGTAAAGGAAGCCAGCTCAATAATACCGGCAGACGCGGAAAACAGGGTAAATTTCACGATCTGAAGCAGTTCTTTTTTCTTATCCATTACAGGAACCTCCACAGGAAATAAAGAATAAGCATATGCACCGGATAGAACCAGTAGCAGAACTGCTGGAACCATTTCGCATGGTAGCCCTGTCTGCCCCGGTACAGCCAGATGGGAATCAGGGAAAGCATGGCAAGAGACTGCTCCTCCAGCTCAAAATAGATGCCGAAAGGATAAATGGGATAGTAGAAACCGCCCAGCAGCTCCACATTCACATAGTACATACCCACAAGCTGGCCCAGATAGCACCACCACTTCTTCCCACGGAAGAAGTAGAATACCAGCACCGTCAGCACACCGGCACCGTAGTAATCCACCATGGTGACGGTGCCCACAATGAGGCCGATGAGGATTGCGCCGATAGATGCCAGCACAGTCAGCCAGACCTTGCCCTTGCGCTTGGTCGTTTCCACCATATGCACCAGCAGCAGTCCCAGCAGGAAGGTCCACAGCACATTCTGGTGGCTCAGTCCTGTCAGATTTCCGCCATAGAACAGGTTAAAGGGGATCTCGGAGATCAGCGCAAAGAGGAACAGGCGGGACAAGTATTTTTTCAGATTCTTTGTATAGAAATAGCCCTCCACCGCCATGAAGGCAAAGATGGGAAAGGCAATTCTGCCGATACAGGTCAGAATCCGGTACTGGGGCAGCACCGCCGCCCACACATGATCGCAGAGCATAAATGCCATGGCAAGAACATGAAGAGTAAAGGAAGAAAGGCCGGAAAAACGATTTTTTTCTGTCATAAATAAATCCTCATCAGAAGTCAATGATACCGAAGAAATTCAGAGCGATTTTCAAAAACAGCAGGCCCAGAACGCCGAACATCACATAGCGAATCCGGGAGTTGCCGCCGTCAATAGCGAATTTGGAACCCAGGTAATTGCCCGCAATGGAGCAGGCCATGGCGGGAATGCCCACGGAGAAAAGGATATTGCCGCTGGTAATGTAGATGACCATGGAGGCAACATTGGAAGCAAGGTTGGCAATTCTGGCGCAGCCTGCGGATTTCAGCAGCGTAAAGCCAAGGCAAAGGGAGAAGCCCAGGGTCAGGAAGGTGCCGGTGCCAGGACCCACCAGGCCGTCATAGCAGCCCACCAGCAGACCGATGAGGGAAGAAAGCAGCAGGGTCTGGGTGCCGGTTTTCTCCTCTGCGGCCTCCTGGCCGAAATTACGGGCAAAGAGCAGCACCACCGCCACAATGGGCAGGGCCGTCAGCACGATGATCTGCAGGATGTCCTCCCGGAGATACACCGCAAGGCCGGTTCCCAGGGATGCGCCCAACAGGGAGAAAACGGCCGCAGGCAGGGCGCAGCTCCAGGCAATATTGCCGCTTTTGGCATACTTATAGGATGCCACGGCGGTGCCGAATCCATTTGCGAATTTATTGGTGCCGGCAGCCATCTTCATGGGGATTCCCGCAAGGAGATAGGCCGGCAGAGAAATGACGCCGCCGCCACCGGCAACGGAATCCACAAATCCCGCCAGAAATACCAGGGGGCAGACAATCAGAAACGTCCAGAAATTCGGGGTCATCATACATCCACCTTTAGCGCGCTGAAATCGAGAGCATTATACCACAGTTTTCCAAAGTTTTCCACTTATTTTATCGGCATAAAACAGCCGCCCGAAGGCGGCTGTTCCTTTTACTCTGTTTCAAACAGGAGATCCAGCAGGAGGTGAGACTTTTTCCCGGCCTTCAGGGCAGCCAGGTTGCAGATACCGCAATGGGTAACGATCTCCTTTTTCGTAGAGGCGGCATTGTCCCCGGCGATACGGGCATGGGCAGCATAATCGGTGCCGTCCGCCACTCCCTTGGGGAAGGCCTCATAGGAAATGTGCATTTTCTCCAGAAGGGAGCGGACTGTCACGCCCATGGCGTGGTCGTCATAGCCGTGGCAGCAATCCTGGAGCATCATTTCCCTGCCCGCGTAATTCGGGAAGAGGAAGGACGCATCCCCATCGATCATCTCGTATACAAATTCCCGGGTCTGGTTGGTGCCCAAATTATGGAGCTCTTTAGAGCAGTTATTGCAGATCAGCACCGCCACATCCTCCGGCTCCAGGATGCCGAAATTCTCCTTGCAGCAGCCGGTAGGCTCCAGACCAAAACGCTCTTTCATATAGCCGTTCAGCTTTTCGCTGCCTGCGGTATACCGGGCCTTGATCCTGCACCCGGGAAAAAACACCTTTTTCATAGTTTCTCCTTATCCGATCCTCATACTGTGTTCATCGTTCACTCATCCGCTCTTTTTCCATGTACAAAGTCGGATCATCATAGATCATATGGAAGTGCAGGGGCTTTAAGAGTCTGCCCAGGCTGCGTTTTTCCGTGCCTACCTCCACCCGGTTCAGCATGGTATAGCCGTAGAAGGGGGGCATATAGGTAACGATATCATTGACATTGGCAAAGTTATGGCACTCCCGGCAAATGCCGGACAGGTAACGCTCCATGAGCGCCCTGTTTTTGCGGGTATAGCGGAAGGGCCGCACGGTGCCGAAGGTATACATATAGGGCCGAACGCCGAAATTATAGTTCAGATCCTGGGCGCAGAAAATGGCCTGCCCGGAACCCAGAGACCAGCCAACGATCTCCGTATGGGCATCGGGATGCTGCTTTTTCAGCTCCTGCCAAGTTTCCCGGATCTCCCACTTGATGCTCTTATACATCTCGCCCCAGCCGTGATGGGCGCGCAGCTGCAGCTGCTGACCGGCAAATTCGATGGAGTCATAATACCGGCTGGAGAATTCCGCAATGTTGGCAAACCAGTCTCCCAGGCCGTTGGTGCCCTCGAAATTGATCTGGATCACGTCCCGATCCGCCTCGTAAAACACATTGTAATTCACTTCATGGGCAACCCCAAAGAGCTTGGCAAGACCGCCGCAATCATAGGTCACCGCTTTATAGATCATCCGGCGGCGGGCTTTGCCCGTGCCGTTGAAATCATCGCTGTTATCAATAAAATACTGCTCATAGGGCAGCGGGCGATACTCCATTTCCCATTCCACCTCTTTACAGCACAATGGCTGCCGCATATAAAATTACGAATACTTTCGGAGAATACGCCTGTATTTCCGGTAGACAAGATAGGTGCCCGCAGAGACATTCAGAAACAAGCCTGCAACTCCTGCCGCCGGAAAGATCAGCCACAGGCCGCCAATCAGCAAATAGGCATAGCCATACTGCCGATACAGGCGGGACATTTCCCGGTTATAGCCGGGAACATCCGTAACCTTCCCTTTCAGAGATTCGTCTCCGGTCCAGAAGCTCATTGGCTCCCTGCCATCCTTCTCCGCCAAAACGATCAGCAGAAAAGCAGTTCCGCACAGCAGGCAGCAGAAAAAGCCGATGATTCGTCCTGCCATTGCTCTCACCCCATTTTATCCCGGCATTACTTTCTTGCTTTTTTATCCTTGTACATGGATTCATCTGCCGTTCTGAGGTAATGCTCGAAATCCTCATAATCCTCGCAGACTCCTATGGCATAGCCCACGCTGACATCCAGATCATAGGGCTTCTGCTGCTCTTTTCCGAAGCCGGCAACACTCTCATGGATCAGCTCCTTCAAAGCATCTGCGGCATTTGCATGCACATTCTGGCCGATAATGACAAACTCATCTCCGCCGTAACGGCTGAGGAACAGCTTTTCACGACTCTTTCCGCAGGCGTTCTTCAAAATACTTGCCGTATCGCACAGGGCGATATCTCCCACCGCATGGCCAAGGGTATCGTTGATCTGCTTGAATTTATTGACATCGATCATCATCACCATCAGGCTGGGCGGGTTATTTCTATGTACCAGATTGTCCACATAGCGTCTCATGGCCTTGCGGTTATTGATTCCCGTCAGTTCGTCCACGGAGATCTGGTTATCCTGGCTCTGCATGGAGATCAGCACGATGGACAGGGTAATGCCCGCCTGAACCGAAGTCACGCCGTAAAACACCATCTGGGTAACGCAGCCGATCATGGGAAGGATCAGGAAGTACAGCAGGGGCATATACTCGTTTCTCCGAGCCCAGTTGGGTGCGTTTTTCACAGCCCTGAAGGACAGTACACCGGCATACAGCAGGTAGAACCAGGAAATGATCCAATGCAGAAAAACGCCAGGGCCCCGGGTGTAAAGATTGTTGGCATCGATCCGGAACAGGAAATGATTGATGGGGTTCAGCACCGCCAGGATGGTAAACACCGTCAAGGGAATCTTAGACAGGATCATCTGCCGCCGATTCATCTGCCGGCCGATACGGTTGCAGACATAGGAATGCCAGAACATGGAAATCAAGGGCATCATTTCCAGATAAATAAGGTTGCTGCCCTGGATGACGACCCTGGCACCGGGGAAGAATCTGCCCCGGCTCACCACCGCCACAATATCGGACAAGCACAGCACCCACAGGGCCATGATCAGCCGACGCATGATGATCTGGGCAGTCGTGATAATGGATCGGTTCTGGCGCATCCGACCATACACGATGGCTAACAGCACCAGACAGATAACATTTACTTCAATATAACAGGAAAATTGCATAGGAAGTATCCTCTCCAAAATGGTCTCTTGTGCAAGCGTTAACGCAGCTGCACATCGTCTTCAAACAACGCATCATAAGGGATCTTACTGCAGGAATCACAGTTGGCAGTGCCGGCTTTCCTGCATTTTTCACACACGACTTCGCACCGATTCTCCAGGGACCAGATGGCCATGGCACAGGAAACGTTACAGCCTGCAGAGATCAATCTGCCGCTATCCTTCGGGTCCACATGCACCAGCTCCTGCAGATCATGGTTGAGGTGTGCCATGGTATCTGCGGAAATATACTTTCCGACAATGACCTCCGACTGCTGCGGGGTAAGAAGATCCAGGATATTCGGAAGATCCACCCGGCTCAGGCCCACAAATTCCGACTTTGCGCCCTTCTGAAGCCAACGGAAATAGCCGGTAATATAGGTTTCGGTGGCATGAAAGAAGGTCTGCCTTGAGATTTTCTGGTGGTTAGCCGACTCTTCATACAATTCCCGCTCCATGCCGTAGATGACAGCCTCGCGGAAATCCTTGCTTCCCTTCAGGACAGTCTGGCAGTCGTTCCAGTCGGCAGATCCGCTTCCGGAGGCCACAAACTGCTTGCGGCTGCTCTGAGCCAGACGATTCTGCGTCCACAGAGGAATCACATCCGGGCCCTTCAGAATGCAAAGGGTGGTCACACCCAACTCATTTGCAGTATACTGGGCTCCCAGATCCTTCAGGACTTTCTGGTCGGATACGGTAATATAAGGCAGATAGTATCCGTCTACCTTCGCGACCGTCTGATTGGTTTGATTGGAAACCAGCTGCTTACCCGGAATGATGTTGGTCAGATAGGTATCGTAATAGCAGCTTTGATGGACCAGAACCTCATAGGGCGGTGCAGAGGCTGCGCTGTTGGGATCCGGTATTTCGGGGAACAGCTCCTGGGAGATGCCCCACTTCTTCTCGTTGGTGAACTGTCTGCCGTGAAACAGCGCATCCAAGTGATTCAGCCGAAGGAAGGGCTGATACAGTTCTTTAAAATCATGGGAGATGTTTTTCTTCAGATTGTGCTCGTAGTCCTTACTGCGCTTCATGGTGATCGGCGCATTGCTGATCAGCCAGCGGTCGATCTCTGCGCTTACAAATACGCTCTCCGTACTTCCTCCCCTTACGACATCCAATCGCCGATAGGCAATGCCTTTATGCTGCTTGGGGGGCATTACATTCTTGTAAATATCCGGGCCGGCATCCTCCAGAGACAGGTATCTCCGGTTGATATTGACGTAATGGTTCATAATTCCGAAGGAGATCGGGAAAAGGACGGTAGCCACAAGCGTGAAGATCTCAAATCCGCCCGGCAGTTCTTTAGAAAGCACAACTCCGAAGCAGGTGCTGAGCCAGTCCGCAAAATTCGGATAAAACAGGCACAGGATCCTCAGGACGAATGTGATCAGAGAAAATACCGACAGCACATTTCCGATCAGCAAAACGGCGCTTTCCCGCTTATGCGCCAGAGGCATTCTCTCCATGCAGTAGATCCAATAATCCACCCGGTTATGCAGTTCTTTTTCGAAGGGTTCCCAGAGATCCTTCCGGTGTCCCTTCCTGGTCAGGATCCGCTCTTTCCACTTTTGAATCGGTCTTACTTTCATACGGTTTCCCCACAATCAGGTAACGGACGCATCCGGGCAAGTATCGCCGTCGTATCGTCCCGAAGCTTAAATCTAGGATATCGGTCGCAATTGGGGTCCCCGTCCTGCAGCGCAAACAACTGCGCAGCCAGTACGGCAAGTCCCTGGTTCCTCATACAGCCATGAAGCGCGGCAGCGTCTGCCGCAACGCCAAAGGGCTCCACCAGCTGAGAAAAACCGTCCGTCATGGCGCAGACGCAGCGAACCTGCTCCGCCGGAGCCTTCCGCATCCGAATATGCGGAATCCCCAAACCGGTAGGATCAAAAATCCAGTATCCGTCCGGGTGGTTCAGCAGGTTTCGGTTTCGAATCAACACATGGTTCAGCGCTTTGCGCGCCTCCAGCATAGTGCAGCCGGTACTCCGGCTCAGCTCCGCCATTTCCGCAATGGCCTGCCGATCCAGGCGGGTCAGTTCTGTCTCCTCCAGGGTCTTTACATCGCCATCCATGAATTCTACCGTCACCGTACAGTCACCCAAGGCGAAGCACTCCAAATACGGATCCCTTTGGCGCACAATGGCAACCCCTGCAGATGGAAAGACAGGAGCAGTATCGTAATGGGCGCTCCAGGCGTTCTGATATTCCGTACGCAATTCCGATGCAATATCGGCAAGGATATCGGGAACATCCCGTGTTTCATCCGGCAGCATTTTCGTCAGTCCCTGCCGCAAACGCTCTGCCAGCCAGGCCGCATCGCTGTCACTCCGGGTAACATGAGCGGGTGTTAATCCCGAAGCTCCGTCAATGACGAACAGATATTTCTCGCCCCAGCCGATACGGTCTTCCATAACGGGGTTTCCCTTGACGCTCAAGCTCTCCACAATCTCAAACATGCGTACACCTTTCTCCAAAACACACGGTCACTGCCCCGGATGACGGGCCTGTATCAGAGGGAACTGCCCAGAGAAATCAGCTCTTCCATGGCAGCGGTATTGCTCTCCAGATCGTTTTTCCCCGTAGCATAATAGGACTTGCCGAACAGAATATCCCAGGACAGATACTTTGCCATGCAGGCAAACTGGGAATGAATCAGGGTATACTGCTCGTTATCCGTGGGGGAACCGCCCACCACGATGACGCCGACCTTCTTGCCCTTCAGCATGGCACCACGGCAATAGCACTTATCGATGACCAGCTTCAGCTGGGCGCTCATGCCCCACCAGTAGACCGGAGTCACAAAGAGGATCATATCCGCCGATACGAGCTGATCCACCGTCTGGTTGGTATCATCCCGATCCACGCAGCCGGCATAGCACTTGCAGGCACCGCAGCCCTTACAGGGAGCGATGTGCAGCTTTTCCGGCTGGATGATCTCGATTTCATGCTTTCCTTCCGCGCCCTTTAAAAATGCGCCGATGGCAGAAAGACAGTTGCCCTTTCTGGCGCTTCCGTTTACTACGACGATTTTCATTTTCTGTTCCGTCTCCTTTTAAAGCCGTATATCATACAGCATTCTTTAGCCTTCTTGCAGCTGCTTTACCAGTTTCGCTTCAAATTCCTTGATTTCAACCAGTTTTTTATCGAGCATCTCGTAAATCTTCTCTTCAATCAGTTCATCCTCTACCTTGGAATGCTTCGTAGAAACAGGGGATCGCCACTGCCAGTTCACCTTTTTTTGTTTTGCCGGATAAAACGCATTGATTCGATCGCAGATATCCCGCAGATCATCCGGAATATCCTTGGAGCTGAATGACAACTGAATATAAAATTCCTTGCCCTCATTGTTTCTGATCTCGTAAAAATAATAGTTCGGTGTTCCCCAGCCACTTAATGTATTCCGAGAGTCCGGCATAATCTCAGACATGGTTTTTGTTTTAAAACGCGTATAAGACTTAACACTCTTTTCGGCAACCACTTCAATATCACCGCTTGCAGTTTTTTCTTTTGCCCAGGCAAGAATAATCGCTGCAAGATCAGATGCGCGATCAGGTCTGTTCTCAAAAATCAAATCCAGTGCCTTCTGATGCTTGGCATAGATCTCTGCACAAATCTGCGCTAATTTCTCATCTCCCACAATATCCCTCCTGATCGTATCCGTATAGTTTTGAATAAGCAGTTCTGCTTCTGGCAGCAGCTTCACTTTTTTCCGAGCTTTTTCAATGATATCCAGCACATCTTGGTAGCTCATGGAGCACCAATGATCCGGATCACTGGATTCACCGCCATCCGGAGAAAGATAAATATACATTTTTCTGTAATCCGGATATGCATCTTCAACAGTATTACGATATCGGTTCAGCTGATTATCATGTTCACCGGAATCTATTTTATTTTCAATCACGATCACATATTTTTCATCCGCAGAAACGGCAAGCAAATCAATATGATGCCATTCCCGCTGAATAATAAAGTCATGGCAGTCCATCAAAAGCGTGGTGAAAACATCGGCATCATCTGAAAATGCCGTAACAACATACTGAATCACACCACGAAGCACACTGTCGCCTAAGCCATGATTTTCATTGGGACTAAGCAGCCAGGAAAGCATATTGCTGTGCCTGATTTCCGTTCTGGATATTTTCAAAATATCAAACAGGTTGAATTTGCTTGTCCACTCTGCCAGCGGATCCAGGCAATCAATGTCCAGCAAGAACTCCTTCAAAGCAGTCGAATCATCCTTTTCGGGTACAGCGACTTGCGTATCATCTGCAAAAACAAATGTCTTAAATCTGCGAAGACTGGAAATATATCCGTTTACCAGAGAATTGGCATTCCCGGTTGAATGCTCAGACAAAGCAGCCAGCAGGCTCTCCCGTGCCTGTTTTTCAAAATTCTCCGAAAGCACAACGCTCCAGAAAACATCCTTCCCTCCATTATTCCAGAGGTAAAAGGTGTCTCCGGCTACCGTATTAACCGTATTTCGCCCAAGTTCTAAGCTTTGCAGATAGCTCTTATACAGGTTACGAATCTTTTGATATGTAAGGCTTTTGGCATATTCAACATTCATTGCGGTCCCAGTCCTTCCATCGGATTTGCGGTTTTTTGAGCCTTTTCACATAGACACATTACTCCACGAAGCAGTCGCGGTTCTAACCACACGTTCTTTTGGAAAAATCCATTTTCCTTCGCTCAGTGTCAATCCTCTATGGTCTGGCCATGGATGCGCACTCTGCCCTCGTCCGGGCATTGGGCATCAAAGCATTTTGCCCGAGCAGTACCATAATCCAGATCTGCTCCGTTGCGCAATGCGTAAACGCTGGGATAAATGCTGTTCCATAGCTCATGGCACAGGGGCGGGCAGAGATCCTCTACGATAAATTCCTGTCCCTTTTTCACATATCCGCACCGGCAGCGGCTCTCCGTTACCGTAAGCTTTACCTTCGGCATTTTTATCCTCCACCCCACAGGCATCGTTTTTCTCTGTTATTATACAAAATTTTTTGAAAACCACAACCTGCCAGGTTCGGTTTTTTTGTTCCATACCGGAAAAACACCTACAGCATTTCCACCAGTTCCTTGCAGAGCATGACAAGGTCGTACCGGATGCTCTTTCGGCTCCGCCAGCTCCGGTTGTTCCATTCCGGCTGGGATACATCATCCCCGCCGTAGATCAGCGCGCCATAATCAAAGCCCCGGAATTGGGCAACGGCAATACAGCCGGACTGCTCCATCTCCACGATCTTGGCGCCCTCTGCCTTTCTCCGGGCGATGCGGTCCTCCGTTTCCCGGAAAATCGCATCCGTTGTCCATACCAGTCCCTTCAGATAGGGCACCTGCTTTACCTCAAGATGCCGGGTGATTTTCTCCGTCACCTTGGGGTCGGTATAGATGTACTTGGAGGGCTCCACATAGTGATAGGAAAAGCCCTCATCCCGAATGGCACCTTCCACCACCAGAATCTGCCCCACCGGAATGTCCCGGTCAAGAACACCGCCACCGCCGCAGAACATGACCTTATTTGCGCCCATGGCATGAAACAGGTCCAGGTTGCCGGCGCAGGCAGGACAGCCCACCAGCCCCAGAGTGATCAAAACATCCGAATCCCGAAACCGGTAGACGGACAGGATATTCTCTCCGGGGATCTTCCTTTCCAAAACAATCCGGTCCTCCTGCTCCAGCTGCTCCATGACCTCCGGGAAGAAGGTAATGATCAGCTTGTCGCAGCCAAATCTTTCTTTCACCATAAGTTCCGGGTTGATCTTTGCGGCCTTGTTATCGTCATATTCCAAAATAGGAAACACATCTTTTTTCAACATAAGCAGGGTCACCACCTAATCAGCATTATGTGCTTTCTGAAATCTGCAGGCGGATATTTACCTTTTCCCGACAGCATCCAGAATGATTTCCACCGTCTGCGCCTGCTGCTCCTGCCGGGAAATTTCCGGCTCCAGATCACCGGATTGGGGGCCGTAGTCGGCATACTGGGCATGGTTGCCGCCCTCCAGGACAAATTCGCAGGAGCTTGCGGGCCAGTATGCCTTGGCGTTTTCATAGGCTTCCCGATTCAGGCAGCCGTCCTGGGAACCGTAAACAGAGCAAAGACGAATGTCATCCGGAATGGTGCTGCCTGGATAGGCACCCAGCAGGATCAGGGTATCGATTTCGCTGTGGCTGGCTGCATAGCCGGAGATCACCAGGCCGCCCATGGAATGACCGGCGGCGACCCAGCGGTCATAGGAATAAGTACTCAGGAATTTGTCTGCCAGGCTGCTTCCGAAGATGGCCATTCGGAAGGGCATATCCGCCAGGAAGCAGTCCACGCCTTTTTCCGCAAGGGCTGCCAGCAAAGGCGCATAGGCCTCGGTTGCCACCTTGGCGCCGGGATAGAAGATGAGGGCAGTGTCCTCCCCGGGGCCGTCAAAGAAGTAGCCTCCGTCGATTTTCTCCATCCGGACTGCGGAAGGGATATCCGCTGCCGAAGGATCCGCCCGGTAATACACGCTGAGATACCCGAAGGTAACTCCGCAAATCAAAATCAGGCTGAAGACCACCGCCAGAAGAAAGGTAGTGATTCCTTTTAATCCCTTTTTTCTGCCGATCCAGCGGGCAGGCAGAAAGCCAAAGCCCAGGCACACCAGAAGCGCCGCAATACACATCAGAATATACTTCATAGAAATTCTCCTTAAAAAAGATCGTTTACCTTATTTCTGCCCACGCTCCAGCCAGGGCAGAATCCAGATCGTAGCTTGTATCTATGAAAAGATACTCCGCTCCGTATTCTCTGCACAAGGCAAGTTCCCTTCGATTATCCGCAAGAACGGATTCCATTGTGCAGTAAGAGTCATCCACCCTATTTTCGATCACATTTGCATAGGCCTTGATGTCGTCGAAATGGGAGCGAATGTAGTTTTCACTCATCACGAGACGAATGCAGCGGATCTCTTTCCGATATTCCCCACCGAAATCCCGTTCCCAGTCAAACGGAATATAGCAGCCCTCAACAATCAGATTCTGGCTGTTTTCGATGGCCGTTTTGATCATCTCACGGACAATGGGCCAGAGATATTCCGTAAGTACCGCATCCGAACAGGATGGGGTAAGGGGCGTATTGCCGCTGCGAATCAGGCCCATTTTCAGGTGATCGATGGACAGATAGGGATACCCGAATTTTTCCAGCAGCTTTTGCGCAAGGGCAGTTTTTCCCGTGTGGGAAGCGCCGGCAATCAGTATGATCATAATTCTACTCTTCCTAATTTTTAGTAACTGCTGACAGCTCAATATGTTAAACATAGAGATAAGTTGCGTAGCCGCTGAGTAAGCTTAGCAGCAAGCACTCCAGATAGCATAACAGGCTTGTCAGGAATTGCGGAATCGCAATGTCAAAAATGGTGATCCATTAATATCCCTTCACATAAAGTTGGAAGAGAATATTGCTGTAAACTAAAAATTGTTTGTAAATTACCAGATATACGGAAGCATACGGTATTTCACTTTTTCCTTATATTCGCTGTAACCGGCTAGTTCTCTTTCCAAAAACTGTTCCTCGCTCTTTATTCGTTTTGCTATAATAAACGGATATGCACAGAAAATAATAAATGCATATACTGAGCCCAACACGAGAGGCATCGATAAAAACAAAAGCAATGTAACGCTGTACATCGGATGCCTGACAATACCATACAGTCCGGTATCTATAACCTTCTGGTTTTCCTGCACCTCAATCGTTCGGCTCAGGTAAGTATTCTCTCTTAAAACTTCTGCATAAAGTCCATAGGAAACAAGAAAAACAACGGAAGCAACAGCAGTAAGACTTGTCGGCAGCATAAACCAGTGAAATCTATAGCCTAAGCCTGCAACCACAAAACCGACAGCAAACATCAGTCCGCTCACTTTAATCACAAGTCCCTGTTCATCCAGTTTTTCTTTTGCATTAAGGCGCTTTTTTAAAAGCTCCGGATTTTTTACCATTAATACGATTCCGGCAAAAAACATCGGGATAAACAGCAATCCCATAAAAATCCGGCCATTGAAAAATGAAAGCGTACCTGCCGGCAGAAAAATCAACAGTCCAACCACCAGAACCCCTAATATATATTTCGTTATTGCCTGAGTAAAAAGTTTTATTGTCATGGCTATTTCTCCGATCATACAGACTTTATCTGACTAAGAAATCAAATACGCGCTTGTTGAAATCATCTGCTTCCTCATATGCGGCGTGCCCGAAATTCTCATACATATAAAGTTCACTGCCTTTAATCTGCTCATGCATTTTATAAGATGCGTCACTGCCGACGATCTGATCAGCCCCTCCTCCAATAATAAGCGTCGGACATGTTATTTTTTTAAGCTCGTCAAAGCAGTCGAAATTCAAGATCGCATTTGCATTGACCAGAAATCTATGATAGTTTTTCGGCTTTCCAATCCATCCAATGACAGGATACATTTTACGATACCTTTTAAGATATTCTTCAGAGTAGCTTTTTTCCGCTGTATCGATCATCAGCTTCTTATGGTTCTCCTGCTTTGCCGATTCTATCCATGAGCCAACGGCTGAATGAACTATATCATTGGCATTTGGAGCAGAAACGGCAATTACAAGCCGTTCTACCAGATCAGCATGGTCGATTGCCAGATATTGTGCTATCATTCCGCCCTCAGATACCCCTACGACAGACGCTTTTTCAATGCCAAGT
>JAZQQD010000090.1:0-4279 GCA_045628895.1 Faecousia sp.
CCTGTTTCGGAGTCTCCACCGGCAGCACAGCTTCCTGCACGGCAGCAGGAGCCGTCATCACCACGCCGGAACGGATCTGATCCTCCAGCCGGGTCAGACGGGAATTCATGGCTTCCATGTCCAGAGTCAGTTCCGGCTGACACAGCTTGATAAGGCACAGTTCAGCTTCCATACGGCGGCTGCCGCCCTTGGAAAAGCCCTGCAGCGTATCCTGCAGCACCGTCATCATCCGGGTCAGCTCTCCGGCAGAAAAACGCTCAGCCAGTTTCTTGGCTACCGCATCCTCCGTCACTCCGGACAGCATGGAAATGCTGGTTCCGGGAGCGGTTCGCATGAGGCATAGATCCCGGGTCAGGCAGCAAAGCTCATCCAGCATAGCGGAGATATCCTTGCCCTCAGCATACAGCCGGTTGAACAGTTCCAGGCAACCACGGGTATTGTGCTCTGCAATGTAACCCATCATCTCGCCGCAGCTCTGCTCACCGGCAATACCGAGGCAGGTATACACCCGCTGGGCATCCAGATCCCCCACCGTAGCGGAAGCGCACTGGTCAAGGAGGCTCAAAGCATCACGCATACCGCCGTCGGACATTCTTGCCAGAACCTTGGCTGCGCTGTCATCCAAGTCAATATTTTCCTGATAGGAAACATACTGCAATCTGGCAGCGATGTCCTCCTGGCTGATGCGGCGGAAGGAAAACCGCTGGCACCGGGACAGGATAGTAGCAGGAACCTTGTGCAGTTCTGTGGTTGCCAGAATGAACAGCAGATGCTCCGGGGGTTCCTCAATGATCTTCAGCAGGGCATTGAAGGCGGAGGTAGAAAGCATGTGAACCTCGTCGATGATGTACACACGCTTGGTGACCTCTGATGGGGTATAAACGGCATCATCCCGGAGATCACGGACATTATCCACGCCGTTGTTGGAAGCAGCATCGATCTCCAGCACGTCCATACAAGTGCCTGCATCGATGCTTTTGCAGGCATCGCAGCAGTTGCAGGGGTTGCCGTTCTGGGGATTGCGGCAGTTGACCGCCTTGGCCAGGATTCTGGCACAGCTGGTTTTGCCGGTACCACGGGAGCCCGTGAACAGATAGGCATGGCTCATGTGGCCGGACAGAAGCTGATTTTTCAGCGTCTGGGTTACCGCAGACTGGCCCACCACATCATCAAAGGTCTGGGGCCGATATTTTCGATATAACGCTTGATACATAGCGACCTCCAAAGTAAAAAGCCGGCTTATAACAAGATCGCACACCCACATTTGAGCAAGTCGAACATTCGGTATCCATGCAGACAGCTCAGAAACGGCAACCTCGCGGCACACGAGAGGATCCGCTTAATGCTGCTTGGTTCCCCACCTGACATGGTTCACGGGATCTCGTTGCGCAAGACCGGTTCGTCAACACCTCTTACATAGGCCGGACAACACTCGATCGAGCCCGGGTGTGGGAATTCATCCCTGCTGTAGCGGATTGCAGGTACAGGGCACCGCTATCTCCCCGACTAGTGCGACCTTGTTATAAGCCGGCGCCCATAACAAGGATTGTATTTTCAGTTAAAATCAGTTCAGCTTGGACTCCACGAAATCCACCAGATCCTGCATGGTTTCGATCTTGTGATCCTCGGTATCCAGCTCGATGCCCAGCTCATTCTCCAGGGTCATGACGGTCTCCACCAGATCCAGGGAATCGATGCCAAGGCTCACGAAAGTAGATTCGGGCTTGATGGTTTCGGGATCCAGATCCAGCTGCTTCACAATCAGATTTACCAGTTTTTCGTACATTTTGCTTCCTCCTTACAGGAAATACAGGGGTTTGCATTCTTCGTCAGTATGTTCATTTTATTACATGAACATCCATTTGTCAATGGCTATTCTCCGTGGCTCCCATTGCGGCGGCATAGGCCGTGGCCCAGGCGATCTGCAGGTTGAAGCCGCCGGTATAGGCATCGCAGTCCAGAATTTCACCGGCAAAGAACAATCCGGGAACCAGCTTAGACTCCATAGTCTTGGGATTGACCTCGGAGACCTTCACGCCGCCGGAGGTAATGATTGCCTCCTCCACCGGGCGTTTTCCGGTGATTTCCAGAGAGAAGTTTTTCAGCAGGGCAACCAATGCCTTGCGCTGACCCTTTTTCAGAGAATTGGCCTGCATTTCCGGGTCGATCTCCAGCCGACGCAGCACCACAGGAATCATGGACCGGGGCAGCAGATCCGTCAAGGCATTTTCCATAGATCGATTCTGGTACTGCTCTAAGTCCCGGAGGATCCGATCCTCCAGCTTTCCTTCTTCCAGAGCAGGCTTCAGATCAATGCTCAGGGTTCCGGTCTTGCCCTTCATGTGGGCGCTGGAGCTGAGCACAATGGGGCCGGACACGCCGAAATGGGTAAAGAGCATCTCGCCGAAATCCTTATAAATGACCTTTCCCTTTTCATCCTTCAGCTTTACCGCCACATTTCGCAGGCTCAGTCCCTGCATATCCGGGCAGTCATTTCCCGCAATGGTCAGGGGCACCAGAGAACCCTCCTGAGGGATCACGGTATGGCCCAGTTTTTCTGCCATGCGGTAGCCATCGCCGGTGGAACCGGTCAGGGGGTAGGATGCACCGCCGGTGGCCAGGATGACCCAACGGCTTTCAAACACGCCGTGATCGGTCATCACACCGCTTACACTTCCATCCTTCGTCAGGATATGCTGCACCTTTGCAGTCTGAACCTCCACATGGGTCTTGCGAAGCTCCGCAATGAGACAGTCCACAATAGAGGCCGCCTTATCGGTAATGGGGAACACCCGGTTGCCGCGCTCGGTTTTCAGAGCGCATCCCCGATCTTCAAAAAAGGACATGACCTTTTCCGGCGGGAAGGCAGCCATGGCGCTGTAAAGGAATCGGCTGTTTCTGGGGGTATTCTGCAGCACCTCCTCGGCAGAGCTGTGGTTTGTCACATTGCAGCGGCCCTTACCGGTAATGGAAAGCTTTCTTCCCAGTCGGTTATTCTTTTCCAGAAGCAGCACCTTCTGCCCCTGTTTTGCTGCCGTTGCGGCAGCCATCATGCCGGCAGCACCGCCGCCGATGACAATTCCATCATAGATCATGGCGGTCTGCTCGCTTTTCATAAACATTGTACTGATCCCAGATATGCTCCAGGGTATTGAAGGTATCGGAAAGCTCCCGCTCCCGCTTGGCGGCAATGGCCACGATGAGGGCATTGGTGACGCTGAGGGGTGCCACCAGGGAGTCCACCAGAGACACCATGTCACTCTTAGCAACCAGAACATGATCGCAGTTCTGGCCCAGAGGGGACTGGCGGCTGTCAGTGATGCCGATGACCGTTGCGCCAACGCTGCGGCAGTACTGGGCGCACTTAGCGGTAGAGGTAGAATACCGAGGGAAGCTGAAGGCAACGACCACATCTTCGCTGTTGATGCCCACGATCTTCTCGAAGATCTCGCTGGTACCGGAAGTGGTCAGAATATGGACATTGGGGAACATATAATTCAGATAGTAACCCAGGAAATTGGCCAGAGGGGCAGCAGAACGGACACCCACAATAAATACGCGCTTGGCGCCCAGAATAGCTTCCACCGCATTGCGGAATGCTGTGCGATCCACAGTCTCACCGGTCTGGCGGAGCTTCTCCATATCGGACTGGATGACAAGAGACACCACATCCTGGTTGCCGATGCGGTCATTTGCCACCTCGATACGCTGCACGGAGGTCAACTGGTTGAGTACCATTTCCTGCATAGCCTTCTGCATGCTGGGGTAGCCGTCATATCCCAGTTCCACAGCGAAGCGCACCACGGTGGACTCGGACACGCCAACGGTCTTACCCAGCTTGCTGGCAGTCATAAACGCTGCCTTGTCATATTCCTCTGTGATGTAACGGGCAATGAGCCGCTGTCCCTTGGAAAAGGTAGGAGTCTTTTCGGAAAGCAGGGACAAAATATCGTTCTGATTCATATTTGACGCCTCGCTTATGCAAGATGCAAGATTTTTCCCACATTATAACAGAATTCCTGCATTTTTGCAAGACATGCAGGAATTCCTTTCATTTTTATTTTCTTAAATTCGCCAGTTCTTCCTCGGTAAGGTACCGCCACTTTCCTTCCGGAAGCTGTCCCAGCAGCAGGCTGCCCTCCGCAATGCGGCGCAGCCGCAGCACTTCCATACCGGCTGCCTGGCACATGCGGCGAACCTGGCGGTTTCTGCCCTCGTGGATGCCCACCAGGATTCTGGCATTTTCTCCCTGCAGCTTCCGAAGTCGGAGGCCAAGCGG
>JAZQQD010000091.1:0-5356 GCA_045628895.1 Faecousia sp.
GCTGAAGGACAGCCGCCTGTATATTCCGTGATGCACTGATTCAGCATCATGTTTCAGGCCCTGTTCAAAATCTTAGTCGGCCAGGGTCAGCGTTAGCTTACGCTTTTTTACGGTTTCCGTGTAATTGCCCCCTTGTTTCCATCGCTTTTTCCTTTAAATTATTCTTGACTTAGTACCATTGGACTTTTGTGTTTTATAAAAGTTTGTTGGTTCTGCTAGGTTTTGGGTGAGGAATTTGGTGGGTGTGGTGGATTCAGGACCCACAGTGGAGGAAGAATGAAAGCCGTGTCCGGAAGACTCTTTGCTCTAGCAATGCCAGAAATAGCAGCTCTCATGGGAGTTGCTATTTCATTGTAATTCATGCAGTTTTCTGGTATATTATTAGATGTATAAAGAATCTGATTTTCCCAGTGAAGGGGGACATCCGGAATGCCAAAGAATCCAACATTCAAGCACGATTTGGACATCAGTCAGGATCCATATTACCATATGCTTCGCATGGTCTTTACGCGATGGAAGCCGTTTCTTCTTCATGCATTCACCTTTGAAACTAGCGAAACGATTTTTTTCTCACATTTTTTGAAGCAGCTTCCGATTTCTCCGAAGGTTTTGTCGGAGAATCTGAAGGAACTGGAAGCCGATGGGCTGATTGAACGTGAAATCGTACCGGCAAATCCACCGCGCACATGCTATCGCCTTAGCGCCAAGGGCAGCGAACTGATCCCTATTCTGGACGCAGTCTATCGGTTTGGCCGACAGGATATGCTGGAACATGGACTTCCTGTGGATGAACTCGGTGAAATGTGGCACGGTTATCGAGACAGGGACGAAAGTCTCATGCGCTATCCGTACCTTCCCGTGGACAAGCCGGAGCGGGATTGAGATCGTATATACCTGCAGGTAACTATATTTCCTGAAAGTAGAAATTCACAAGGACACTTGCTCCTCCTATAATGTAGGTATTCTCACACAATACTATATTATAGGAGGAATTTGCAATGAAAAATCTGAAGCGATACATTGCCATGCTGCTTGCAGTTATGCTCGTTTTGGGTCTTGCTGCCTGCGGTGGCTCTGTCAATGGATCAGCTGCTTCTCCCCAGAGCGCAGAGGAGGTTTCTGTTGAGGAAACAGTAACTGTCGATGCGTCCGAGGACGAGGTTGCAGATACCGTTGAAGAGACCGTTTCTGCAGAGGAAGAGGTTGCCATGGAGGAACTGTCCGATGGTCTTGTCCCTGTGGAGCTGCCCCTGACCGAGGAAGAGGAGACCTTCTCCATTTTCTTCTCTCAGCCCGACTTCTTCAACGCTTTTCTGGAAGATCCCGCTGACAATCCCTGCTTCCAGGAGCTGGCCAAGCGGACCAACGTTTCCCTTGATTTCATGGTTATTTCCATGGAGGCTCAGGCCGACCGTTTCCAGGTCCTTGCAGCCAGCGGCAGCCTGCCTGATTTTGTTATGAACGGCAGCTCCATGTATGCCGGCGGCGGTGCAAAGGCAATCGAGGACGAGGTCTTTGTAAACCTGGCCGAGTATGAAGAGTTCATGCCCAACTACTTCCACTATGTGAACCTGGATAAGGAATGGAAGGCACTGCTCAGCACCGAGAACGGTACTGTTGTGGATGCAGTTTATGCCATTAACTCCCCCTCCAGCGTGGGCGGCAGCGGTCTTCTGATCCGCGGCGACTGGCTGGAAGAGCTGGATCTGGATATGCCCCAGTCCTATGACGAGTACTACGATGTTCTGACTGCATTCAAGAACGAGAAGGGCTGCGCGGCTCCTCTGCAGATCAATGCCGGTCTCAGCAACCAGCTCTGGGCCATGGGCTTTGGCGCCAACGCTGCCATCGGCGATCATGACAACAATTATGACTGGTTCGGCACCATCGGCGACGAAGTTGTTTTCTGGCCTGCAACCGAGAACTATCGTGAGTATCTGGAGACCATGCAGAAGTGGTATGCCGAGGGCCTGCTGGATTCCGACTGGATCTCCAGAACCGGCGGCAATAAGGCCGACACAACGCTCATCGGAAACGGCGATACCGGCCTCTGGTTCAGTACACTTTCCGACATTGCTTCCTTTGACGTTCAGGATCCCAATGCAAGCATTGTTTCTGCCCCCACCCCCGGCAGAGATGCCAACTACACCGGCTTTATGATGCCTGCTGCAATGTCTCGTGACCGTACCTGCCTCAGTGTCACCACCAACTGTGAAAATGTTGAGCTGGCAGCGCAGTATATTGACTACATCTTCTCTGAAGAAGGCCAGCTTCTTAGCAACTACGGCGTGGAAGGCGTGACCTTTGAGTACGACGCCGAGGGCAACCCCCAGTTCACCGAATTTGTCACCAACAGCGACACCGGCTTTGATGCATCCCTGACCATGGTTCTTTACGGTCTGGGCAACTTCCCCGGTGCCTTTAACCCCACCCGTTATTATGGTGAGCTTCAGTTGGAGACTCTGGAGCAGTGGACCGGCTACAAGGCACATGCATCTGAGACCAATATCAATGGCTTCAGCAGTGCAATGGACCTCAGCGGCGAGGCCGCTGTTGATGCAGCGGAGATCATGTCTGATGTAATGACCATGGTTCGTGAGGCCACTTCCAAGGTCATGTGCAACCAGGCTACTCTGGAAGAGTATGACGCTACGATTGCCGCTCTTGACGATATGGGCATCGCTTCTGTCGTTGAGGCATATCAGGCTGCATATGACGACTACATTGCTGGATAAGAAAGATCCCCAAGAACCAACGGGAATCCATACTGTCCCGGAAGTATACCAGAAAAGCATCTGGTCTGCCGGACAAATAAAACAGTAACAAACAAAAATGCGGCTGTCACATCGACTTATTCCGGTCTATGTGGCAGCCAGCTTAATTTAAGGAGATTTTATCATGCGTTACAAGCAGTTGCTTTCCCCCATCTTCGTTGGCGGCCAAATCGTTAAGAACCGTCTGACCTATCCCAATGCATCCCCCCACTTTCTGCAGGGTCCCGAGACCTTCCCTGCTGACGGCTACCGGGCTTTTGCCGCAAATCTGGCAAAGAACGGCGCAGCCATCGTAAACTTTGCCGAGTGGGCCGAGTATCCCCAGCAGCGTGTAGGCCCCATGGATATGGACATGACCCATATGCAAGCCTTTGACATGACCGATCCCGCCGTCCACAACTATGTCTCTCAGATGTGTGAAGAGGTTCATTTCTATGGCTCCAAGATTATCCTGACCACAAACCTGGTCTATCCCGATGGCTTCAGTCTCTACGGTGGCCCCGGCAGAGGCCCCCACGGTAAGCCCACCGAAGCACTCCCCGGCGCACGCATCGGTGAGGTCATCGATCTGACCGTGGCAAAGCTCCGCCGCTACAGAAACCTGGGCTATGACGGTGTTTCCTTCCGCTGTGACATGATGCTCCAGCCCGGCGGCAAGCGTGACGACGAATACTCCGGCGAAACCGTGGAAGGCCGTACGCGCCTGTTCCACGAGGTCTGCGTGGCCCTGAAGAAGCAGCTTGGCAAGAAGTTCATCATCGAGGCTGTTATTGCCTGGGAGCAGAACAACGGCTACGGCGGCAACGCAAAGATGGGCGGCGGCTACACCGAAGCGGATGCCATGGCATTCTGTAAGCTGTTCGACGACGTTGTGGACATTGTGGAAGTCCGTGAGCATGACGGCTGCCGCAGCCATCCCACCGGCTACTCCATGCCCGAATGGGATCATCCCTCTGTAGATTTCTGCGCCAAGGCCAAGGCTGCCGGCGTTAAGGCCCTGATGAAGCCTATTGGCGGCTTCCAGGATCCCGACGAGATGGAGCGCATTCTCATCGAGGGCAAGTGCGACATGTTCGGCGTAGGCCGTGCATTTATGGCTGATGCTGAGTACGGCAAGAAGATGTACGAGGGCCGTGGTGAAGACATCACCCCCTGCCTCAAGTGCAACAAGTGTCACGGTGTTATGCTGCCCGAACTCGAACCCTGGGTTTCCATCTGTTCCGTGAATCCCCTACAGGGACTGGGCCACAAGATCCACCGTCTGGTGGGAGAGTCCACTACCCACAAGAAGGTTGCCGTCATCGGCGGTGGCCCCGCAGGCATGCGTGCTGCTATCTACGCATCTGAAAGAGGCCACGACGTAACCCTGTACGAGAAGACCAACAAACTGGGCGGACAGCTGTTCCACTCCGACTACTTCTCCTTTAAGTGGCCAGTGAAAAACTTCAAAAACTGGCTTGTCTACACCCTCGGCAAGAGCAATGTTAAGGTTGTCATGAACACCGAGCCCACCCAGCAGATGATTGTAGCCGGCGGCTATGATGTGGTTCTGGCTGCCACCGGTGCCAAGATCAATGTGCCTAACATCCCCGGTGTCAAGGATGAAAACGGCGTTCAGAAGTACCCCACCTGTCTGGAGGTTCTGGGCAAAGAAGATACACTTGGCAAGCACGTTGTTATCGTGGGCGGCTCCGAGGTCGGCACCGAGACTGCCATGCACCTGTGCCAGCTCGGACACGACGTCACCGTCCTGACCCGCCAGAAGAGACTTGCCCACAACGCTTCCGGTCTCCATTACATCACCATGGCCTTTGTCAAGGCCGGACCCAACGGCGAGGCAAGAGAAGCCCCCGCATGGGAGATGTACGACAATCTTGTGGGCATCACCGGCGCTGAAACTCTGAAGATTGAGGGCAACACTGTCACCTATAAAACTGCCGAAGGTGAAAAAACAATTACCGGTGACAGCATCGTCATTTGTGGCGGCATGACTCCCTGCACCGCAGAGGCCTTTGGCTACTCCGGCATTACCACTGAGTTCTACGCCATTGGCGACTGCAATGGCGCAGGCAACCTAGAGGTCTGCAACCGTGAAGCCTATTCCAGAGCAATGATCCTGTGATTCTCCATTACTCTGTGCAATGCTACCGATCGGTTACTAACGATAGAACAGAGGACGGAAACGCTTCCGTCCTCTGTTTCAACTTCATGTAAGATTATTCGTGTTAAGCCTAAAGGCAAAGCACAGCCCGGTCGAAACCCAGAAGCCCTCGCGTATCCGCCGGTACTTCTGCTGGACTTTTTGCGTTTTATGGGTAGCAAGAGAGCTACAGGATTTCTTGAATGGCTAAATGATAGTGGGTTATATATCCACTATAGTGCATTAAATAATTTGTTTTATTCACTTGTAGATATTGTGGATTCGTTATGTGAAACTCATCCTATGTGTTTGATGTACTTTTGGGACATCAAGAGTGCATTGTATGATTTTGTTATTGAACACCAGAGTGAAGTTATAGATATTCTTATCAGGCATACATATCCCGACGTAAAAGATGCATCATCATTTTGTGATGAATTAT
>JAZQQD010000092.1:0-3592 GCA_045628895.1 Faecousia sp.
GTGCGGTTTGCCTCGATGATCTTCTCAACGGGCATGCCCAGCTCCTTGGCGATCTCCTCCACGGTAGGCTCACGGCCCAGCTCCTGCACCAGTTTCCGGTTGCAGCGGGTAGCCTTGTTAATGACCTCTACCATATGCACCGGTACTCGGATGGTTCGAGCCTGATCCCCAATGGCACGGGTAATGGCCTGCCGGCTCCACCAGGTGGCATATGTAGAGAATTTGTTTCCCTTTGTCCAGTCAAACTTGTCTACGGCGCGGATCAGGCCGGTGTTGCCCTCCTGGGTCAGATCCAGGATGTGCAGGCCGCGGCCGCTGTACTTCTTGGCGATGGAGACCACCAGACGGAGGTTGGCTTCCGTCAGCTTGTTCTTGGCTTCCTGGTCACCCTCGGAGATCCGCTTTGCCAGATCCACTTCCTCGTCGGCGGACAGGAGCTTCACCTGGCCGATCTCCTTCAGGTACATACGCACAGGATCGTCCAGATTGTATTCCGCGGCGAGATCCACGGGGTTCACCAGATCCTCCTCGCTGATGTCCACCAGATCCAGATCATCGTCCAGATTGTCCAGCAGGGCATCGTCTCCGGTGTCCAGCTCCAGCTCGGCACCGACTACCTGAATGTTCATTTTATCCAGCCGATCATAGATCTCTTCGATCTTCTCGGCAGTAAGATCCATCTTTTCCAGCAGGGCGGTCAGGTCGGTGGCACGGATCATGCCTTCCTTTTTGCCTGCGGTCAATAGATTCTGAAAGGCAGTCTGCAGTTCTTCACTGCTGGGAACAGGCTGCTTTTTCGGAGTTGTCATGGATACATCCCTCTCTAATTTGTATATTCTGGCATGTCGCTGTTAAACTATACCTTGATTTCTTATTTTTGGCAAGGGTTTTTTCAAAAATTTTTTACCAAAATAAGGAAAACGGGGATTTTTTCTGTTCAAAGCCATTATTCCTCGAAAACCGGGGAATATACCTGTGCAATTTTTGTTTCCATTCATTGACGGAAACGGAAAATCATGCTATAGTTGAAAAAATCCAAGAAACAGGAGGATTTGAGAAATGAAAAAATTACTTTGTATCTTGTTGACCCTTGTGATGATTCTGGGCCTTGTGGCTTGCGGCAGCAGTTCCTCCGGCAACTACGGCTATTCGGATTCCGTTGCGGGCGGAGAAGTGTGGTATGAGGGTGCCGAGTCTCCTCAGCTGTCCACCAACGGATCTACGAACTTCAAGGGCGAAAATGCATCCGAGGGTCGGAAGTGGATCCTGCGGATGAACATGAATGCCGAGACCGAGGATCTGGACACCATGCTGGAGTATGTTGCCCAGCGGGTGGAGGCACTGAACGGCTACATCGAGGATCAGAACATCTATTACGGCGGATATAACTCCTACCGCAGCCGCAGCGCATCCCTGACCGCCAGAATCCCTGTGGAGAACGCAGATGCCTTTGCCGAGGATATCGGCAGCGCTTCCAACGTGACCTCCAGCAGCCGGAATCTGGAGGATGTGACATTGCAGTATGTGGCAACGGAGAACCGCATGATCGCCCTGCAGACCGAGGAAGCCCGGCTCCTGGAGCTCATGGAGATGGCGGATGACCTTTCCGACCTGCTGCAGATCGAGTCCCGGCTGACGGACGTGCGCTACGAGCTGGAGAATATCACCACCCAGCTGCGCCGGCTGACCAACAAGGTGGACTATGCCACCATCAATCTGGAGATCGACGAAGTGCGGAAGTTCACCCCGGTGGCTGAGCCTACCTTCCTGGAGCGGATCACCGAAGGCTTTGCCGAGAACCTGGAGAATCTGAAGGAAGCCGCAGAGGACTTTGCGGTTTGGTTCATCTCCAGCCTGCCCACTCTGGTTACCCTGGGCGTCATCGCAGGTCTCGCCATCTGGATTCTGACCAAGATCAGCAAGGCCCAGAAGAGAAAGCCCCGCAAGACTGTAGAAAGATCCGGATCTCAGGTACAGGCACCTCAGGTTCCCGCACCCCATAAGGACGAAGAAAAGTAAACACCAGGGACTGCCGGAAAACCGGCAGTCCCATTTTTGATAAAAAGAAAAAGACGGAGTTTACTTTTCTTTTGTTTTTCGGTATAATATTCTAAATAAGTATGACCTGCTGTTTGAGGTGCGCCAAATGACTGAACTTTCTAAAATTCGTAATTTTTCCATCATCGCCCATATCGACCACGGCAAGTCCACCCTGGCAGACCGGCTGCTGGAGGAATGTGATGCCATCGACCGCCGGGAGATGGAGGATCAGATCCTGGACTCCATGGACTTAGAGCGGGAACGGGGCATTACCATCAAGGCCCGTGCCGTGCAGCTGACCTACCATGCCGACGATGGAGACACCTATGCTCTGAATCTCATCGATACTCCGGGCCATGTGGACTTTAACTATGAGGTCTCCCGCAGCCTTGCTGCCTGCGAGGGCGCGGTGCTGGTGGTGGATGCTTCCCAGGGTGTGGAAGCCCAGACCCTGGCCAATACCTTCCTGGCCACCGATGCGGGACTGGAGGTTCTGCCTGTCATCAATAAGATCGACCTGCCTTCTGCCCGCCCGGCTGAGGTCAAGGCAGAGATCGAGGATATTATCTGCATCCCTGCCGAGGATGCCCCCGAAATTTCCGCCAAGAACGGCATTAACATCCATTCCGTGCTGGAAATGGTGGTGCGGGATGTGCCTGCCCCCACAGGCGACCGGGAGGCCCCTCTGCAGGCTCTGATTTTCGACAGCCAGTACGATTCCTACCGGGGCGTTATCGTCTACGTCCGTATCAAGGAGGGCACTGTGCGCCCGGGTATGGATATTCGCATGATGGCCACCGGTGCTGTGTATAAGGTCGTAGAAGTGGGCACCATGAATCCTCTGGGTCTGACCGCCAAGGATGCTCTGGGTGCAGGCGAGGTGGGCTACATTACCGCCTCCATCAAGACTGTTTCCGATACCCGGGTGGGCGATACCGTTACCTCTGTGGAGAATCCTGCTGCCGAGGCGCTGCCCGGCTATCGGCAGGTGCAGCCCATGGTGTACTCCGGTATTTATCCCGCTGACGGCGCAAAATACCAGGATCTTCGGGATGCCCTGGAAAAGCTGAAGCTCAACGACGCTTCCATGAGCTACGAGCCGGAATCCTCCATCGCCCTCGGCTTCGGCTTCCGCTGCGGCTTCCTGGGACTTCTGCACATGGAGATCATTCAGGAACGGTTGGAGCGGGAGTATAATCTGGATCTGATTACCACTGCCCCCAACGTTGTTTACCGGGTCACCAAGCTGACCGGGGAAGTCCTCATGGTGGATAACCCCCTGGACTATCCCGACCCCATGGAGATCCAGCTGGCGGAGGAACCCTTTGTGAAAGCCAACCTCATTGCCCCTCAGGAATACGTGGGCAACATCATGGATCTGGCTACCTCCCGCCGGGGTGAATTCAAGGACATGGTGTATCTGGATGCCAACCGGGTGGAGCTGCACTATGAGATCCCCCTGAACGAGATCATTTATGACTTTTTCGATGCCCTCAAGTCCCGCACCCGCGGCTACGGCAGCCTCGACTATGAGCTCATTGGCTATCGCCCC
>JAZQQD010000093.1:0-3066 GCA_045628895.1 Faecousia sp.
AAGGGTTAATGCCTATGAAGCGGCTGACACAGCTGATGTGCCTGCTGCTGGTGGCTGCAATTCTTGCCGGTTGTTCTCCAAACATATCCACCCCCGCCCCCGAAGTCTCGGGGGCGGATGTGGATTCGACGGTGGCGGCACTCCCGGCAACTGCAGCAAAAACCGAGGCAGCGTTAGAAAAGATCCACGCATTGGGAGCATCTCCCGATGACAATTATCGAACCTGGTACGAGATTTTCGTTTATTCTTTCTGCGATTCCGATGGCGACGGCATCGGAGATTTAAAGGGTGTGACATCCAAGCTGGATTATCTGCAGAATCTGGGTGTCAACGGTATCTGGCTCATGCCGATCCATCCCAGCGTCAGCTATCATAAATATGATGTGTCTGACTATTATGCCATCGATCCTGCCTACGGCACCATGGCGGATTTTGAGGAGTTTCTTGCGGAGTGCGAGAAGCGGGATATCCATGTAATCATGGATCTGGTGCTTAACCATACCGGCAGCGAGCATCCTTGGTTTCGGGAGGCTTACCAGTATATGCAAAGCTTGCCTGCGGATGCAGAGCCGGACTATGTAGAGTGTCCCTATGCGGACTACTATTTCTTTGACAAATCTCCCTCTGCCGCTTATTATTACGAGGTGGAGGGTTCCGATTGGAAGTATGAGGGAAAATTCTGGTCCGGTATGCCGGATCTGAACCTTGCAAACCTTGCACTACGGGAAGAAATCCGGAATATTATGGATTTCTGGCTTTCAAAGGGAGTGGCAGGTTTCCGTCTGGATGCGGCAAAGGAGTTTTACTCTGATGACACACCGAAAAATGTGGAGGTGCTTTCCTTCCTTACCGATACCCTTATGGAACTGAAACCCGGTGCATTTCTGGTAGCCGAGGTGTGGGAAGGATACAGTACGATCGCTGACTACTATGAAAGCGGCATTCCCAGTATCTTTGATTTCTATTTTGGGGATACCTCCGGCAAAATTATGACGGCTCTCCGCAACGCAGGGCAGGGAGATAAGATTCCTTATTTTGCCCAGAACCTCCAGAAGGCGGATGAAGCTTACCTTGCTTCCAATCCCGAATATATCGATGCACCTTTCCTAAGTAACCACGATACCGGCAGAATCTACGGCTTTTGCGGCGGTGACCTTGCCAAAATGAAGCTGGCAGGAGCCATGAATCTGTTTATGGGCGGCAGTGCTTTCGTCTACTACGGCGAGGAGTTGGGTATGCCCGGCAGCGGAAATGATCCCAGCAAGCGTGCGCCTATGGTGTGGAATGAGGCTAGGGACAATGGCGTTACCGATCCTCCCCCTGAGTGTGAGCTCCCTGAGAGCTACCGCTTCGGCAGCCTGGAGATACAGGAGAACGATGATACTTCCATCTATAACTATTACCGGCAGGCCATTGCAATCCGGCAGGCTCTGCCCGTCATCTCTCACGGCCGCACTACTGCGGAGGAAGCCTTGAATGTTGGCTGCATCAGTGCCCAGAGAAAGACCTGGGGAGAGGAAACCTGCATCATCCTCATGAATATCCAAAACAATACGGGAGCGGTTGATCTTTCTGCCTATGGCGATTTCTCTCTTGCTGCGACTTTGTCCGTGGGGGACGAGGAAATTACCATGGAAGGAACAACCCTTATTCTGCCAGCTTTCGGTGTGGCGGTGCTGAAAAAATAAATGTCCACAAAGCCTCTCTTTTGTAAGGGGGGCCTAAATGAGAAACCAGACAAAGATTGGTTAGAAATGGAGCATACTATGGCGGAACGGCTAAGCAATCATAGAGCAGAATCTGTCGGCATTACCCGGAAAACCCTACGCCTTTGGGGCCTTGTTTTGTCCATCCTCGGGGTGCTCAGCCGCGGCATTCTGCAAAACCGGGTTCTGGGCGTGGCTACGGGTACCGGGGAAGATCTTCTTCGGGTACTGGATATGTCCGGCGGTATGTCTGCCGCGGCAGTTTCACTGGCGCTGGAAGCGGTGAGCTCCTGTGCGGTACCTATTTTTGCGGTACTGCTTACCGAGGGCTTCACAAAGACCAAAAGCGTAAAGCATTATTTCCTGCGTCTGCTGGGCGTTGCAGCAGTCAGCGAGATCCCATATCACCTGGCCTTAACGGCTACTGTGTGGGGGAAAACCAGAAACCCGCTCTTTTCTCTGGTGCTGGCTCTGGTGATGCTGTATTTTTACCGCACATATTCCGGACTTTCTGCCAAAAATGTCCTTATCAAGGTGTTTATCTTCTGCGCCGCCATTCTGTGGTCGTTGATGCTGCGGGTGGAGTACGGCGTACCCATGCTCTTGATTGTTACTACCTTGTGGATTCTGTGGAATCGCCCAGCTCTGAGTTATTTTCTGGCTGCGGCGGTGGCCATTTGCTGCTGCGTGGGCAATCCCCTCTTTATGTTTTCTCCCTTCGGTTTCCTCATTGTAGGAATGTATAAGGGAGAGGAGGGTTTTTCCCTCCGCCCGGTGCGTTATGCTCTGTATCCATTCCTGCTGCTGATGGTTGCCCTTCTTGGCTGGATGATGTTCTGATTCGTTAAATTAGCAAATCCTTTATTTTGCGACCTGAAAGGTATCTCGTATGAACACAATAAAAGAACACCGTTTTGACTCTGCGGAGTTTGCCCGAAAATATCATACTGATGCGCCCTTGGGCAGCTTTCCCGGCGAGAACGAAACGGCGTTCTTCCTCTGGGCGCCTACAGCGAAGAATGTGATTCTTCAGCTTTACCATACCGGTCATGAGCAGGAGGTGCCCCAGGCTTATGCGATGACGGAAGGGGAAAAAGGTGTGTGGAGCGTGACCCTTCCGGGGAATCTCTCGGGGATGTACTATACCTATGCTGTCAAATACCGGGGACGGACTTCGATTGCAGTGGATCCCTATGCCAAAGCCGCCGGCTTGAACGGAAAGCGAGGCATGGTCATTGACCTAAAAACGACAGATCCCGAAGGCTTTTCTTCGGATCACGCCCCGGGAAGACAGACGGAAACTATCATTTACGAAGTTCATGTGAAGGACTTTTCCTATGACCCGGCCTCCGGGGTGGAA
>JAZQQD010000094.1:0-11305 GCA_045628895.1 Faecousia sp.
CGCCGTTGCCCAGATGGGCGACCGAAAGGAGGGAGTCTGTTGGCAAACCCCGGAATTATCGGCGGAGGCCGATACACCAAAGGCGAAATGAGCGGTGACAAACGGGGCGGCTTACAGGCTACCCACCTGCCCAGAGGTGTCCTGCTGAAGCGGCTCTGGACTTACCTGGGCAGAAACCGGCTCCTGCTGATTCTGGCGCTGATCCTCTCCATGAGCAGCAGCTTACTAAACCTCTACGGCCCTAAGCTCTCCGGCAAGGCCATCAATGCCATTACCGGACAGGGAAACGTGGATTTTCCCGTGGTTTACCGCTGCGTCATTCTGATGTTGATCTTCTATATTTCCTCCACGGCTTTGACCTTCCTGCTGCAGGTTGTCATGACCTTCCTTTCCCGGCGGGTCTCCAACCAGATGCGTCACGACGTATTTGAGCGGCTTTCCGCTCTGCCTGTCAGCTTCTTCGACCGGTATCAGACCGGCGACATCATATCCACCATCACCTATGATGTGGACACCGTGAACCAGAGCATTTCCACCGATCTGCTGCAGATCCTGCAGACCATCATTACCGTTGTGGTTTCCTTTATTATGATGATGAGCATCGCCCCCAAGCTGGTGCTGATCTTCGTATTTACGGTTCCCATGACCGTGGTTTTCTCCAAGTGGCTCACCGGCAAGGTGCGTCCCCTGTTCCGCCGCCGCAGCGCCAAGCTGGGCCGGCTCAACGGATTCGTGGAGGAAATGCTCTCCGGTCAGAAAACCATCCGCGCCTACGGCCGGGAGAAGGCAGTTCTGGAAAAATTCGACGAGAAGAATAAGGAAGCCGTGGACGCCTACACCGTGGCAGAAGCCTTCGGCACCATCACCGGCCCCTCCGTCAACTTTATCAACAACATTTCCCTGGCCCTGGTCTGCGTATTCGGCTCCACCCTGTTCCTCAAGGGGCAGATCAAACTGGGTGACCTAAGCAGCTTTGTGCAGTATTCCCGGCGGTTCTCCGGCCCCATCAACGAATTTGCCAATATCATTGCCGAGCTGCAAAGCGCCTTTGCGGCGGCAGAGAGGGTATTCTACCTCATTGACGCGGAACCGGAAAAGGAGGACGCGGCAGATGCACGGATCCTTACCGATGTGGAAGGCGATGTGACCCTGGAGGATGTGGATTTCTCCTATGTTCCCGGCACCAAAATCATCGAGAATCTGAACTTCCATGCCACCCCTGGTTCCCTCACCGCCATTGTCGGCCCCACCGGTGCCGGCAAGACCACCATCATCAACCTGCTCATGCGGTTCTACGATGTAGATTCCGGCACGGTTCGGGTGGACGGAAACGATATTCGGGATGTAACCCGGAGTTCTCTGCGCAGCGCCTACACCATGGTCCTGCAGGACACCTGGCTGTTCCACGGCACCATCTTCGACAACATCGCCTACGGAAAACCCGGTGCCACCCAGGAAGAGGTGGAGGCTGCGGCAAAGGCTGCCCACATCCACTCCTATATCAGCCGTCTTCCCCAGGGCTACCAGACCCTGCTTTCCGACAACGGCACCTCCATCTCCAAGGGTCAGAAGCAGCTGCTGACCATCGCAAGAGCCATGCTGCTGGATGCCAATATGCTGATTCTGGACGAGGCCACCTCCAACGTGGATACCCAGACCGAGCAGCGAATCCAGGATGCCATGCGGCAGCTGATGAAGGGCAAAACCTGCTTTGTTATCGCCCACCGACTTTCCACCATCCGTTCCGCCGACCATATTCTGGTGCTGCGGGACGGCAGAGTTGTGGAGCAGGGCAACCACGAGTCCCTTATGGCCGAAAAAGGCTTCTACAGTCAACTTTACGATGCACAGTTTGACAGTGTTTCCTGAACCATATTTGCGGCTGCCAACCGGCAGCCGCATTTTTCTCTCCCTTGACGGAAAATCCCCGAAATGCTATAATCCTATCAAATCAATTTGGGAGGAATTTCCATGAAAAGACTGGAGCAAATCAAGCCTCTTACCGAGGAAATGTTAAATAATCTGGCACGACTGGTGCAGTATGATTCCCAGCTGGCGGAAGCCATACCCGGCATGCCCTTCGGCCAGGGTCCTGCAGACTGCCTGGCAGAGGGTCTGAAAATTGCCGAGGAAATGGGCTTTGCCACAAAGAACCTTGACAACTACTGCGGCTACGCCGAAATGGGCCAGGGCGAGGAGATCATCGGCATTGCTGCCCACCTGGATGTGGTGCCCGCAGGAGAAGGCTGGGACACGGATCCCTTTACTATGACCCGCATTGGAGATACCGTCTACGGCCGCGGCGTTACCGACGACAAGGGTGCCGTGATCGCCACCCTGTATGCCATGGATCTGGTGCGCAAATCCGGTGTGCCCATGAACAAGCGTGTCCGTCTGCTCATGGGCTGCAACGAGGAAACCGGCTCCCGCTGCATGAAATACTATGTAGAGCACGAAGAGCCCATCACCGCAGGCTTCACCCCCGACGGCTATTTCCCCGGCATCTTCGGTGAAAAGGGCGGCTGCGGCATGCTGTTTTCCAGCAAGAATACCAAGATTCTCTCCATGAACGGCGGCTTTGTTTCCAACGCGGTTTGCAATCACTGCGTTACCGTGATCCCCAACCACAGCGTTTGCAAGGACAAGCTGGAAGCCGCTTTGGCTGCCACTCCCCTCAAGAGCTTCACCCTTACTGAGGATGATGGCAAGCTGACCATTGATGCTCAGGGCGTTGCCGCCCACGCCAGCACTCCCCATCTGGGAGTCAATGCCGCAGCCTACACCATGGAGGCTCTGCAGAAGGCCGGAATGGAAGACGATTTCGTGGACTTCTACATGAGCCACATCGGCACCGCCTGCGACGGCAGCGGCATCGGCCTGAAGATTGAGGATGCCTACGGCGCTCTGACCCTGAACAACGGCATTATGAAAACCGAAAACGGCGTAATCTACGGCACCATCGACATCCGCTATCCCGTGACCTATACTCCTGAGGACATCTATAAACTCACCGAGGGCAAGCTGGAGGACGAGAAGGGCAAGGTAGAGATCCGTAATGTGGGCACTCCCCTGTTCCATGACCCCGAATCTCCTCTGGTCAAGGGTCTGTACGAGGCCTATACCGAGGTCACCGGGGACACCACCCGGAAGCCCATGGTCATCGGCGGCGGCACTTATGCCAAGAGCATCCCCGGCATCATCGCCTTCGGCTGTGAATTCCCGGAGATCGATGCCCATATCCACGATAAGAACGAGTGCCTGACCATCGAGGGTCTGCAAACCCAGGTGGATATCTACACCCAGGCCATCATCAATCTGCTGAAGCAGTAAACAAGCGTCTCTCACAAAAGAAATTGCCTTCAAAAAGAAAGCAATACAAATAAAAATGCCGTCATTTCGAGCCAGCGCGCTCGCTGGCGTGGGAATCCGTTCTCCTTTGCAATGTTTGATAACCATCATGATAAGGGGTACGGATTGCCACACCAGTGACATCGGTCACTGGTTCGCAATGACGGTTTATTTTTTTGTTCAGCGTATACAATAAAGCTTTTCCTTAATAATGCTGACTTTTTATTCGTTTTCTGCTCCGTTTTTGGAATTCTCGTCTCTTTCCATCCAGTTTTTAAGAGATTCCCGAATTTCTTCAACAGGCTGCGGAAGGACGGGTCGGAGGGTCATGTGCTGGTAAAGCGGTGACTCCGTAAATTCTCCCAAGGTATCCACACATTCCAGCATCTGCCGCATCAGTCGGTTGTACTCCGCTTTGTCTTCCTTCCAGCTCAGCACATTCAGCATGGGAGAAATTTCGCTGAACTTCCCCCTGTCCATGGCAGCAGCTATTTTTCCTTCTGCCCTGGCAGTTTTCTCTGCCATAGCTGCGTCGTTATCCTTCATATACATCATGCAAAGATCGCAAAATACTCTCTGCAGTTCCTCTCCGGTATCCAGCAGCAATTCCTCCAAAATCCGGTAGGCATCCTCCCGCTTGCCCATTTGGGCATAAATATAGGACTGATTTCGCCGTCTTTCCCCGGATTTTTCCGGGTATAGCTCCGTATATTCCATTGCCCTTTCAAACTGCTTATGACGAATAAACCACCAAATCGTGGATTCCAGCGCACAGTTCCAGATATCCTTGTCCTCGGATTCCAAACAGCGCAGAAGCCACTGCTCTACCTCACGGTCATATTCTTCGGCATTTTCCACAGGCTTCGGCTGATGATCCGGGTCCAGCGCGAAAAACGAGGACAGAAGCAGATCATAGTTTCTCGGATACTCCCGGATCTTTTCACGAGCCATGGCAAAAGCCTCGGCATAAGGTTTTCGCGGACGGGATTGCCGCAATTCCAGAATAAAGTCTTCGGTTTCTTCCTCGGTCAGTTCTTTTTTGAAGTTCAGCAGGGTATCCGTGGTAATGCCCAACAACCTTGCAATGGGTGCAATCAGGGTTGCATCGGGCATGGTTTTATCCTTTTCCCATTTGTTCACCGCAGGCGTAGTCACGCCCAAACGCTTTGCCATTTCCTCCTGGGTCATACCCAGTTTTTTACGGTATTCCAAGATCACGTCGCCAAGCATACAGTTCCTCCCCTTTGCGGATCGATCCTGCTGTGATTTTATGACAGATTTTTTCTATTTGCAAGTGAGTATTTGTTAATCAGCAAGAAAGATTATTAACCAGCAAGAAACAAAAAAAGAGGTCATTGCGAACCGGCAAAACCATGCCAAGTCACAATGACCGCTTTTATTTTTTGTGCAAGGGAAACGGATTGCCACGGCAGTGTGCGCACTGCCTCGCAATGACGATTTCCTTTCAGAACGTTCTGTTACAGAACCAGCTTGAAGGCGCCGTAGGCACCGGCATCATTGCCGAGGGATGCCAGGGAGAACTGCACACCCTTGGTAGCATGGAAGGCATATTTCTCAAAATACTTCTTCATGCCATCGATGAGCTCCTGTCCGGCCTTGCTGACACCGCCGCCCAGAACGATCCTCTCGGGATCCACCACGGCACAGAGGTTGGCAAGGAACTCGCCCAGCAGGGAGAAATACTGCTCACGCACCACCATAGCAGCTGCATCGCCGCTGCGAGCCAGGTCGAAAATATCCTTGCAGGTCAGCTCCGGCACATCTCTCATGGCAGAAGGATCCTCGCTGGCAGCAAGGAAACGCTTTGCCAGCATGACGATACCGGTGGCAGAGCAATACTGCTCTACGCAGCCCCGCTTGCCGCAGCCGCACTTCTCGGTTTCATCCCGGTTCAGCACCATGTGGCCCAGCTCGCCGCCGGCACCGTGGACACCGTGGATGATATTGCCGCCCAGAATGATGCCGCCGCCGACACCGGTACCCAGGGTAACCATGACCATATTCTCGCAGCCCTGTCCGCCGCCCTTCCAGCTTTCGCCCAGAGCAGCTACATTGGCATCGTTGCCTGCCTTAACGGGCAGACCGGTGAGAGAAGACAGGATCTCCGGGATGTTGGTCTCCCCCCAGCCAAGATTGACGCATTTATTGACGATGCCGTGATTGTTGACCGGGCCGGGAACACCGATGCCCACGCCGATGATCCGAGACTTGGGGGTGCCGATTTCTGCCAGATAACCGTTAATTGCATCCGCAATATCCGGCAGGATATGGCTGCCGCTGTCGGAAGTCACCGTGGGGATCTCCCACTTGTGGAGCATTTCGCCCTCCTCAGAAAAATAGGCAAGCTTAACCGTTGTGCCGCCCAGATCGACGCCGAAACCGTATTTCATACATTTTCCTCCTGTCGGATTTTTCTTTCATTATACAGCCTGATTCCGGAAAAAGCCATTACAATTTATGAAGAAATCCATAATTTTTCGGGAAGCCCCTTGCGTTTGTTTTCGAAATAGAGTATCTTATACCCTGGAACATCATGAGAAAGGATGACTTTCGCAAAATGATTAAGGTTGACATCTCCAATGTTTGGGGAGAGATTGCGCTTCCCGATCTATTGGGTATTGAAAAAGAGATATTTGATGCGCACTGCGCCCTTGCAGAGGGCTCCGGTGAGGGCAGCGACTACTTAGGCTGGCTGAAACTGCCCGTCAAAGATCCGAATCCGGAGATCCTCCGAATTCAGACTGCTGCGTGGCGGATCCGGGAACAGTCCGACGTTTTCGTGGTTGTCGGCATCGGCGGCAGCTATCTGGGGCCCAGAGCTGCTATTGAACTGCTCCAGGGCACAAACCGCAACATCGGCAAGAGTAAAGGCAATCCCCAGATCTTCTTTGCCGGCAACGGTCTTTCTACCCGGGCATGGAATGAGCTAACCCATCTGCTGGAGGGCAAGGACTTCTCCATCGCCATTATCTCCAAGTCCGGCACCACCACCGAGCCTGCCATCGCCACCCGCGCTCTGCGCTGGATGCTGGAGCGGAAATACGGCACCGACGAGGCAAAGAAGCACATTTTCGCCATTACCGACCCTTGCGACGGTGCCCTGCGGCAGATGGCCACCGAGGAAGGCTGGGAAAGCTTCGTGATTCCCTCCGATGTGGGCGGCCGTTACTCCGTGCTGACTCCCGTGGGTCTGCTGCCCATGGCTGTGGCCGGCATCGACATTATGGATGTCATGAAGGGCGCATTTGAAGCCAAGGAAGCCTATGATGTCCGCTCCTTTGAGAATCCCGTGTGGCTTTATGCCGCTGTGCGCAATCTGCTGTACCGCCAGGGCAAGGCCATTGAGCTTTTTGAGTCCTTCGAGCCCAGCTTTAAGATGTTTGGTCTCTGGTGGCAGCAGCTCTTCTGTGAATCCGAGGGCAAGGATGGCAAGGGTCTGTTCCCTGTCACCGCGGAGCTCACCGCCGATCTGCACTCCCTGGGACAGATGATCCAGCAGGGTCAGCGCAACATCTTTGAAACCATGGTCCGCTTCGATCCCCCTGCTCAGAAAGTCACCATCGGCTCTGACTGGAAGAATCTGGACGGCCTCAACTATCTGGAAGGCAAAACCCTGGACTATGTGGACGAGCAGGCATTTCAGGGCACCCTGGCTGCCCATGTGGATGGGGGCGTTCCCGTGATCACCATGGATGCCGGTGAACTGGATGAAGGCAAGCTGGGCGAGCTTTTCTATTTCCTGGAGCTGAGCTGCGGCATTTCTGCCTATCTGCTGGGGGTCAATCCCTTCAATCAGCCCGGCGTTGAATACTACAAACGCAATATGTTTGAGCTTCTGGGCAAGCCCGGCTATGAGAAATAATTTCCCCCGGGCATTTTCACAAAATAACTATTGCAAAATTCACGGTTTATTGGTAGAATCAAAGTAAGCCAACAAACGGCAACCAAAGGAGGAATATCCGATGATTCATATTATTATGGGCCTGAAGGGCTCCGGCAAGACCAAGAAGCTGATCGACTCCATCAATGACGCTCTGGCAAACGCTACCGGCGATGTCACCTGCATCGAGTACGGCAAGAAGCTGACCTATGATATCAGCCATCGCGCCCGTCTGGTGGACTCTTCTGAGTACGGCATCAGCAACCCCGACATGCTCAAGGGCTTCCTGAGCGGCATGCACGCCGGCAACTTCGACATTACCCATGTGTACATCGACAACCTGTACAAGACCATTGGCAGTGACCGCGCTGCTGCAGAAGAGTTCGTTGCTTGGGCTGACACCTTTGCTCAGGTCAACAACATGGAGATCACCATCACTATTTCCGATGATCCCGCTCTGGCCTCCGAGGGTATGAAGAAGTACCTGTAATTTCATATTACACATTATGAAGCGAAGATCACAGGATCTTCGCTTCTTTTGTTTTGCTCTGTTGACTTTTTCCCTTTTGCGTGTTACGATGTTGCATGTAAAACAGTTGCACATAAAACAATCGGAAATCTAAGAAAGAAGGTTCTTCCCATGGCGAAACAAAACTCCGTCGATCGGGCAACCAGAATGCTCACCACCCCCATGCCCAGCCTCATCGCAAGCATGGCTCTGCCCTCCATTATCGCATTCCTCATTAACTCCATCTATTCCCTGGCCGATACCTACTTCGTATCCAGCCTGGGCACCAATGCTACCGCTGCCGTCAGCGTCAACGGCTCTCTGGATCAGATCATCATGATGGCCGGCTCCATGCTGGCTGTGGGTGCCGCCAGCTACATCTCCCGTCTGCTGGGAAGCGGTGACCGGGACAAGGCAAACCGGGTTCTCTCCACCGCCTTCTTCCTGGCCATGGGCTTCGGCGCTCTGGTCATGATTCTGGGCATCACCTTTATGCATCCCATGGTCCGTCTCCTGGGTGCCACCGACACCTGCGAGCAGTACGCCATCCAGTATGCTACCTATGTTCTGCTGGTTGCCCCCTTCATGGCTGGCAACTTCGTTATGAACCAGTGCCTCCGGGCTGAGGGCAACTCCATGCTCTCCATGGTGGGTATGGCCTCCGGCGGTATCATCAACTGCTTCCTGGATCCCATCTTCATCTTCAAGCTGAACCTGGGTGTTGCCGGTGCTTCCATGGCAACCGCCATCTCCAAGTTCATCACCTTCTCCGTGCTGATCTACCCCTACATCACCCGCCGCAGCGTCCTGAAGATGGCCCCCAAGAAGATCCTCATCAACGCGGACATTATGGGTCAGATCGTGGCCATCGGCTCCTCCTCCATGTTCCGCTCCGGTCTGGCCGTGGTGGCAGCCATCGTGCTGAACCGGATTGCTGGCCAGATCTCCGACTCCGTGCTGGCAGGCATCGGCGTTTCCACCAGAGTCATGATGTTCCCCATGGGCATTATTCTGGGTCTGGGCACCGGTTTCCAGCCTGTTGCCGGCTTCAGCTGGGGCGCAAAGCGCTATGACCGCGTCCACGAATCCTTCCGTTTCTCCTCCAAGGTGGCCATTGTCGGCGGTGCCATTATGGGTATTCTGCTGGCAGTTTTCGCCAACGGTGCCATCGGTCTTTTTGCCAAGGCTGACCCCGAAATGCAGAAGATCGGCGCTCTGTGCATCCGCATCCAGTGCCTGGCTCTGCCCCTTCACGGCTGGGTCGCAATCGTCAATATGCTCTGCGCCGGATTGGGCGATGCCAAGGGCGCTCTGCTGCTGAGCACCTGCCGTCAGGGCACCTGCTTCATTCCCCTGGTTCCCATTCTGGCCTGGGCCTTCGGCGCATTCGGTGTAGCTTCCGTTCAGGGTGTGGCTGATATCGTTTCCCTGGCTCTGGCAATTCCCGTTTATCTGAGCATCCATAAAAAAATCAAGGCCGCCGAAGCCGCTGCTTTGCAGGAGGTTTCGTAAATGCATCACGAAATCCTTTGGCGGATTCTGCGGATCAACCGTCAGCGGATTCGCAAGCTCCGCAGTATTCTGACCCCCTTGGGATATGTGGGTACCATGCATCTCATCATTCTGCATCTGGGCAGACATCCCGGCGCAAACCAGGATCAGATCACTGCCTTCTTTGCTCTGGACAAGGGCAGCGTTGCCCGGGATGCCGGACGGCTGGAGAGTATGGGGCATATCCGCCGGGAGCAGGATCCGGAAAACCGCCGTCAATACAAGATGTATCTGACCGAGGAAGGCGAGAATATGCTGAATGTGATTCTGCAGTTCTACAACACCTTCAACGATCAGATCACACAGGGACTGACCCCGGAGGAAAAGGAACAGCTTCTGGGCTTCCTTACCCAAATGGATGAGAATGCCAGAGAGCAAAAATAAAATCCATTCGATATTTCCGAAAAACCTTTTTACAAAATTACTATCATTTCTCCTCGCTATCCGCTATGGTATTCTTAGAAATATGCGGCAGAGCCGCAAAATTGAAGGAGGAATCCCCCAATGACCATTCAGAATATTATTGATAAGCTTCTTGCCTACCATCCCGACCTGGGTGACCGCAGAACCTGCGATGTCGCCGTCGGCGGTGACACCAATGTGGAATGCACCGGCATTCTGGTTTCCATCGCTCCCACCATGCCCATCGTCCGCAAGGCTATTGAGATCGGCGCAAACTTCATCTTCGTTCATGAGCCCACCTTCTTCAGCGGCTACGACGACGAGTGCGATTGGCTGAAGGGCAACGATGTCTACGAAGAGAAGCTGGCCATTCTGAAGGAGCACGGCATCGTGGTATTCCGTGACCACGACCATATGCACGCCCACAAGCCCGACGGCATCTTCCACTACATGGTGAAGTCCCTGGGTTGGGAAGAATACGTCGTGGAGGGAACCCGCGAGAGCTCCTTCCTGATCCCCGAGACCACTCTGGGCGAGCTGGTACAGCACATCAAGAGCGCCATGCACCTGGAGCACATCCGCTACATCGGCAACCCCGATGCCAAGGTCAAGACCGTTGGCTGGATCGGCCATCTGCTCCCCGGCCCCCACACCAACTGGAGCAACAACGATCAGGTGGTAAAATCCTGGGACTACGATGTGGTCATCCCCGGCGAGACCGTGGACTGGACCGTACCCCTGTACATCTATGACGCTGCTCAGCTGGGCAAGAACAAGGGCATGATCATCCCCGGTCACTTTGTCCAGGAGGAAGCCGGCATGCGTCACGCAGAAGAGTACCTGCGTCCCCTGGTTGGCGACGAGCTGCCCATCACCTTCGTGGAAGCCGGCGACCTGTACACCTACGCATAAGCAAAAACTTCTTTGCCCCACCGAAAGGTGGGGCAATTCTTTTAGGCAGGCAAACGGTAATCCAGCACCCGAAAAAGGATGCACCCCGGAATCGTCAACCCCATCCACAAAAGGGCAAAGGGCAGGCAAATCTGCCCTGCCAGAGAAAGAGGAAGGCCGCTGTAATCCCAAACCTGATGATTCCGGTTTACAAGAAGGCCGGAAACCAGCTCCACCCCGGTGATACACAGGGCTCCCAGAAGCATTTTCGGGAGAACCGGAAACCGGTGACGGTCTATTTCTCCCAGCAGCAGGAAGGCAGTTCCCCCGGCCAGAAACATACTGCCATGGGTCCAGCCCCGCCATAAAAGCTCCAATCCCATGTATCCGGTACCCCCGAGACTGAACAGCATTATTTTACGCCATACTTTCATTTTCATCACCCCGGGAAAATTTTCCCCAGATTTTTTGAGAAAAATACTTGACAAAAATGGGCTCATCGTATACAATGATGAAGCTGGTTTCGGCGGTGCCGAAGCTGGCTTGACCACATGGCGGCATAACTCAGTTGGTAGAGTAGCCGGTTCATACCCGGTATGTCATCTGTTCGAATCAGATTGCCGCTACCAGGCCCGTTGGTCAAGCGGTTAAGACACCGCCCTTTCACGGCGGTAACATGGGTTCGATTCCCGTACGGGTCACCA